>JAGABH010000059.1 GCA_017614755.1 Oscillospiraceae bacterium
AAGGGCCCCGGCTCCGGCCGTGAGTCCGCCATCCGCGCCCTGCAGACGGCCGGCTTGGAGGTCAACATGATCAAGGACGTGACCCCCATCCCCCACAACGGCTGCCGCCCGCCCAAGCGCAGAAGAGTGTAAGGAGGCAAAACAATGGCAAGATATACGGATTCCGTTTGCAGACAGTGCCGCCGCGAAGGCGCCAAGCTGTTTCTGAAGGGCGACCGCTGCTACAGCGAGAAGTGCGCCATGACCCTGCGCCACACCCCCCCGGGCATGCACGGCCAGGGCCGCCGCAAGCAGTCCGAGTACGGCATTCAGCTTCGTGAGAAGCAGAAGGTCCGCCGGGCCTACGGCATCATGGAGGGTCAGTTCCATCAGTACTATGTGACCGCCTCCAACATGAAGGGCGTCACCGGCGAGAACATGCTCCAGCTGTTGGAGCGCCGTCTCGACAACGTGTGCTACCGCCTGAACTTCGGTGAGTCCCGCCCCATGGCCCGCCAGATGGTGACCCACGGTCACATCCTGGTCAACGGCAAGAAGGTGGACATCGCTTCCTACGAGCTGAAGGTGGGCGACGTGATCTCCGTCAAGGAGAAGAGCCGCCAGATCCCCCTGTTCGCCACCCTGCGGGAGCAGGGCGCCAAGCGCACCGTGCCTGAGTGGCTGGAGCTGGACGCCGAGAACCTTTCCGGTAAAGTCGTGGCTCTGCCCAAGAGAGAGGATATCGATCTCACCATCGAGGAGCACCTCATCGTCGAGTTCTACTCCAGGTAAGCTCTGAACCTCACCAAAACGACATTACCGAAGGAGGGTATACTATGTTGGATTTTGAAAAGCCCAAACTCGAATGCGTTGAGATGTCTGAGAACTACGGCAGGTTCGTGGTGGAACCCCTGGAGCGCGGCTTCGGCATGACGCTGGGCAACTCCATGCGTCGGGTGCTGCTCTCCAGCCTCCCCGGCGTGGCCGCCACCTCCATCCGCATCGACGGTGTGCTCCATGAGTTTTCCACCATCGAGGGCGTCAAGGAGGACGTGACCGAGATCGTCCTGAACCTGAAGGGGCTCATCTGCAAGCTCCACAGCCAGGGGCCCAAGAAGGTCGTCATCGACGCGGCGGGCGAGTGCGAAGTCACCGCCGGTGACATCCTGCCCGATTCGGATGTTGAGATCATCAATCCCGAGCTCCACCTCGCCACCCTGGACGAGAACGGCAAGCTCCATATGGAGATCATGCTGGACCATGGCCGGGGCTATGTGGTGGCCGACCGCAACAAGCGGCCCGACATGCCCATCGGCGAGATCGCCGTGGACTCCATCTACACCCCCATCACCAAGGTGAACTTCACCGTGGACGACACCCGTGTGGGTCAGATCACCGACTATGACAAGCTCACCCTCGAGATCTGGACCAACGGCAGCACCAAGCCCGATGAAGCGGCCAGCTATGCCGCCAAGATCCTCACCGAGCATCTGATGCTCTTCATCAACCTGACCGACAGGATCCAGGGCGTGGAGATCATGGTGGAGAAGGAGGAGAGCAAGAAGGAGAAGATCCTGGAGATGAACATCGAGGATCTGGACCTGTCCGTCCGCTCCTACAACTGCCTGAAGCGGGCCGGCATCAACACCGTGGAGGAGCTGGTGCAGCGGGACGAAGACGAGATGATGAAGGTCCGGAACCTGGGCCGCAAGTCTCTCGAAGAAGTGCAGCAAAAACTGGCGCAGTTGGGCTTGACCCTGCGCAGCAACGAAGATTAATTAGGAGGAAGCAGCAATGGCAAACAGGAAACTGGGAAAGCCCACTGACCAGCGTGTTGCAATGCTCCGGAACCTGACCACCGCTCTCATCTGGAACGGCAAGATCGTCACCACCGAGACCAGAGCCAAGGAAGTCCGCAGCATCGCCGAGAAGATCATCACCTTGGCGGTGAAGGAATACAAGAACACGGACATGGTGGAGAAAGAGGTCTACAACGAGAAGGGTCAGGTCTCCAAGGAGGAGAAGCCCCAGGATCAGCCTTCCAAGCTCCATGCCCGCCGTCAGATCATGAGCTATCTGTACGACGTGCCCGAGCCCAAGAAGGACAAGGAGACCAAGAAGGAGTACCGGGACCGCACCAAGGGCAACAACCATCCCGTGGTGGAGAAGCTCTTCCGTGAGCTGGCTCCCAAGTACGACGGCCGCATCCAGGAGGGCAAGAAGGGCGGGTACACCCGCATGTACAAGCTGGGCGTCCGCCGCGGCGACGCCGCCCCCATGGTGGTGCTGGAGCTGGTCTAAGACCACAAATAGCAACGCATAAAGGACTCGCATCTGCGGGTCCTTTTCTCATAATCAGTAAGAAAGCATGGAGCAACCTGCGATACAGGGAGCAGCCTCAGCCCAGTACAGAACGGCGGATCGGCTGAACACGCGCATCTTCATCCGTGAAAAGTATTCCACCGACCTTCAGGGGTTCGGCAGGTGGATAGTTGCCCACTTCCCACCGTGCTTCAAAGCCATATGGTTGGCGTCCTCACCGTTCCCAAGGGCCACGGCATGTTCATCGCCAATTGACCGGGACCGATCTGATGGCGTGGCAGAAAAGTCAACGCAGCCCCTTCATATCGGGGACTGGTATGAATTGACAAGCGGATCGGGAGGATGATATACTTTATTTAACCCCATAAAGGAGGGATAGATCATGAAAAAGCAGATATCCTTGTGTCTTGCCCTGCTCATGTGCTTCGGCCTTTTGTACGCCTTCATTCCCGACAGCAGGGCGGGCGAATCGCCCATTCAAAAGGGGGGTGACGAAGTCTCTACAACGGACGACGTGAAGGTCAATGACATTGTCACCTTCGGCATCTACCCATTCGAGACGTATAACGATTTTGAGCCCATAGAATGGATCGTTCTCAGCAAGACCGGGACCAGGATGACCCTGCTTTCCCGATACATGATCGATGTCCGCCCCTATCACAAACGGGACGAAGCGGTCAACTGGCAGACCAGCACTCTGAATGCCTGGCTGAACGATAGCTTCAAGAAAATTGCTTTCACGGCGGAGGAGCTGAACCTTATCCATGGGGACATCACCATCCCCAGCGTTGAAGAGGCCAAAGCCCTTTCTCGAGACAAGCGTGCTACTACCTTTACACCCTATGCCCTCGCCCAGGGCGGAGACAGCGTCAGAAACATCTGGTGGTTGCGGGATGGGAGCCAGGTCCGGCTGTACAACGGAGCGGAATACAACTGCGCTTCGGTGGTCCAGCAGGATTCGGTCAACCAGGCGGCCTACCTGGTCACCTTCAATGGAAAAGGCGTTCGCCCCATGATTCAGATCGACTTCAATCAGCAGAACAACGTTCTCTCCGATGCCGGGTATCCTTCGGAGGAGCCTGGCCTGCTGATGAAGGGACGACAGGCGATCACGTCTGTAGACCAAGTCAAGATGTACGATGAAATGACTTTTGGCGCCTATCCTCAGGACGGTGCCGACGACGAGCCCATACGTTGGATCGTGATCGGGAAGTATCGGAACCTGATTCGTCTGATCTCCACCGTTGCCCTCGATTCCCGACCCTATCATTCGACTAACCAGGTCGTATCCTGGGAATCCAGCTCCCTGTATCAGTGGTTGAACAGCACGTTTAAAAATGCAGCTTTTACGTCTGTAGAGCAGGCCGTGCTGGCTGAGAACATCACCCTCCTCAACGTGGAGGAGGCGAAAGCGCTGCCGATCGAATTGCGGAAGACCACCTCGACCAAGCATGCCATCGACTGTGGTGCCGATCCTCAGAAATGCTTTTGGTGGCTGCGGGACGCCATGATGCACCAGGTGCAGGAAAACACGTGGCCGTATCAGATGGTCGAAGCGTATTGCGGCTCCATGGTGCTGGATACGGGTGAAGTCACAAAGGGCTCCTATCAGGTCGACCTGGAGCATAAGACGATCCGTCCTGTGATCGTCATAGACATGTCCCTGCTGTCCAACTGATGGTGCCGGGGTCGTTTTTAAGACCGCATACTGCAATAAAAAAAGGAGCCGTTAAGAAACTCAGAGGAGGATCTTAACGGCTCCTAGCCTTATTGCTTTTTAGCTCTGCACCAGGTATTCGGAGATAAAGGCGTCCAGGTCGCCGTCCATGACGGCCTGGATGTTGCCGTTCTCCACGCCGGTGCGGTGGTCCTTGAC
>JAGABH010000060.1 GCA_017614755.1 Oscillospiraceae bacterium
CCGCCCAGCCAACGGGCGTTGACGTAGTACATGCCGACGCGCTCGGACTCTTCCTTGATGGCGTCCTGGGCCTGCTTCTTGGTGCCGACGAAGAGGATGCTCTCGCCGTTCTCGGCCAGCTGACGCACGAAGGCGTAAGCCTCCTCCAGCTTCTTCACGGTCTTCTGGAGGTCAATGATATAGATACCATTGCGCTCGGTGTAGATGAACTGCGCCATCTTGGGGTTCCAGCGGCGGGTCTGGTGGCCGAAGTGGACACCGGCTTCCAGCAGCTGCTTCATGGATACGACTGCCATTTTTGTAATCTCCTTTTTTGTTTTTCCTCCACCCCGATCATCTTTCCGGCTGACCGCCCCGTGGGGCGGCACACAGGCGGAAATCCCCGGGTGTGTGAGTTGCAGTGTCACGGCTTTTTCACCGTGCCGATGTATTATACATGATCGGGTCTCGGAATGCAAGCATTTTTTTAAGAAAAATCAAGAAAAATCAGGGAAAAATCACCCGTGAGCGGCAATTCGCTCACGGGTGATCCACGTTTCGGTGGGTTCAGCGGTTTTCCATGTCGGAATCAGCGTCGCTTGCAGACGTCTCGGGGGCCTGGGCGGCCTTCCCGCGGGCGGCCTTTCTTTTCCGGATATGACGCCGAATCAGTACAAACAGGATGATCGCGGGCAGGAGAAGGAAGAGAATGATGTAGGGGAGCGCGATGACAAAGTCGCTGAACAGATTTTTCAGGAATTCCCACATTCCCTTGACGCCGTCGGCAAGGCCGTTTCCGATTTTTTCCCAGTAGCCGACCTCTTCTTCCTCCACGGGGGTAAAGACCTTGACCTGGGAAACCTCAATGGTGGCGGTGGCGTATTCCACCTGGTTGGACAGGGCCCGCAGGGAGCGCTCGTAGTTTTCCAGCTGATACCGAACGTCGGTCATCCGGTCCTCCAGCTGCAAAACCTGCGTCAGGTCTTCCGCCTTGTCCAGAAGCGCCAGCAGACGTTCATGCTCCGTCCGCAGGGCGGCGATATGGCTCTCCGTGTCGGTGTACTGCAGGGTGACGTCCTGCTGGGACTCGTGCTTGTAGGTGATGTTGCCGATGCCGGCAACGCTGTCTGCCAGGGCGCTCAGCTGATCTGCCGGGACCCGGATGACGATGGTGGCGCTGGGATAGCTGCCGGAGGTGTTGGCGTCCATGTCTTCAATGTATCCGCCCAGGGCGAGAATCTTGCCGTTGATCGCGTCGATAAAGGCCTGGTAGTCTTCCGTTTCTACCGTAAGGCGAATCTTGCGGATGAGCTTTTGGCTGTTTTCCAGCCGGGTTTCGCCGGCAGGCGTCTCATATTCTTCGGCGGACGCATACCCATAGTCATAAAACAGATTTTCGTCAGAAGAGCCGCCGTAACGGTACGCAGCGTTGAAATCGTAGGAGTAGAGGTTTTCGTCTGCTGCCTGTGCGTTGGGTTCCGCTCTTTCGGAGACTCCGCTTCGTGCCGCATTGTTTCCCGCACAGGCCGCAAGGCTCAGCAGGACCAGAACCGCCAGAAGGATCGCGATTGTTTTTTTCATGGATGGTCACTCCCTTTCTTTGATGGGAGTAAGACGATGAAAAATCGGTTTTGTTCCCGTCTGACGGCGCTTTTTTCAGCGCCGGGGCCTTCTCCACTCCCGGCCGATCCGGCATCCGGCCAGTTCCGCGTCCACGAGAATGATGTCGTCCCCCGCCCGGCGAATGCAGGACCAGGGAATCCGGTAGTACCCGTCCCGCCAGAACAGCCCCAGCCACCGCCAGGGCCCCGGCACCCAGATGGCGCAGATTCTGCCCTCCGGCAGCTCCACCTCCACATCGCAGACGCAGCCGAGTCTGCACCCGTCCCGGACGTTAATGACTTCCTTGCATCTCAAATCCGTGTATCGGCATGGCGGCATTTTGATCCCTCCCGATGCCCAGTCTATGCGCCGCTGCTGACGGATATGCGGGCAAAGGCGGGGACGCAGCCCTCCGACGGATGCAAAGCGGGACCGGGTTCCGCGCCGGGAATCCCGGGCAAATCGGGAGAATTCGTTAAAAATGATAAAAATATGATTGAAAAACAGATGAAGTTTTGCTATAATGAAGAATGTGGAGCAAGTTCGGTTGTATCAGATTCTCTGTTCGGTCTGCCTGCTCTGATGAAACACATACATCTCTAAGGAGGAACCACTATGGAGAAACGCGTTACGAGCTTGCTTCTTGTCATCGCGATGATCGCAACCCTGTTCAGCGGCATGACGCTGACTGCCAGCGCCGAGGACGTCCCTGCCGAGGCCTTTGTCCTTGCAGGTTCGGTCAAGGCCGGCGACAAGATCATGTTTGTCTACCCGGACGACACGCCCAAGGCGGCCGGCCCCATCGATGGCTACACCGAGACCCAAACCTATCTGAAATCCGTTGCTGCGGAGTACAATGACTACGCCATTGTCTCTGCGGAGGCGCTGGTGTTCGAGGTCGAAGACGGCACCGCCGAGGGAGCCGTTGCCTTCAAGTACAACGGCAAGTACCTGACCTGCACCAATGCCACCTCCGGCAGCAACTACGTGTTCCTGAACGCTGAGGAAAAGAGCGCCGAGACCGACTGGTTCGTGTCCATCGACAACGATGGCGTCGCCAAGGTTTCCCATCCTCTGAGCGGCAGCGATGCCACCCGTTATCTTATGTACAACGCTTCTTCACCCCGCTTCTCCGCCTATGTGAGTCTTCAGAAGGACATCGCCATCTACAAGCTGGAGAGCAGTTACGTGGAAGATTCCCCCGAGGATATCGACGTCTACTTTGTGGACGGCACCAACACCGAGACGCCCTTTGTCTTCTGCTATGACGACATCGACGGCAACGGCCCCAGCGCCACGGCGGAAGATCTGGCCTACCCCGGCGACCCCCAGATTGAGGCGGTCGGCCTTGAGATGAACGGCTATCCCTACTACAAGCTGACGCTGAATCCGGAGAGCGTTGACACCGTTATGTTCGGCAACGGCGAAGGCCAGTTCAGCCTGACGGCTGCCGCCGGCCACACCGCCCCCCTGTCCTATATGACCGATGCCGTGGAGCCTCCCGCAGAGCTGGGCGGCAACAACTTCGTGGTCTATTCCGTGAAGCTGGAGGGCGGCGTCCTGGTCGCATCCAAGGTTGACGACGTCTGGCCAGAGCCCAGGCAGGTTCTCTCCGTGCCCACCTGCACCGAAGACGGCGTCAGTGCCTATATCGGTCTGCGTACCGGCGCTCAGGCCGGCGTTGAGACCACTCCCGCCCTGGGCCACGACTGGGATGAGGGCACCGTGACGGTGGAGCCCACCTACCAGTTCCCCGGCCAGAAGACGGCCACCTGCACCCGCTGCGGCGTCACCGACACGGTGGAGGTTCCCCGGCTGGCGAATCCCTTTGAGGACGTTTTCGACGAGGACTTCTTCTTCAACCCTGTGATGTGGGCCCTGGATGAGAGCGTCACCGGCGGCGTGGATCCCACCCACTTCATGCCTGCGCGGACTGTCCTGCGCAGTGACGCCGTGGTGTTCTTCTGGGCTGCCAATGACAGACCCGAAGTGGAAGTGGAAAACAACCCCTTCAAGGACGTGAGCGATAAACACTGGGCCCACAAGGCTGTGATGTGGGCGGTGAAGAACGGGATCACCGGCGGCACCAAGCCCGATCAGTTCAGCCCCAGCAAGACCTGTTCCCGCAGCGAGATTCTCCAGTTCCTGTACGCTGCTATGGGCAAGCCTGAATACACCATTGATAATCCCTACTCCGATATCAATACCAACCACTGGTACTATGCCGGCGCCATCTGGGCCTTTGAGAAGGGCCTGGAGAAGGGCGAGGGCGGTATGTTCAATGCCCAGACTCCCTGCACCCGTGCCTTTGTGGTCACCTACCTCTACCGTTTCTTCACCGGCAACGAGCTGGACGAATAATCATCCGACTGTTATCAAACGGACCTGCCCTCCGGGGCAGGTCCGTTTTCTATGGCATGAATAATCATAAGGAATGAAATGCATCCTCTGTGAAAAATTCGAAAAACTTGCAGGAAAAACAGGAAAATATGATTGCAAAAAAGCCGGGGATTTGGTATGATAAAAAATACAATAGCGGAGGTGCCGATATGCCCGGAATACAGTCGGACGTCTGCTTACTGTAAATTCTATCCAAGGAGGAAACACTATGAACAAACGCTTTATCAGCTTGCTTCTGGCAATCGCCATGGTTGCCGCCATGTTCAGCGGCGTTACCATGACGGCCAGTGCCGAGGAAGCCGACAGTAACTTTGTCCTGGCGGATTCCATTGAAGCAGGCGACAAGATCATGTTCGTCTACCCCAACGCCAGCGCGCCGAAGGCCGCCGGTCCTATCACTGGAAACAACGGCAACACCTTCCTGTCTTCCGTTAACGCGGCGATCACCGAAGATGTTGTCACCTCTGAGACCGCGCTGGTCTTCGAGGTCGAGGAAGGTACTGCCGCGGGCACCTATGCCTTCAAGTACGACGGCAAATACCTTGCGCCGAAATCTTCCGGCAACTATGTGGTCATGACGGCCACTGAAAAGAGCACCGAAACGGATTGGACTGTGACCTTTAGCTCCGGCGAAGCGAGCGTTGTCCGTCCCGAGGGAAGCTCCGGTACCCGTTACCTCCGGTACAATACCAGCTCACCCCGTTTTACCTCGTATGGAAATACCAATATGGCGGCCATCTCCATCTACAAGCTGGAAGTGAGCCAGGGCGATGACTCTCCTGAGGATATCGACGTCTACTTCGTGGACGGCACGAATTCCGGGACGCCCTATGTCTTTGGCTACAAGGACGGGGATGGCGAAGGTCCCGAAGCAACCTCCGAGGACCTGTCCTATCCCGGCGGCCCCTTTGTGGAGCCGGAAGGCCAGGAGATGAACGGCTTTGACTACTACAAACTCACCCTGAATGTGGACAGCGTTGACCGGGTGATGTTCGGCAACGGCACCGGCGCCTTCAGCGCAGAGGCCACCGCCAACCATACCGCCCCGCTGCCCTTTATCACCGACGCTGTGTCCGCGCCGGAAGCCATGGGCGGCAACCGGTTTGTGGTCTATCTGGTGAAGATAGAGGACGGCGTTATGGTCGCTTCCAAGCAGGATGACGTCTGGCCTGTTCCCTCCCAGGTGATTCAGGAGGCCACCTGTACCGAAGACGGCGCTGAGGCCTTTGTGGGCCTGCGTACCGGCGCCGAGTCCGAGGTTGTGGCGATTCCCGCCCTGGGCCACGACTGGGGCGAATGGACCCAGACTGCCGAGCCCACCTGCACCGAAGCCGGTGAGGAGACCCGAATCTGCGCCCGCTGCGATGCCGTGGAAACCCGCGACGTAGACCCCCTGGGCCATGATTATCAGGATGTGGTGACCGACCCCACCTGTACCGAGGCCGGCTACACCACCCATACCTGCTCCATCAGCGGCGATTCGTACCCCGAGACCCCCGTGACCGCCCTGGGCCACGACTGGGGCGAATGGACCCAGACCGCCGCGCCCACCTGCACCGAGGCCGGTGAGGAGACCCGGAGCTGCTCCCGCTGCGACGCCACAGAGACCCGCCCCGTGGAAGCACAGGGCCATGATTATCAGGACGTGGTGACCGACCCCACCTGTACCGAGGCCGGCTACACCACCCATACCTGCTCCATCTGCGGCGACACTTACACCGATACCCCGGTGGACGCCCTGGGCCATAATTACCAGGACGTGGTGACCGACCCCACC
>JAGABH010000061.1 GCA_017614755.1 Oscillospiraceae bacterium
CGGCCCACAGCCTCCCCCTGCCGGGTATTGGTCAGGATGGTGCCGTCGCAGGGCAGATCCGCGCCGAAGGTGTTTTCGATCCAGCCGCAGAGCTGGTCCAGACCGTCGCCCTGGGTGGCGGAGACGGCGAAGATGGGCTCAAAGGGGAGCTGGACCCGAAACACCCGCTGGGGCAGATCCGTCTTGTTCAGCACGGCAATCGCCCGCTTGGCCTCTCTGGCGGCGGCTATGGCCTGCCGGTCCTCTTCGTCCAGGGGGGCGGCGGCGTCGCAGACAAAAATTGCCAGGTCCGCCTGTTCCGCAGCGGCTCGGGAGCGTTCCACCCCCAGGGCCTCCACCCGATCCCGGGTTTGATGGATGCCTGCGGTATCTGTGATCCGAGCCAGAACCCGGCCGAAGCGGGCCGTCTCCTCCACGGTATCCCGGGTGGTGCCGGGAATATCCGTAACAATCGCCCGGTCAAAGCCCACCAGCGCGTTCAGCAGAGAGGATTTTCCCGCGTTGGGCTTGCCCACCAGGGCAATCCGCACGCCCTGCTTCAGAATGCGGCCTCGGTCACAGGTAGCCCGGAGCCATTCCAGCTGGGCCCGGTCAGTGCGGAGGCGTTCCTCAAAATCCGAGAGCTTGAAATCAGGGATTTCTTCGTCCGGGTAATCCAAAACGGCATGATAGTGGCTGCAAATGTCCGTCAGTCCCTCGTAGATGGGGCGCAGCCGACGGTCCAGGGCCCCGCCCACCTGAGCGGCGGCGTTGGCCGCCATATCGGCGGTCTGGGCCTCGATGAGATCAATGACCGCCTCGGCGCCGGTAATATCCATCCGCCCGTTCAAAAAGGCCCGCTTGGTAAATTCTCCCGGCTGAGCAGGCCGGGCGCCCGCCCGGCAGAGGGCCTCCAGACCGGCCGTCAGCACAGCGGGAGAACCGTGGCACTGGAGCTCCACCGTATCCTCCCCGGTATAGCTGTGGGGCCCCCTGGTATAAACCGCCAGGGCTTGATCCACTTCTCGGCCCCGGGCGTCGTAGAGGGTTCCGAGAATCAGTTTCCGATCCGGTGCCTCGGAAAGGGGTTTCCCGTTTTTGCAGCGGAAGACCGCTCCCGCCGTTTCGGCGCAGCCCGCTCCGGACAGCCGCAGGATTCCGATGGCGCAGGGCTGTTTCCCGGTGGAGATTGCCGCGATGATGTCTGCCATAGTGGTACGCCTCCCCTGTTTGTTTTGGCCTATTATATCCTTTTTTCCCCCACAAAACAAGTCCTTTTCAGTTGCATTTTCCCGCGGCTTCTGCTACAATGGGTAGGCCAACGATTTTCAGGAAAGCAGGTGTTTTTATGCCGGAGCTCAGCCCCTCCAACCTCCTTGTGCTGCTGATGACCGCCATGCTGGTCTGGGTCAGCGTCAACGTCCTGATCTCCACGATTCGAATCAACCGGACCTACGAGCTTGTCCCCAACCGGTTTATCTATCCCGCCAACTGTAAGCCGGAGCTGTGTCAGGACCCGGCGGGTTTTATTCGCTTTATGACCCCCAGGCTGATTGGCTTCGGCGTGCTGGGTCTGCTGCTGTCGGTCTTTTTCGTAGTGAACGAAATGACCGGTCTGCTGGCCGCCCTCCCCGCCTGGTTCTCTGAGGGGGCCGCTCTGTTCCTCTTCGTTCCGCTGTTTGTCTGGTACGTTATCTTCATCAACAAAGCCGCCAAGCGGTTCTGGTAAGGAGTCAAGCATGAAACACTGGAAACTTGTCATTCTCGACGGCGAACGCACCAATCCCGGGGACCTGAGCTGGGAACCCCTGGAGGCCCTGGGCCGGCTGACCGTCTACCCCGGCACTGCCCCGGAGGAGCTGGTCTCCCACATCGGCGACAATGAAATCGTCATCCTGGACAAGCCCGTGATTTCCCGGGAAGTCTTGGAAGCCTGTCCCTCGGTGAAATTGATTACGCTCTTTGCCACGGGCTTCAATCACATCGACATTGAAGCCGCCCGGGAGCTGGGGATTACCGTATGCAATGCCCCGGGCTATTCCTCCTGGGCTGTCTCCCAGCTGGCCGCCGCCCTGCTGCTGGAAATCACCACCCAGGTGGGGCAGCACAGCAGTGCCGTCCGCCGGGGGGAGTGGAAGGATACATCTTATTTCTGCCGCATTGCCCCAGGCCTTACCGAAATTGCGGGAAAAACCGTGGGCATCATCGGCTACGGCGGCATCGGTCAGGCCTTTGGCCGGATTATGCAGGCCATGGGCGCGGAGCTGCTGGTCTTTTCCCGGCACACCCATCCGGAGCTGGAAGACCGGCACACACATTACGCCAGTCTTGACAGAATCTACGCCGAATCCGACGTGATTTCCCTCCACTGCCCCATGAACGCGGACAGCGCCGGAATCATCAACAAAGAATCCCTGGCAAAGATGAAGGACGGGACCATTCTGATCAACACCTCCCGGGGCGGCCTGATCGTGGAGGAGGACGTGGCAGCGGCCCTGCGGAGCGGAAAGCTCCGGGCGCTGGGCCAGGACGCTTTCACTCTGGAGCCCATTCGCCCCGACAATCCCCTGCTGAACGCGCCCAACACATACCTCACTCCCCACATGGGCTGGGCTCCCCGGGAAACCCGGGCGCGGCTCATCGCACTGGTGGCGGATAACATCCGGGGCTTCCAGCAAGGCAATCCCCGGAACGTAGTCAACGGCGTGGGGTAGGCCCGCCGCGAAAAAGCAAAAACCGGCACATTTTTACACAATAAACATATTGTTTTAGTAGGTAATTGTATGAAGGAGGAGACTCTATGTCCCCCACGTTTTATGAGGAAGCATCCGCGCCGGGGAAACCCCGGCGTGTTCTGATTCGAGAAATCGCTCTGGGGCTGGAACAGGTCCAGGTGCCCACGGGCCGGGACTGCGTGGGACTGCGGGCCCGGGCGGAACGGCTGACAGACCTGTTGATCGACGCCATGTTCCCCCGCCACGCCGACGGGGAGGACGGCGGAACGGAGGCCCGGCTGGAGCAGGCCTCCGCCCTGCTGGATATCTGTCTGCGTCAGGTGGACGCCCCGGATCCGGCTTCTGCCGCGGAAGCCCTGCTGCTGGAGCTGCCGGAGGTTCGCCGACAGCTGGGCACGGACCTGGAGGCGGCCTACCGGGGAGACCCGGCGGCAGCAAGCCCGGACGAGATCCTGCTGTGCTACCCGGCCTTCCAGGCCATCGCCACCTACCGGCTGGCGCACATTCTCTACCGGCAGAGGGTTCCCCTGCTGCCCCGGATCATGTCGGAATACGCCCACAGGCGCACGGGCATCGATATCCACCCGGGCGCTGTCATCGGAGACTATTTCTTCATCGACCACGGCACCGGCGTGGTTATCGGCGAGACCTCCACCATCGGTCGGGACGTGAAGCTCTATCAGCACGTCACCATCGGCGCCAAGAGCTTTGAGGTAGGACCGGACGGGTCTCTGGTCAAAGGAATCAAGCGTCACCCAGACATCGGTGACCGGGTGGTCATTTACGCCGGCGCAACAATCCTCGGCGGAGACACCCGGATCGGCGACGACTGCACCATCGGCGGCTCGGTGTGGCTTACCCACTCCGTCCCCGCCGGAACCCTGGTGCTGGCCCGGCCCGCCGTCACCACCGCCCAAAACAATCTGCCGGGCAATCCGTAATCCGTTCAGTCAGAAAACGAC
>JAGABH010000062.1 GCA_017614755.1 Oscillospiraceae bacterium
CCCAGGACATGGAGCAGTCCATCCTGCGGATGCTGGAGGAGCGGGCCGACACCCGGGCGGAGCGTCCGGCCTATGAGGCAGAAAGGTGAGGTGAGGCCCATGCGAAAGCGGGAATTGCAGGAATACTACAAGGTGATGTTTACGGACTATCCCGATGTGGTCAACGTGGAGCAGCTCTGTGAGATGCTGGGCGGACCCAGCTCCAAGAGCGTGTATCGCCTGCTGAAGGAGGGCGCGATACAGAGCTACTGGATCGGGAAACGGTATCGGATCCCCAAGGTGTCGGTGATCGAGTATCTGACCGGCTCCCAAAAATCCGTTTCGTAGGCCCTCGTACATTTGTCGTCGGCACGGGCAGGTGGTATCCTGTCCGTGTCAACGGCAGATGAATACACGCTACAAGGAAAGGAGAAGAACATGGTAGCAGGACATCTGAGAGAAAAGAACGGTATCTACTATATCGTTCTGAGCTACACGGACGAGTTGGGGATCCGGCGGACCCCGGCTCATTCCACGGGACTGCCCGTCAAGGGCAACAAGAAACGGGCCGAGGACCTGTTGCAGCGGGCCCGGCAGGAGAAGGAGGAGGAGCTGAACGAACGGAAGAAGGCTGCAAGCGGCGGGGCGGCTGTCGCCCCCAACAACATTCGGTTCACAGCCTTTTTGAAGGACTGGCTGAAGATGATGCGTCCCAGCATTGAAGCGACGACCTACGCCGCGTATGAGAAGACGATCCTGAACAAGATCGTTCCGTATTTTGACAACCGGCACCCAAAGATCTTGCTGGGAGAGGTGACCCCGAAGCATATCCAGGACTATTACACCTATGAGCTGGACGTGTGCCATGTGAGCCCCAACACGGTCATCCACCGCCACGCCAACCTGCGGAAGGCCCTACAATATGCGTATCAGACGGGCCTGATCGAAAGCAACCCGGCTGATAGGGTGCAAAAGCCGAGGAAGGAACGATTCGAGGCCGATCCGTACAAGAAGCCCGAGCTGGACGCTTTGTTCAAAGCGGTGAAGGGGACCAATCTGGAGCTGGGCGTGATCCTGGCGGCGTTCTATGGCCTTCGCCGCAGCGAGATATGCGGCCTGAAATGGAACGCCATCGATTTTCAACGCAAGACCATTACCATACGGCACACGGTGACGCAGGTCAAAGTAGGCAATGAAACGAAGTTGATCCAGAAGGATCGCACGAAGACGAAATCCTCACATCGAACGCTGCCCTTGGTAAAGCCCTTCGAAAAGCTGTTGCTGGCCATGCGGGACAAACAGGACGCCAATCGGCGGATCTGCGGGAACTGCTATTGCAAGGACTATCTGGACTATGTGTATGTGAACGAGATGGGCGAGCTGATCAAACCTAACTATCTCACTCAGGCCTTCCCGGACTTTTTGGAACGGCGCGGGCTGCGGCGCATCCGTTTCCATGACCTTCGGCACAGCTGCGCCAGCTTGCTCTATGCCAACGGCGTTGCTCTCAAAGACATCCAGGAATGGCTGGGTCACAGCGATATTTCCACCACCAGCAACATCTATACCCACCTGGATTATTCCTCCAAAGTCGCTTCGGCAGAGGCGATCATGGGCTGTTTTCCGGGGTACGAAAACAAACATGAGCGGACGCAACGGATTCCGGTGGCCTCCGAAATGGCCTCCGAAAGTGCGGAAAACAACGAAAATGCTGAAGAAATCGAACCTCAAAAATTCCAAAAAACCGTGGGGGACACTAGCGGGCGCAACGGATCAAGGCCTCGGGGCCGAGCCCAAAAAAGCTCGAAACCCCAGTAAATACTGGGGTTTCGTGGTGCCGGTGGTGGGACTCGAACCCACACGCTGTCGCCAGCAAAGGATTTTGAGTCCTCCTCGTCTGCCAATTCCAACACACCGGCAAGGTTTTTATCAGCTTTGGGGTCCCTTTGGAAAAATCCTGGAAATCGGAGGCCAATCAGGAGGCCAAAGCGGGTAAACTGTGGTTATTCGGTTTTCAAATTTCCCTAAAATAGGGGATTTTTGACGCCTTCAACGGGAAACGGCGAAGTAGATTTTGAGTCCTCCTCGTCTGCCAATTCCAACACACCGGCGCTGTAGGGTATTGTAGCACAGGCGGGGGCGGTTGGCAAGAGATTTCTTGCGAAGAAAAGGGCTGGCTTGACAGGGTTTTGAAGGGGCTGGTATGATGGAGACAGAGAAAAAGGGAGGCGGGCGTATGGAGCTTTCCGATCGGGAATATTTGAAGCGGCTGTTCGAAGCGTTTTACGAGGTGGGCGCTCTGCCCGGAGGCGGGGTGACGCGGCTGGGGTACACGGAGCTGGAGGACGAGATGCACCGCCGCTTCGCGGATTTGGCCGGGGAGCTGGGCTGCCGGGTAGAAACCGACCTGGCGGGCAACAGCTATGCCTGGCGGGAGGCGGCGGAGAACTATGTTTTGATCGGGTCGCATCTGGATTCCGTGATCCAGGGCGGCCGGTACGACGGCGTGGCCGGGGTCATGGCGGGGTTGCTGCTGCTGAAGCGGGCCAAGGAAGCGGGGCTGAAGCTGCCGCTGAAGACGGCGGCCTTCCGCTGCGAGGAGAGCAGCAATTTCGGCTGCTGCACCATGGGCAGCGGCCTCGTGACCCACCAGCTGAAGGAAGGGCCCGAGAAGTTGGCGCAGCTCACCGCCAAGAACGGGGAGCGTCTGGGGGACGTATTCGCCCGCCGGGGGCTGAGCCTGACGCCGCCCCGGATCACCGGCGTGAAATCGTATTTGGAGCTGCACATCGAGCAGGGGAAGGTTTTGGAAGAGACGGGCACCCGGGTGGGCGTGGTCAGCACCATCGCCGGGCCCCGGCGCTGGAAGCTGCAGCTCAAG
>JAGABH010000063.1 GCA_017614755.1 Oscillospiraceae bacterium
CAGGAAGCTCTGGACGAACATCACGCCTCTCCCATGATGACAGAGATCGCGCGCCTGCGGGAGAAGTACGACCTGCACATGACCGTGGAGCGGTTCGTGTCAGAGGACATCGGCAAAGATACACATTTCATCAGGAGATAGGCGAAGGCGTCGGAACCGTTCAATCAAGTTCCGACGCCTTTGCTTTGATAATATGGCCGCGGCCTTTCAAACCGAAACACAACAAACGCGGCACCAGACAAAGACGCATACAGCGCTTGTCCGGTGCCGTTTGTTGTGGGAGTGAGTCCCGATAGATCAGTCGTCGAAGTTGGGGACTACATAGTACTGCAGATACATTGATCAGCGACGAAGCGTTATTTGAAGTTCAATCAGAACATTATACGAAGGTCGATTGCTGCCAATTATCTGTTCCCCCCATTTTTAATAGGATTAATAGGCACAAATACCGACTACATCAACCAGTATTCGTACAATTCAGACATGGAATATTGCGGAAATTCCGCATTTATTGTACAATACACAACGGAAAGGGGTGTGACCGCATGCAGGTAAAAAAAGAACTGCGCTATGAAGATCTGGATCTCTCCAGATTCCGGAAGGTGTTCCATCCGGATGAGGCAGCCATAGAAAAGGAGATCCTGTATGTGCGGCAGAAGAAGCTGCAATGGGAGAGGGGTGTGATTGCCTCTTCTGGCGACGTAATCACCGCGAGGCTGCAATCGGAGCTCCAACGCTTCAACCGTGAAGGAGTGAAGATTACTCTTGGTCTGGGACTTCTCAGTCGGGAACTGGAAAACGCGCTGATCGGACATAGTTGCGGTGAAAAGGTTACGTGTAGCGTGAAGGGCACATCGGTGACAGTCATCATTACTGATATTCAGCACAAAGTTGTACCACCGCTGGACGATGAAATGCTGGTCGAGGAGAACCTGCCCGGCGTTACGGACAAGATGTCCTTTCACACCTATCAGGTGGAAAAGCAGCGAGATGAGGCAGCCACGCAGTTGGCCTACGAGATCCGGGAAGAAGTAATCAAGGAGATCCTGACTGGCAGCTGCCTGGAGATTACGGAGACGGATTATCAGCACTGGGTTGACCTGCAGATGAACCGGATTGAGTGGCTGTCCCGCTTTCAAGGGTTGGAGCTCTCCGACATGACACCATCGCAGATTTCCGCCCGGATTCCCGTGTCAAGCTACGAGGAGATTGCTCCGTTCCTGCTGGGCGGCGCTCGTGAGACGATGCCTCTTGTGGCACTGGGATCGGCTCGGGCCGCCAGTGACGGCTACACCGTATCCCGCGAGGACTATGATAACTGGATCACCCAGTGCGCAACGGACTGGCACTGCACTCCTGAAGAGTTTGCTAGGGCAGAGCCCTTTGAACTCTACGAGATGAACGCTTTGAGCGATTATTATTATATGGGCTTCTTCCGGCATTTGAAGAGCCTTCTGGTGAATGAGGAGGATGGATAATGGCTGTTTATCATGCAACCAAAGAGAACTACGACACCCTGACCGCGGCAGATGGTATCACCATTGTGGACTTTTACACGACCACCTGTGGCCCCTGTAAGCTCTTCAGCCGCGTGCTGGACGATTTGCAGGCGGAGTTGCCTTTCGTATCAGTGGTGAAGGTCAACTTGACAGATGTTCCCGCATTGGGGGAGCGTTTTGAGATACACGCCACCCCAACGATTCTGTTTTACAAGGACGGCCAGATGGTGGAGCGCCGCATCGGCGTTATTGATCAGGATGAGCTACAGGAGATCATCGGCGGCTATCTCTATTGATTCCCAAATAACTGTAATACGACTAAACAAATTGAAAGGAGCACAAACCATGAAAAACCTGAAGAATCTGATCTACGTCGCACTCTCTGTTCTCGTGATCCTGTCCCTCGTCGCCTGCGGCGGCAATGGCAGCAGCAAAACCACTACTTCCAACGCCGGCAGTGAAACCACTACTGCCAACACCGATAGCGAAGCTCCTACTGTCAAGGCCAGCACCTCCAGCTTTGAGGACATGGTCGCCTACCTCACCGCGAAGGGCTTTATTGCCAAGGATGCGCAAGGTATTGACATCAACACCACTGCAGGCTATGTCACCGACAATACCCAAGGCGAAATGCCCTTCTCCACCGTGGCAACCAAGGCCGTGGACTATGACGGCCTGTGGCTGTTCTGGTGGGACAAGGACGGCGACGCAGACGTCCTGCAGGGCTGGGAATATCTTGATATGAACGAAGGCCTGATTGTCATTATGGGCGGGGCGAACGTGCTGCAATCCACTGCGCATAAGGGTTATTTTGCCATTGCCTTTGCTGAGGACTATGCACGGGCAGACGCCGCGCTGGAAGCGTTCAACGCCATCGAGGACTAATTGCACATGTATCTGCCAGGGCTGCCCACGCGAGAATGCGGCAGCCCTGGCTGCTATCCAATACGCAGAAGGAAGTGAATCGCCTTGCAAAAAGACCTGTTTTCCAATCAAAAACATACCATTCGTCGGTTCTTCTCCATGCTGTGGAAGGCCAAACTGCCCTATGTCTGGATCATCCTCTTCATCGCAGCGAGTGTTTATCTGGTCAAGGTAGGTATTGATGTGACGGAGTACACCGCACAGATGTTCGCCGGTAATGTCAGCTTTTCCGGCATCATTCTTCCCTTCATCATTTACAGCGTCGGCACGCTGCTGCTCTCCAGCGTAAATGGTATTTTCAAGGGCATCTGCTCAGCCAAGATCGACCGGGCTCTGCGGCGCATGGTGTGGAGCAAGACCGTGTCACTGCCCTTTGGCTTCTTCCAATCCAACGATCCCAAGGAGCTCATCACCCGTATCACCAACGACATCTCCTCTATCAGTAAAATCGTCATGAACGTGTTCGTTGGATTTCTAATCTCATTTTACACGGTATTCTCCCTGGTGCGGCAGGTAGGTAGCTACGATCCGCGCCTCATGTGGGTGATGGTGATCATGCTGCCGCTGGATATCATCATTGCCATCATCATGGGTCGGCTGAACTTCGGCATCAATGACCGGCTCAACTGGTCCTTTGCTCGGCTCAACCGTACCATCTCCGAGCGTGTCAGCCAGTCGCTGCTGATTCGATCCTTCGGTACCCAGGAGAGCGAAGAGAAGCGTGTAGAAGGACTGTCCACGGACTACCGCAAAAATCAGATCCGTTCCACCTGGATCAATAACTTGTCCTCACCGTTCTCCACCATGACCTACTGCATGAAGTTCATTCTTCTTCTGCTGGTGGGCAGGCACTTCTACGGCGGCGGCATGATTTCCCTGCCGGAGTGGATCGCCTTCTTCGCCTTTTCCACTCAGCTTACCACCTATATCAGCTCTTATACCACAGACTGGATCAATCTGAAGGCGGCCATGGGTTCCACCGAGCGTGTCTCGGAGATCATAGACACCCCCAGCGAAATCGTGGACCAGGGCAAGACTGTGGAGGAATTGTCCGGTGAGCTTCGGGCCGAGGACATCACATTCGGATACGGCGATGAGCCCCTCTTTGAGCACCTGTCCGTCACAATTCCCGTGGGGCTGCGAACCGCGCTAGTAGGCTCCTCTGGCAGCGGTAAAACCACGCTGTTGAACCTCTTTGCCGGCCTTTACGACCTGTGGGATGGCAAAATCACCGTGGGCGGAGAGAACATCACCCAATACACCCGCCGCAGCTACCGCAGCCAACTCAACTACATCACGCAAGAGTGTACCCTGTTCTCCGGCACTCTGCGGCAGAATTTGCTGTACGGACTGCGCCGGGAGGTGGGGGATGAGGAGCTGAACGCAGCATGTGAACAGGCGGGATTGCTTGACTACGTAAACGAGCTTCCGGCCGGTTATGAAACAGAGATTGGCGAGGGTGGCTCGGCCCTCTCCGGTGGCCAGCGGCAGAAGCTCAGCGTAGCCAGGATGCTTCTCAAGAAGGGCAACTGGCTCTTTATGGACGAGGCAACCGCAGCCATGGACGCCTCTGCCAAGGCTCAGGTCTGGGGTGCCACAGAGAGCCTCAGCGAGGGTTGCACCTGTCTCTTTGTGGCCCATGACCGTCAGTCGGTTTCCTACGCCCAGCATGTCATTGTGCTCGAGAAGGGCCGCATTGTAGACCAAGGGCCGACCGATGAGGTGGCGCGGCGCAACGCGTACGTCGGTTCCCTGCTGCACGCCGATGTAAGGGAGGAGGGATAATCCATGAACAAGCAAAAAGGCGTCTGGAAGTCCTTCTTTCGGTTCTATACGCGTTTTCACATCCCCTGGCACTACTTCATTCTCACGGTGGCTTTGGGCGTGTTGGCCTCGGAGATTGCCGTGCGTCTGGCTTCCTATACCATTGCCGTCAATAAGGGCGAACTCTATAACCGGGTGATCCTGGGTTTCTGTCTGCTGACTGTAGCCCACATGATCATCACCAGTGCGGTGAATATTCTCACTACCTACGGCACTGCCACTGTCTCTTTGCGGGCCAGGAATATGGTCTGGCGCAAGATTCTCTCCCTGCCCCAGCGGGAGGTGGACAAGACCGCCCCGTCCTCCCTCATCTCCTGCGTGACGTTGGACGTGGATCAGGCCAGCAATTCCATCTATTCGCTGTTTACCACTGTGTCATCTACTTATGCCGTAATCCGCGCCATCATTATCATGGCCCGATACAGTTCTACCCTAACCATCTGGCTGGTCGCCACTATTCCGGTCATCGTACTTCTGTTCTTCCTGGTGGGCCGACTGCAATTCTATATCATGCGCAGAACCTACGCCGCCATCAACACTATGACTCGCTTCTTCTCTGAGCACCTCTCCGCCATGAAGCACATCAAGGTGCAGTCTCTGGAGGATAAGGAGATGGAGGAAGGGTATAAGGCTATCGATGCCCGGTATAAGGCCGACCTGTGGGCAGCAATCCTGGGCCAACTGCAGGTGATGCTGCATTCGCTACATGTCAATATCCAGACCATCGTTATTGCGATTGGCGGTTCGTCCTTGATCCGTCAGGGCAGGATGGAGACTACCGGCATTACCAATTTCAGCGCATATACCAGCACCGCCGACCAGTACATCGCCGAAGATCTGACCCATTATCAGTCTTTCAAGGGTACCCAGGGTGCACTGAAATTTGTCAACGATCTGTTACAGCTACCCTCTGAGCCAAGATTAGAGGGACAGCAACCCGTCCCCGGCGACCTGGTGTTGGAAAATGTTCGCTTCAGTTATGACGGGGAGTACGAGGTGCTCAAGGGTATTTCGCTGACCGTTCCACAGGGCAGTGTCACTGCCATCATTGGCGGCAACGGCTGCGGCAAGTCGACCCTCATCAAACTGCTTCAGGGCTTTTACACTCCCTCTGCCGGCACCATCCTGGCCGGTGGGCAGGATATCACGGCAGTGCAGCCTGACGCCTGGCGTCGCAGCTTCGGCTATGTGCTGCAGAATTCACCCCTTTTCTCCGGTACCATTCGGGAGAACATCCTATACGGCTGCCGAGGCAAGGTCAATGAGGAAGCAGTCTATGAGGCGGCCCGACAGGCGGATATCCATGATTTCATCCTCTCTCTGCCTGACGGCTACGACACCGAGGTGGGCGAGATGGGAGGTAAGCTCTCCGGCGGTCAGCGCCAGCGCGTGGCCATGGCCCGTGCGTTGATCCTGCATCCGGCTTACCTCATCCTCGATGAGGCCGCCGCCAGCCTGGACCATAAGACCGGTTCCCGGGTGTTTGACAGTCTGATGTCCGCCAAGACGCCGGAGCAAACCATACTTCTCATTTCCCATAATATGGAAGAAGTGGATCGCGCCGATCGCATCGTCTCCATGCGGGACGGTGAGGTTGTGGGATGCGGTAGCGCCGCGGAGATGCGCCGCAGCGACCCAATCTATCGGGAATACAGCGCCAATCAGAGAGGCGGTGAGCTGGCATGAAGAAATTTACCATAGTATTCGCCTCGCTTTTGACAGTTTTGTTTGTCGCTATGCTCTGTTTTGTGGGCTTCAGCAAGGACTTTGTGGATCCCGTCAAAGAGGACAAGAGCAGCGTCGCCGTTCCTGCAGAGGATAACCCCATCTGGCAGAAGACGCCAGAGGATCTGGCACAATATCTTTTTGAGAAGGGTTACGCAAAGAACGCGGAGGTCGAGGAATATGTCAACTGCAATGTCTGCACCCGCTGGGTGAACGTGGGTGGAGTCATGGATGTTCTCTGGTGGGATCTGTCCGGCATAGATGAGGCCTCCAACATCTACAAGTGTTATCAGACTGTCTTGAAGGAGCAGGTTGTGGACGGAGGCTCTGCCTTCCAGCTTCCGGTGTTTTCCGTCCATGGTCCCTTTGCCGTTTCCGACTTCAGCGGCTATTCCGGCGACCCGGACGAACTGATTGCTGTTTTTGAAGCTTGGTACGCGGATCAATAACGATTGACGCCCTGCCATGGTTGTGCTACAATCAGAGCAGGGGGGGATGCTGTATGAAGCTGAAAACTGTGATCGTGGATGACCGACCCGAGAACGTGATGGAATTGCGGGAGTATTTTGAAAAGTCTGCCATCTCCTATGGCAACTGTGAGATTACCATCGTGCTGACGGGTATCAACGAAGCCTTGGCTTATATATCTGCCCACGAGGTGGATGTGGTATTTATCCGCAATGCAATGGGTGACTATCGCTATAGTGGAGACAGCTCTTACTTTATCAGCTACGTGAACGAGTGGCGTCCTGAGACACTTACTGTGCTTTACAGCGGCGATCCCGCCGATGCGTACACCGCCTTACGCTTTGGGGCATGCGATTATTTGCAGATGCCGCTTAATGTGGACGACGTCATCCGGGTCGTGCACCACGTCGTCGATCAAAACAAGCTGTTGCGCCTGCGACAGCACAGCCGCCACCAGGGCCTGTTGGTGCGCACTAAGGGAGGCCATTACCTGGTGCATGTGGAGGATATCCTGTTTGTAGAGCGGAGCAGCCGCCGCATTCAGATTGTCTGTGAGGGCGGAAAACAGATTCCACTTGTGGGCTATACCATGGACCAACTGGAGAGGCTCTTCGTTGGAACCAGTCTGTATCGCTGTTACCAGTCCTTTTTTGTCAACGCCGAGCGGGTTATCTTCGTCCATTCCGACCCGGAGCAGCGCAACTTCAGCCTTCGTCTCCGAGGCTATGATGGGGAGATCTATCTTTCCCGCCAGCGCCACAAAGAGCTGCTGGAGGTCCTGCGGCAGAATTATGCCAGCATTTCACTGTAATGGGTATTGAATAGAATTGATCGACTCTGTTTTCAAAGCGCATAATACGAAGGAGTGATCCCATGCATTACGACATCGCAATTGTAGGCTCCGGTCCTGCCGCAGTCTCAGCAGCATTGACCCTGAAGCTGCACAACAAATCCGTCATTTGGTTCGGGTCCAAAAAGGGAAGCCCCAAAGTGGAAAAGTCTGAAAAGATCGCCAACTACCCCGGCGTGGCCATGGTCGCAGGACCGGAACTGAACCGGCTTTACCGGGAGCAGGTCGAAGAGATGGGGCTGGAGATCACGGAGCGGCAGGTCACCAACATTCTCTCCTCCCGCCGTGGCTTCATGCTTCAGGGAGGAGATGAGATCTACGACGCGAAGGCCGTTCTGCTCTGCACGGGCTCCGTCAGTCCCAAGGGCTTCCCCGGTGAGGCGGAGCTGTTGGGTCACGGCGTAAGCTACTGCGCCACCTGCGACGGTTTCCTATACCCCGGCAAGACCATCGCTGTCTACTGCGGCTCAAAGGAATTTGAGCACGAGGTCGTTTATCTGGCGGAGATCGCCGCAAAGGTTTTCCTCTTCACGCCCTACGCCGACTGCGGCGTAAACAGAGACAACGTGATTGTCAACCCCGGAAAGATGAAAGCGATCCTGGGAGAGGAAAGCGCTGACGGTATCGAGCTTCTGGACGGGACCCGGCTTGACGTGGACGGCGTATTCGTGATCCGTCCCGCCGTGGCGCCCGGAAAGCTGGTCCGCGGTCTGGAGATCGACGGCGCCGACATTGTGGTGAACCGGAGGATGGAAACCAACAAGCCGGGGGTCTACGCTGCCGGCGACTGCACCGGCCGCCCCTACCAACTGGCAAAGGCCGTGGGAGAAGGAAACGTGGCAGCCCACAGCATTGTGGAGTACCTTTCCAAGCTGGAAAGCAAATA
>JAGABH010000064.1 GCA_017614755.1 Oscillospiraceae bacterium
GGCGGGATCGCCGGCCGCCTGGCAGGAAAGCTCCTGGGCTGTGAAAACCGGGGCGACGTGGGCGGAACGGACCGGTATATCGGCGGCATCGCCGGATATACCACCGCCAAGCGGGCCTCCGAGGTCCGGGACTGCCGGAACACCGGAAAGGTGGCCTGCAGCAGCGATATGGCCACCGCCGCCCTGGGCGGCGTCGTGGGCTACGGCCAGTATCTGATCCTGGCCGGCGCGGAGAACCTGGGACAGGTCGTCCCGGGGGAGACCTTTGCCAGCGGCAATACGGGCGACCTGGTGGGCCGGGAGGGCACCGAGGGGATCACGGTGGGGGATTCTGCCGGCGAAATCCCGGAGTTTGCCCCCGTCCCGCCCGAGACCTTTGACCGGGAGGAAAAGGATACCTATACCGTCTCCTTCCTGGCACAGGGAGCCCTGGCGGGTTCCGTCTCCTATGTCCCCGGGGCGGCGTCCGTGACGGAGCCTTCCGTACCGGAGCGGGAAGACGGCTATCTGGGTTACTGGGATAATTATGAACTGGGCGAAAAGGATATCCAGGTGCGGGCGGTATACCGGCAGCGCCTGGTACGGGGCGGGGACCGGATCACGGAGAACGGAGCCTGGCATATCGCCTGGTTCTCCACCGGGGAGATCACCGTCGCCTCCGGAGTGAAGGCCGTGCTGATCGGGTCCAACGGCGGCAGCGAAGGCTTCGATGGCCTCACCATCCGGGTGGAGCCGGGGGCTTCCCTGACCCTGCGGGACACGGTGCTGAACGGGGATGTGACCCTGCTGACCTTTGAGGGAGGAAACACCTGGACCCTGGAGGGGGAGAACCAACTCCTCAGCCGCACGGAGGCGGAGAACAACGCCCAGCCCACGGTACGGGTCTCCGGAGATCTGGAGATCGACGGGCAGGGGACGGTTTATCTTGAGGCGGGGATCCGGAACACCGCGATGTATCTGGATACCCCCGGCAGCATCCTCACCCTTTCGGGCGGACGGCTCACCGTGTATAAGGAGGACCTCCTGGGCTTCGCCGGCGGGGCGCTCCAGGGACCGGACAGCCTCATGCGGATCACCGGCGGCGAACTTCGGGGCCATACGGAGAGCGACAACGTGACCGTGGTCTGTGTACAGAAGCTGGAGCAGACCGGCGGCAGGATCCTGGTGCAGGCCGCCCGCTGCCCCGATGCCATCCGGGGGGAGGCTGTTCTTACCGGCGGCAGCATCTCCGCTTACGGACACAGCGGCAACAGCGCGGCTGAGGTACGGGCTTATCCGGATGCCGCCGCAGTGCCGGGGCTCACCGGTACGGCTGAATTCACCCCGTTCCTGCCCTTCACGGACTTGTTCGCGGCGGACGACTGCTATGACGCGGTCCGGTGGTGCTATGAACAGGGTCTGTTCAAAGGGACATCGGATACCACCTTCGAGCCGGAGGGAGCCATGACCCGGGCCATGTTCGTCACGGTGCTCCACCGGCTGGCGGGCCGTCCCGCGTCGGAGGGGGAGAACGGCTTCACGGATCTGC
Organism: Oscillospiraceae bacterium; assembly: GCA_017614755.1. GTDB lineage: Bacteria > Bacillota > Clostridia > Oscillospirales > Oscillospiraceae > JAFRPC01. The sequence continues at coordinate 1,529 of JAGABH010000064.1, forward strand.
GGCAGGACTGGTACAAGGAGGCGGTGACCTGGGCCGTTGGGCTGGGGATCACCAAGGGCGTCTCGGAGACCCGGTTCAGCCCGGATACCCCCGTGACCCGGGAACAGGCGGCGGTGTTCCTCTTCCGGTACGCCAAGGCCGCGGGAGATCTGGATAAGCTGACGGCGTCGGCCTATACCGGAAAGGTGGGCAGCCTGTCCTCCTGGGCGGAGGCGGAAGCCCGCTGGGCCTTAGGCGCGGGACTGCTCAGGGGGCGGGAGAGCGCCATGCTGTCCCCCGGCGAGGCTGCTCCCCGGAGCCTGCTGGCGGTGATCCTGGCCAATTATGCGGAATCGATCGCGTAAGCGATTCATTCAATACAAACGTTCTTTAGAAAGGATGGAAGAAACATGAAAAAAGCATTGTCATTTCTGCTGATGCTCGCCCTGCTGGTCTCCCTGTTTGCCGGCATGGGCGTGCTGGCGGATGACGAACCCGCCGCAGCTCTGGAGATCTACACCCAGGCTGGGGAGAGCGAAGCCGTTCTGGCGAAAGCCTATACGGCAGAGGAACTGGCCGCCCTGGCGGAGACCGCTGAGGGCTACGCCTATCCGTACTTCAAGGGCGACGCGAAGAACGCCACCGTCGCCACGGAGCTGGTGACCCTCTCCGCCCTGCTGGCGGATGCGGGCGTGGACTTCGCAGAAGGGGACAGCCTCTCCTTCCTCTGCGATGACGGCCCCTACAGCAAGGGCGATTTCTCCTATGAAAACATCGCCGCCCGGGGTCTGGACGCCGAGGGGAACCCTGTTCCCACGGGTATCGCCATCAGCTGGAACAACGGCAACCTGGATGAGGCCACCGTGGCGGAGATCGCCGCCGGGGCTTACAACAGCGGCAGGCTCCGCTTCGTCTCCGGCGCCACCGAGGCCGAGCTGGAGGCCAAGAACGCCGCGGGCAATCGGATGCCCAGCGGCATCATCGCCATCACCGTAGTCATCCCCGTTAAGCCCGTACTCACCGTCAGCACCCAGGCGGGCAAGGGCGCAGACGTCGTTACCGCGAAGGTCTACTACGCGGAGGATCTGGCCGCCCTGGCGGAGACCGCGGAGGGCTATGCCTACCCGTACTTCAAGGGCGACGCGAAGAACGCCACCGTCGCCACGGAGCTGGTGACCCTCTCCGCCCTGCTGGCGGATGCGGGCGTCGACTTTGGTGAAAAGGACAGCCTCTCCTTTGTCTGCGATGACGGTCCCTACAAGAAGGGCGATTTCTCCTATGCCAACGTCGCTGCCCGGGGCTATGACGCCGAGGGGAACCCTGTTCCCACGGGCATTGCCATCAGCTGGAACAACGGAAACCTGGATGAGGCTTCCGTGGCGGATATTGCCGCCGGCGCCTACAACAGCGGAAAGCTCCGCTTCGTCTCCGGCGCCACCGAGGCCGAGCTGGAGGCCAAGAACGCCGCGGGCAACCGGATGCCCAGCGGCGTGCTCGAGATCATCGTGGTCACCGCTCCCAAGGTCCGGGTCACCAACCAGGGCCTGAAGGTGAACGGCGAGGACAAGTCCGGGGATATCTACAATATCAGCGGCAAGAACTACTTCAAGCTCCGGGATATGGCCATGCTCCTGAACGGCACCCCCGCGCAGTTCAGCGTTTCCTTCGACGAAGAGAACTCCGTCGTGTACGTCACCACCGGGGAAGCCTATGAGTCCGTGGGCGGCGAGCTGGCGGCGGGCGAGGACCGGTCCGAGACCTGCGTTCCCAGCCGCTGGACCCTCCAGGTGAACGGAGAAGCCGTGGATATCGCCGCGTACAACATGGGCGGCAACAACTACTTCCAGCTGCGTCAACTGGGCGAATTCCTGGGCTTCGGCGTGGATTACGACGAAGCGACCCGCACCATGCTGGTCACCGCCGGGGAATAATCGAGGAAAACGAAACTGCCGGGTCAGTCTGAGACTGACCCGGCAATCTTGATTCCCGGTTCCCCGCCGATGCCGTGTGGACCCGTTTATCACCTGCACGAATTGCAGGTGGGTCGCCGCCCCGGGGCTTCTCTGCTTCCAACGTCCGCCCGAAGGCGGGAGGCCTGCAATTCACCGCGGGAGAAAAGCGTCCCTTATAGTTGATGTGGGTTCTAAATAGGCCCATCACGCACATGGCAGGGCATTCCTTTGCAGCGAAGCGGAGCCCCGCCACGCCTTTAATATACCACAGAGACCGGGAAATATCAATAGGTGGGGACGGTCGAACCCTGTTAAATCCCGCCATTGCCGGCGGATAGCCGCTCCTTCTGCCCGGTACAGATTTTACTTGCAATCGGAGGGAAAAACGCATATACTATACCAATGCCGCAGTATACATCTTGCAGACAAGGACGGAAGAAAACATGAGTGCATCCAGAGAGAAGAGGATCCGCTTCGAAGAACGGGCGGAAGGCAAGGAAAAACGCCAGATCCGGGCGAAGGACAACCAGAAGATCGCCCGGCGCAAAAAGCTCATCACCACCGTGGCAGTCGCGGTGATCGTGGTCGTGCTGGTGCTTCTGGTGGTGGTGAATTCCACCCTGTTCTATACGGGCGTCCCCGCCCTTAAGATCGGAAGTTCGAGGTATACCGCCGCGGACTTCAACTATGAGTATTTCACGAATTATTACCAGACCTACAGCAGTATCGCTTCCACCTATGGAGATTATGCCTCTTTGCTGCTGGATCCGTCGACGCCGCTGAACAAGCAGTATTACAGCGAGACTGATACGTGGGCGGATTATTTCGAGGGCAATGCCCTGACCCAGCTGCAGCAGATGACCATCCTGAACGACATGGCCGATAAGGAAGGCTGGACCCTCAGCGCCGAGCGGTCTGCGGAGATCGAGGAAAGCCTCAACGAGCTGAAGACCGATGCCGTCAACCAGGGGTACAGCGATTATAAGACGTACCTCCAGGCGCTGTACGGCAAGGGGATGACGGAGAAGA
>JAGABH010000005.1 GCA_017614755.1 Oscillospiraceae bacterium
CCGGGGCTGTTTCTTTTTTCGCCAGATCAGCAGGACGATGCCAAAGGAGAGGAGCTGGGCAATCAGTACCCGGACAATCATCATCTCATCCGTCCCGCTCTGGGTCGTCAGGTGAAGCAGGTTGGTGGCCACGCAGTTGTTGAAAAAATGGTCCGCCATCCCCATATAGAGGCTTCCGGTCATTTGATAGAGCAGGCCCCACTTGATGCCCATGATCCCGGCCAGGACGATATAGCCCGCGCTCAGGCCCAGGAAGCCGCCCATATCCAGGTCTCCGTCGATCAGATTGTGCAGGGGCGTCACCACGTGCCAGATGCCGAAGAGAAAGGCCTGGAACAGAATGGCAAATCGCTCGGAGCGATCCGTCTTCAGAATTCTGTGGAACAGGCCCCGGAAGACGCCCTCCTCCATAATCACATTGATGATATTGAAGATCACGCACATGAGGATATAGCCGATCCCCCGGTGAATCTCCGCCGCACCGGTCAGGGAAAAGCCCATGGTAAAGATGCCGAGCTGAACGGAATCCCCCCGGCCTGTCAAAATCAGCAGCTCCGCCCCGTAGGCAACCAGAAAGACCCCTGCCGCCAGGGCGAGACCGCAGGCCACATTTTTCAGAAAGCCTTTTCCCCGGAAGCCGATCTCGGCCCAGCTCCATTGAAGCATCCGCAGCACCAGCCAGATCACCAGAATGCCGAAGAGCTTGTTGATGAAGTTCTCCCCGAAAAAGGTTTCGTCCATCCGCAGCACAATGGCCTCAAAGCCATGCACGGCAATCAGCAGGGCAAATATCCCCCAGCAGAGCTTTATCGGGTTTTGAGTAAGCAGTTTTTTCATCGTTTCCTCCCAGTTTTCAGCCTGCCGGGGCTATTTTTCTGTTTTCGGCTGATCCCGGGTAATCCACCAGGTAAACAGAGAGCCGGCGAAGTTGCCCAGCACGGCAATCAGCAGCGACCAGTCGAAGCTCCCTGCCACACCCAGGGTAATGACGTTGGCAATGCAGTGCTGGAAGCCGCAGAAGATAAACAGGGGAATGCCGAAGAGAATGCCCAGGGGCGTACCCTTCCGGTAGAGGAGGACGGCCACATACATCACCACGCCGCAGAGGCAGGCCTTGATGAAGAAGGGAAGGGAGCACTCCCAGGAGGCCACCTTCTCCTGGGCCGCCGGAATCAGAGACGGATCGGCCAGGGAGAAGAGCCACCCGAAGACCCAGCCGGCGGCCAGATTTCCCGCCAGGATCAGCAGCAGGTCCGGGAGGGGGATACGATCCGAAATCAGGAAGCCGCATTTCCCGGTAAACAGGTTTTGGCCCAGATAGCAAACGCCCACCAGGCCCAGGGCAAAGAGGAAGGGTCCGATGGGCTGCCCCAGCTTCAGGAGCACACAGTCTCCCAGGGCAATCAGCAGGGCCGCGCCCACGCTCTTGCGGAGAAGTTCCGGCTTTTTCATTTTTCTCTCCTTTTTTGTGTATCGGATAGCTTGAAAAAACAGCGCACCGCCTGCGGAAGCCGCGACGCGACGCGCGGAATTTAAAAGAATCTCCATCGGGACAGCAGCAGGCCGGGAATGACTACAATGAGGAAAAACGCCCAGCTCACCAGGGTGAAGGTCTTGATGAACTTCCCGCCCCGGCCCGGATATTCCCGGACGTAGATCCGGTAGTTGATCACCGAGGCCAGGGAGCCGATCAGGGAGACCAGGCCCGCAGTGTCGGCGCCGTAAATCAGGCCGGCAAAGTTCTCTGTGAAGGGATAGAGCACAATGGAGGCCGGAACGTTGGAGATGACCTGGCTCAGGCCGATGGACCACCAGTATTCATTCCCCGCCACCGCCTTTTTCAGCAGCTCCGAAATCTTCTCATTCTCCTTGACGGAGGAGGAAAAGACGAAAAAGCAGAGGAAGGTCACCAACAGCACATAGTCCACCTTGGTCAGCAGCCGCCGGTCCACAATCAAAATCACGGCCAGCACCAGACCCACCGCCACATACCAATAGGCGGTCCGGCTGACGATGACGGCCAGAATCACCAGGAAGAGCAGGGCATAGGCAAGGCGCTGCTTTTTTCGGGCCGGGTCCCAGGGTGTCTCGGCTCCGGCGGCGGTGATTTCCTCCCGGGGGTTCTTCCGGTAGAGGAAAAAGATGAAGCCCACCAGCAGCAGGCCGGACATGGCGCACAGGGGCAGCATATGGAGCATAAAGTGCCCGGCGCTGACGCCGGACTGGCCGTAGAGAAATAGGTTTTGCGGACTGCCGAAGGGGGTCAGCAGACTGCCCCGGATGGCCGCGATGTTCTCCATGGCAATCACGGGCAGGATGTACTTCTCCTTGCCGCCGCCCCGGAAGAGGAGGATGGTCAAGGGGACGAAGATAATCAGCGACACGTCGTTGGTGACGAACATAGAGGTGAAAAACACCCCGAAGATCAGAAACAGCGAGAGGGAAGTCATCCGCTTCAGCCCGCCCGCCAGCCGAACCAGGGGCCGCAGCACGTTCTCCTGCTTGAATCCCTCCAGGACGCAGAGCATCATCAGCAGGGTCCCCAGGGTTCGCCAGTCGATATCCTTCCACAGCTTTTCCGTGGGAGGCGTAATAATCAAAGCTGCCCCTGCCGCCAGAAGCGACAGGGTCAGCATCAGTTCCTTTTTCAAATATCGAAGGATTCGCTTTGCCATGGTCTGTTCCTTTCCTGTCAGGGACTTCCCCCGTTCCGGGGGCTTCGCCGGAAGACGCCTATTCCGGGCTGTGGGCCGCGCCCCCCTGCCGCAGCTTGAGGGTTTCCTTGTCCGCGTACATGGCATGGTCGGCAGCCACCAGCGCATCGTCAATCCTTCGGCCGGGAGAAACCATGGCATAGCCGAAGGAGCAGGAATAGGGCGTCTGCCCCAGCTCCTGCCGCATGATATCGACGGCACTGGCAACCCAGCTCTCCTCCACGCGGGAGTAGAGAATCACAAACTGGTCGCCGCCCACCCGGTACACAGTGCCGCCCTGGCCGCAGTATTTCCGGAGAACATCCGCCACGGTTTTCAGGGCTTCGTCGCCGGCACTGTGGCCCCGGCTGTCGTTGAGCGCTTTCAGATCGTTTAAATCCACCGAGACCACGGCGGAAATGCTCTTGGAGCGCTGCTGCTGGTCGTCGAAGCAGCTCTTTCGGTTCAGGAGGCCGGTGAGGGGATCGATCTTCGCCATGTTGATGTAGATGAAGGCAAAGTACAGTAAAATCGCGGAGGTGAGCAGGGCACCGTAATCTCCGCCGTCCCGGAAGAGTTGGAGCAGCAGCACGCCCAGCATGGGCATAAGGATGATGTAGGCCGCCGTCATTTGGTCCTTGCCGTTGAAGCTCCGGAAAAACACGTAGTTCTGGTAGAGGAACATCAGGCTGTAGAAGAAGAACACCGCATAGGGCAGCCGCCCCAGGGGACCGGGGGCATAGTGGTTGCCCTGGGAAAACCAGAACACAATGTGGGTCCACTGAGAGCTGAAGTACAGGGGAACGCTGACGATCTCCGGAAGCAGCAGAAGAAAAATCTTCTTCTTGGACATATTCTCATCCAGGACGATCCGAAGGATAAAATACAGAATGATGGGGTACAGGGAATAGACGCAGGAGGTCAGGATGGGGCGCAAAATGCTCAGCTTCTCAAAGGACTGGGTCCAAAGCTCCAGATTGTAGCAGATGGACTCCACCAGCAGCAGGAGTACGGCCGCCCGGGTCATTCGACGCATCCGAATCGGAATATAGGTGCTGATGCTGATGAGAAGAATCAGGCCGATCATCTCCATCAACATCGGAAAATTATCCAGGATTACATCGATTACCACAGCTTTCCCCCCCTTCGCGGCCTCCGCCGCAAACACTTCGGCCCGCCGGAGCGGGCCGAGCCCTGTGCTTCACGGAAGGCCCCGCTGAAGCAGTCGGGCTCCCGCTTTTGTTATTTTACGTCGTCCTGCGCGGAGTAATAGGCCTCCAGCTTGGCCCTGGCCCGCTCGTAATACCAGCGGAGGTCCTCGTCAAACTGGGTGCCCATCCCCTCCAGGATGATGGCGTTGGCCTTCTCAAAGGAGAACGCCTCCTTATAGCCCCGCCTGCTCACCAGTGCGTCATAGGAGTCTGCGATGGCCATAATCCGAGCCTCCAGGGGAATTTCACTTCCCTTAAGGCCGTCGGGATAGCCGGTGCCGTCCACCCGCTCATGGTGATAGTGGGCCACGTTTTCCGCGATCCGGCGGAATTCCTCGTCGTCCGTCTCTTTCAGAATCTCATGGACAATCCGGGCGCCCTCGGCGGAATGCCGCTTCATCTTCTCCCGCTCCTCTTTGGTCAGCGGCCCGGTCTTTCGCAGAATCGCGTCGTCAACGGCGATCTTGCCCAGGTCGTGCATAGGCGCGGCTTTGATTAGGTTCTTGCAGAAGGAGTCGGAGAGCTCCAGGGAGTCATACCGCTTCATTTCGGCCAGCAGCAGCCGCACGGCCTCGCTGGTCCGGCGAATATGGCCGCCGGTGGAGTTGTCACGACTTTCGACCATGGCGGCCATACCCAGAATCAGCCGATCATGCATTTCGATGATGCGCTGGGTCTTGGTCGTCACTTCCTGCTGCAGGTCCGTGTTGTAGGTGCCCAGCAGCTGGATATATTTCTGGTTTCTGGTGTCATCCTGCAAGATGATTTGATAGCCGTAGTTCCTTACGCCGTCGCTCAGGTAGTCCACCGTGACGGCGTAGAGCTTTTCATCCGCTTCCCGCTTTGCGGGCTTCCGGTAGGTCAGATGCCGGGAGGTCTCCCGGCTGAGCTGGAAGCCGTCGATCCAGTCGCCCACAGTCTCCGCCAGGGGCTTGGATTTGTTGATGTTGCCGTCCACCGGCACGGAATTCAGCGCGGGAAGAATGGCTCTGGCGGTATCGTTGCTGCCTAAGTACCGGAAATTGAAGTCCACCGTCACAAAGCCCGTCTCGCTGGAATCCACAATGGACTCCACCAGCATATCGCTCTCATTGTAGACCGCCATTCTGTGGGCGATGCCCAGGTACACCGCCTCGCCCAGCAGGAAGGTGAGGGGAACGATGTCGATACCGTCCCGGATCGTGACGGCATTGAAAGCGTAGCCCACGATAGACACCGGAATGGGCACATACAGCAGGCACAGAATCCGCCTGGAAACCAGCTGCTGCTTGGAGAAGGCCCGCAGGATCATCACCAGATCCGCCAGGAGATAGCCGAAAATCACCGCATAGTAGGCGGTGTGCATGGGCCCGTAGCTCTTGACCAGCACAATCGCGCTGCCGGCCTGGGAGACCGTCAGGCTCTTGTAGAAGATGTCCGAGTGGCCGATGGTCAGAACCAGCCCATAGAACAGGGCAGACAGCAGCAGGGAACCGGCCCGGATATAGCGGCTCAGCCGGTAGTTGCACAGCCCCGCCACGCACATGGTAACCACCCAAGGCAGGAAGCAGCCTCCCAGGTAGCTGAGCTTCAGGCAGTGCGCCGCCGCCTCCGCGTCCGAGCTGGAGTACATCAGGAAATAGAACAGATTGATCATCGGAACCATTCCGAAAATGACCGTAACATGTGCGTCCAGGTGCTTGTGCCACCGGAACACATAGACCAGCAGCAGCACGAAGGACAATATGGCGATGGACCCGTAGTAAATCGTCTGTGTTGACATCGTTCTGCCTCGTTTTCCACAAATTCGAAACCGTTTTCCCCGGGCAGCCGCAGCCCCCGAACGGTACACTCTCGTAATGTATAGTATAGCACAGAATTACCGGTTTTTCCATAACAAATTGAAAAACAATCACAGAAAATTTAAAAAAATTCGAAAAATCTTCCCCCCGGCGCTGAAAAACAG
>JAGABH010000065.1 GCA_017614755.1 Oscillospiraceae bacterium
CGGGGACAGGCCGTAGAGCTTGACGCCCTGCTTTTCCAGCGCCCGCACCCGGTCCTCCACGTGCTTGCGGCCCCGGTGGAGCTGGGCCTTAACGGTGCCGGGCGCAAGCTTCAGCAGCTCGCTGATCTCCCGGACGCTCAGGTCCTCATAATAGCGCATACCCACGATCACGTTCTGCTGCTCGGGCAGGTCCGCCAGAATCTCCCGCACCAGACGGGAGGTCTCCTGCCGGTCCAGGATCAGCTCCGGCTGGCTGTCAGCCCGCAGGTCCGGCAGCTCCGGCAGCTCGCCGTCCTCATCCTCCAGTTCCGAGAAACGCAGGGGCCGACGCTCCGCCATGGCCCGGGCGGTCTCATTCACCGCGATCCGCCGCAGCCAGGGCAGAAAGGCCTCGTTGGCCCCCAGCTTGTCCAGACTCCGGAAGGCCCGGATATAGCTCTCCTGGACAATATCCCAGGCCAGGTCCTCGTCATGGACCATGGAGCGCACCGACCGATAGAGGGCGGGGCTGGTGGTCTCATACAATTCCGTATAGGCCGCCTGTTCCCCTTCCTTGGCCCGGGCGATCAGTTCCGGTGAGACGGGGAGATTTGCTGTTTTCTTCTCTTCATTCTGTTTCATTGCAGTCTTTCCTTTCCCGCGCTATTGTATCACAACAGGCTGTGGTTTTCCATTCCTTTTTTTCGGGTTTTGAAGTCGGCCCATCACCGGAGAGCTCCCGCAAAACGACAGCCAGCGCGGCCGCCGACCGCCGGGCGTCCGGCGAGACGTGCTTGTCCAGCAGATTCCTGTACAGCTCCGCAAATTCCGCATCCTCCGGCATTCGGCTCACTTCCTTTCCCGTGTTCTGGCTGTAAGACCCGAAAAATTCGGGAAAGGTTTACACAGGCGCAAAAAAAATCCGCTGCCGGGCAGCGGATTTTTTGTTGCGTTCTTTATGAGGCCAGCAGGGTGAAATTGATGCCGCCCAGGCGCTGGCTGTTGACGTATACGGCGAAGGTGTAGCTGCCCGGCTCGTCCGGGAGCCATTCCTGCCGGAGGTCCCCCACAAAGCGGCCCTTATCCCACAGGGAGTTCCATGGGGTCTGCTCCTGGAATGCGGTGACAACCGTGCCTGTCTTGGCGTCCCGGATCACATACTGAACCGTGACGGTCTCGTCGCTGTCCACAGGCGAGCCTCCGGCAACCACCGCAAAGCAGACCCGCTCCGCGGCACGGAAACGGACGGTACCGGTAAGGTCCAGGTCGCTGTAGGTATAGGCGTCCTTGTCCGGGCGGTAGTAGAGGCCGATGGAGGTCTTATGATTCACGCCCATCTGGACGAAGCGGCGCTCTCCGGCGCTGCGAACCTCCAGGCTGTTCTCCCCGGTGAGGGAGCTGCCGTCAGCCGGTGTAATCGTGATGGTGTAGTCGGTATCCGGAAGAACGGCCAGAGTGCAGCTCTCGCCTCGAACCACAGTTTCCAGCTTCATGCCCTCGCCGAAGGCGGCAGTAATCCGCCATCCGGCGGCAGGCTGCCGATCCGCGCTCCAGACCATGGCAATTCCTTCCTCGGTAGCCTCGGCGGTAAAGGAGCTGAGGTTGACGCCGGTGTCCCGCAGATCCAACGTCAGGGGATCCGCAAGGCCGGACGCACTGAGACGCACGGCGTAATCCACCTCCCGTTCAAGGCCGGAAATCACGGCCGCGCAGCGCCAGGCTCCTTCCTCCGCCGCAGGGTCCATATAGACCACCGCCAGCTTGGTTCCCTGGGAATCGGTACAGGACAGCTCCCAGGCGTCGGGAAGATCGGAGGCGCAAAGCCAGCTCACCCGGGCGGAGCCGTCCTGGATGGCGTCCAGCCGCAGGTCGGACACCATCAGCGGTTCGATGGCCGTGTATTCCAGCTCCGTCTGGCCGGCAAGGAACAGGTTGTCGGTCTGAACCAGGGTGAAGGTGTAGACCTCGCCCTTTTCCAAATCGGAGACGGTGCAGGAGGACCCCGCAAATTGGAGCTCCTGCGCTTCCTGGCCGGGCTTGCCGTATCGCAGAGTCCAGAAGGCGGGAGCCGTAGATTCATCCTTAACTGTCAGGTCCAGTCGAACGCTGCCCGCTTCGGACACCGGCGCTGCCCGGAAGGACTCGATCTCCGTCAGCGCCTTGGTGACGGCGGAGGCAGTGGTCACGCCGGAGAGCTTATGCAGACCGGACAAATCCACGCGGAGGCTATACTGGGTATTGGGATTCAGGTTTCGGAAGAGGACCTCGCCGTTGGAGAAATAGCCCGTCTGCTCGTTGCCGTAGGCGTCCTGGCAGTAGGCCACAAAATCATCGGGATCGGCTTCGGCGGTGATCCGAAGGCGGAGGCTGTCGGCGGTGATATCGCTGACCTCCAGCTCCTTCACGGAAACAAAGTAGTGCCAAAGGCCCTTGCCGAAATCGGTGAACTCGTAGACGCAAATTGCCCCAACCAGCAGGGCCAGCACAATCAGGAATACAATCAGGCCCGTTTTCTTCCGTTTGGGCGGCTGTTTGTGCTTGTCCATGGGCTGTACGGGCCAGGGGGCGGGCTTGAGTCCGGCGCTCTTACCGGGTTTATTTTCCGGTTTTTGCTCCGGTTTCTTTTCCGGTTTCTTTTCCGGTTTCTTCTCCTGCTTTTCCTTGCCGCCCTTTTTCTTGGGCTCAGCAGGAGCAAAGGCCTTTTTGAAGCCCTCGTCCATCTTCTCCGGGTCGGCAAAGCGGACGGGCTCCGTCTCCTCCGCAGCCGCCTCGGGGCTCAGGGGGGCGTCGTCCTTCACCAGGGGGGGCACGATCAGGTGGTCGCTGACCGCGTTGCGGCGCATATACTGCTCCAGCTCGATCCGCATCTCGTCGGGGTGCTGGTAGCGTTTTTCCGGGTCGAAGGCGCAGGCCTTGCAGATAATCCCGGCCAGCTCATAGTCCGCGTAAATGGGGGCAGGCAGGGCCTCGCCCAGCACGCGCTTGGCGTCGGCGTCCTTGGGCGCGGTCTTCTCGTCCTCAAAGGGGGCGTGGTTGCCGTTGTAGATCCGATAGAGGATCATGCCCAGGGAGTAGATATCCACCGTGGGATTCAGCGCACCCATGAAGCCGCTGAGCTCCGGGGCGGAGAAGCAGCTGCGATACTGCTCCGGCAGCAGGGCATACTGCATATCCACCGTGGAAATCAGGCCGAAGTCTCCCAGCAGAAACCGCCCGGTGTCGGAGAAAAACACGTTGCCGGGCTTCAGGTTGCCGTGGACATAGCCTTCCTCCCGCAGCGCGGAGAGGGCCACACAGAGGTCGATGCCCATGTTGATGCCCCGCAGGTGGGAAACCGCGTTTTCACTGAGGTAGGTTTCCAGGGAGTTCCGCTTGGGCAGCACCGCATAGATGTCGTAGCCCACGCCCTCTTTTTTCTCCATCTGGACCCCCAGGAAGGGCAGGATATAGGGGCAGTCCAGCAGGCGCTTGCGGTTCTCCGCCTCCTGAACCAGCGCCTCTGCCTCCTTGCGGTAGTAGGCGTCGGCCTCCTCCTCGTTGGCGTAAGCTCCGGTCAGCAGCAGAGCCTCCACCTGGCCCTCGGTAGCAGGGACGGATATGTGTTTGAGTACAAACTCACGACCGGACTCCGGATGACGGATATAATAGCAGCTGGCGCCATCGTGCCGGGCAAAGCATTCGCCCACTTCCATCGCGTCCAGAAGCGGAGAAACCTTGTGGTCAAGCATGGTCGTACTCCTCCTTCTTCAGAAATAACTACCATATTTTATATCAAAAGCAAAAAAAAAGCAATAACATATTGTTTTATTTGAAAGAAAATGCTATGATATAGGGTAGAGGTCCTTTATGCCAGGGTCCGGAAACTGTGATCCGGCTTCTGTTAGGATTCCCACGTATCGGAGGATTAATCACCATGTTGAATAAAAACGTATGCCCAAACTGCGGACAGCTCTATGACACAAGCCTTTCCAAATGCCCCCTCTGCGGCACCGCCCCCCAGGTGGTGGAGACCGCTGATCCCGTCCAGCGCAGACGGATTACGGAGGCGGAGCGCAAGCAGCGCCGGGCTGACCGCAAGGAAGCAGAACAGGAGGCCCGCCGCCGCAAACGGGACAGCCGCTATCTGGAGGACGAGGAGGAAGAGCGGCTGATTGAAGAAGAGGACGCGCTTCGCAGAGAAGAAAAACGCCGTCAGAAGGAAGAGAAGCGGGCCGCCCGCATTGCCGAGCGGAACAGCGGGGCAACTTCAATCCCCAACTCCGTGGTTCCCAGCTTTACTCCCGGCCCCGCCAGAGACGGCCGGGGTCCCATGCCGGCGGTGTATGCCGAACGGGACCGCCGCCGGGTGCCTCGGGTCTTCCTGGCTCTGAGCGCCTTCGTGCTGGCGGCGGCTTTGATTGTAGGCGGCAGCTATCTGCTGTGGAAACTGGAAGTCGTCAAGCTCCCCATCTATGACAAGCTGGCGGCCAAAAAGAGCGAAACCGTTGCTCCCACCGAGACTCCCACCACCGAGGCTCCCCAGACTCAGACCACCACGCCCTCCACGCTCTACCGGGGCGAGGGCGCCATTCCCTGCACCGGTATCACCCTGAGTCAGACCGAAATCGTCTTCTCCGAGGTGGACGAGCAGACGCAGCTGACAGTTAGCCCCCTCCCTGAAAACACCACCGACGAGGTCTTCTTCTCCAGCTCCGACGCCGCCGTGGTTAAGGTCAGCCCCGTGGGCATTGTGACCGCAGTAGGCCCCGGCGAGGCTTCCATCACTGTCACCTGCGGCGAGGAGCAGGCCGTCTGCACAGTCAGCTGCGGCTTTGCCACGCCCACTGCTCCTACTCTCCCCCCCGACATCACCAATCTGGTTCTGGTGAAGGATGATATGTCCTTCTTCGCGCCGGGAGAAAACTTTGTTCTGTCCGTGACCAACATCCCCGCCGGAACCCCGGTGGAATGGGAATCCCTGGACGAGAGCGTCTGCACCGTGGACGAGTCCGGTCGGGTCGTGGCGGTAGGCAAGGGTACCACCCGCGTGGTCGCCCGTGTGGGGAACCTGCGCGCAGAATGCTGGGTGCGGTGCCCCTTTACGGAAGGATAAGCAAGCATACCGCCCTGTCCGGGCGGACCGCAGCGAGGGTTTTCTATGGATTTTGACGTTGTTATCATCGGCTGCGGCGTCGCAGGCGCGGACTGCGCCTACGAGCTGGCCAAGTACGATCTGCGTCTGTGCGTGCTGGAGGCCTCCAACGACGTGGCCAACGGCACCACCAAGGCCAATTCCGCCATCGTCCACGGGGGCTACGACCCCCTGCCGGGGACGAAAATGGCCCGGCTGAACGTCCGGGGCACCGCCATGATGGGCGAGCTGTGCCGAAAGCTGGATGTGCCCTACCGCAACAACGGCTCCCTGGTCCTCTCCCTGGCGGAAGAGGACGACGAGACCCTGCGCACGCTTTATGCCCAGGGTCTTGCCAACGGAGTCCCCGGTCTGGAACTGCTGGATCGGGAACGGACCCTGGCTCTGGAACCCAATCTCTCCCCGGCGGTCCGGGGCGCTCTTTTCGCGCCCTCCGCCGGGATTGTCAATCCCTGGGAGCTCTGCCTGGCGCTGGCGGAAACCGCCGTGCGCAACGGGGCGGAACTCCGTCTCTCCGCCCCCGTCACCGCCATCCGGCGGACGGCGGGCGGTTTCTGTCTGTCCACACCCAAGGGAGAGGTCACGGCCCGGTACGTTGTGAACTGCGCCGGAACCTTCTCGGATCGGATCGCTGCCATGGTGGGGGATCGGAGCTTTGCCATCCGGCCCACCAAGGGAGAATACTTCCTGCTGGACAAGTCCGAAGGGACCAGGGTGGACCATGTGATCTTCCAGTGCCCCACTCCCGCGGGGAAGGGCGTTTTGGTGACGCCCACGGTCCACGGCAATTTGCTGGTGGGGCCCAACGCCGTACCCACCGGGCCGGATGACACCGCCAACACCCCCGCCGGGATGGACTATGTCCGCGCCTCTGCTCTGCGAGCCGTGCCCGGCATCAGCTTCCGGGACAATATCCGTAACTTTGCCGGGGTCCGGGCCAATTCAGACCGGGACGATTTTATCCTTACGGAATCCGCCGCAGCCCCGGGCTTCTTCCACGCCGCCGGCATCAAGAGTCCCGGCCTCTCCGCCGCCCCGGCCATCGGGCCGGAGCTGCTGGACCTGCTGGAGGGGGCGGGGCTGAAGCTGAAAAAAAAGGAAAATTATATCGACAGCAGAAGGCGGGTCCGCTTCCACGAGCTGTCTGACGAAGAAAAGAACGCTCTGATTCGGGAAGACCCACGCTGGGGCCGGGTGATCTGCCGCTGCGAGACCGTTACCGAGGGGGAGATCGTCGCCTGCCTCCACAGCCCCATCCCCCCTGTCTCCGTCAACGGGGTCAAGCGCCGGGTTGGCGCGGGCATGGGCCGCTGTCAGGGCGGCTTCTGCGGGCCCCGGGTTCAGGAGATCATCGCCCGGGAGCTGGGAATGGACCAAACCGAGGTTCTGATGGACTGGGAGGGCACCTGGGTCCTCTGCGGCGAAACGAAGGGAGGGTCCGCGCTATGACGGAGCATGAACTTGTGGTCATCGGCGGCGGTCCCGCCGGACTGGCCGCCGCGCTGGCCGCCTGGGAACAGGACGTCCGGGACATTCTGATCTTAGAGCGGGACAATCAGGCGGGCGGCATTCTCAACCAGTGCATCCACAACGGCTTCGGCCTGCACCGCTTTCAGGAGGAGCTCACCGGCCCCGAATACGCGGGCCGCTTCATCGATCTGGTGAAGCAGACCGATATCCAGATCCGCACCGACACCATGGTGCTGGACCTCACCCGGGATCGGGTCCTCCATGCCGTCAGCCCCCGACAGGGCTACGAGGCCATTCGGGCCGGGGCAGTGATTCTGGCCATGGGCTGTCGGGAACGGACCCGGGGAGCCATCTCCATTCCGGGCGCCCGCTGCTCCGGCATTTTCACCGCCGGGGCCGCCCAGCGCTTTCTGAACATGGAAGGCTACATGGTGGGCAAACGGGTGGTGATTCTGGGTTCCGGCGACATCGGCCTGATTATGGCCCGCCGCATGACTTTGGAGGGGGCCAAGGTGCTGGCCTGCGTGGAGCTCATGCCCTACTCCGGCGGCCTGACCCGAAACATCGTCCAGTGCCTCAACGACTTTGACATTCCCCTCTATCTGAGCCATACCGTTACCGACATCCGGGGCAAAAACCGTCTGGAGCAGGTGGTGGTCTCCCAGGTGGACGGGAACCGCAGCCCCATCCCCGGCACAGAAATGGTCTTCGACTGCGACACCCTCCTGCTCTCCGTGGGCCTGCTGCCGGAAAATGAGCTCTCCCGTCAGGCGGGCATCGAAATCGACCCCCGTACCAACGGCCCTCTGGTCTGGGAGAACCGGGAGACCGACCTTCCCGGCGTGTTTGCCTGCGGCAACGTACTCCACGTTCACGACCTGGTGGACTATGTATCGGCAGAGAGCGAACAGGCGGGTATTGCCGCCGCCGCGTATCTTCACGGAAACCGCCCCGCAGGAGGGGAAATCCGGCTGGTCAACGGAACCGGCGTCAGCTACACCGTACCCCAACACTTCCACCGGGAGGCGGAGACTCTGGAGCTCTTTTTCCGGGTGCGGAACATCTACAGGAATGCCGCCATTCGGGTTCTGGACGGGGACGCCCAAATTGCCCGCTTCAAGCGAGAACACATGGCTCCCGGCGAGATGGAGAATATCAAGCTGCCCAAGGTGCTGCTGGACCGAGTCCGGGGGAATGTGCTTACTGTGGAAATAGAGGAGGCCCCGGTATGAAAGAGATCATCTGCATTACCTGCCCCAAGGGCTGCCACCTGAAGGTGGACGAGGAGACTTTCGCCGTCACCGGCAACGCCTGCCCCCGGGGCGCCGTCTACGGGGCCAACGAGCTCCGCAGCCCCGTCCGGGTCGTCACGTCAACCGTGATTGTCGAGGATGCAGGGACGAGCAGTGCTCGTCCGCAAACGCCGGACTGCGACTCCCGGACAGGCAATGCTTGTCCCTGCAAGCCCGCTGGGGCGGTTCTGGCCCGCCGGCTGCCCGTGAAGACCGATCGGCCCATCCCCAAAGGCAAGATGTTTGAGGTCATGGCAGAGATTAACCGGGTGCGGGCAACACCCCCGATCAAAGTGGGTGACGTCCTGATTCCCCACGTGGCAGGCACCGACGGCAACGTGGTAGCAACGAAAAATCTCCCCTGACAAGAGGAGCTTTGGCGAAGGGCGGCTTCAATTCTTAATTTTCACTTCTCAATTCTTAATTCTCAGGAGGCTTCCATGGGCAAATATATCCTCTCCCTGGATCAGGGTACCACCAGCAGCCGGGCGATTCTGTTTGACAACGAGCAGAACATCGTCGCCATGGCGCAAAAGGAATTCAACCAATACTATCCCCACTCCGGCTGGGTGGAGCACAACCCCATGGAAATCTACTCCAGCCAGTACGCCGTGATGATGGAGGCCGTGACGGAGTCCGGCATCGACGTGGCGGACATTGCCGCCATCGGCATCACCAACCAGCGGGAGACCACCGTGGTCTGGGACAAGACCACCGGCCGGCCCGTCTGCAACGCCATTGTATGGCAGTGCCGCCGCACCGCTCCCATCTGCGACGAGCTGGAGCGCAGAGGGCTCAAGGATTACATCAAACAGACCACCGGCCTGGTGCTGGACGCCTATTTCTCCGCCACCAAGATCAAGTGGATTCTAGACAACGTTGAGGGGGCCCGGGAAAAGGCCCAGCGGGGCGAGCTGCTCTTCGGCACTGTGGACACCTGGCTGCTCTGGAAGCTCACCAACGGCAGAGTCCACGCCACCGATTACACCAACGCCTCCCGGA
>JAGABH010000066.1 GCA_017614755.1 Oscillospiraceae bacterium
GGCAGCGGCGCACTTCGGCAGCGCCAGGGGACGCTCACCCCAGCGGGGTAAGAGCGTCCCCTGCGGGGAAACAGAAACGCCCGGTAGCGGCGCACACCAGTGCGCCACGGGATTTGCCTCCCGTCCGCACCGACCTGTAGGGACGGCACTCTGCCGTCCGCGTCCCCCGTCCGTAGGGAGGCATCCCCTGATGCCTCCGCGTTGCCCGCTCCCACGGCGCTCAGAATGACAGGCGGGAAATCCGTAGGGACGGCACCCTGCCGTCCGCGTCTCCCGCTGCCGGCGGAGGCGAAATAAAATCTTTCCGATAAAAAATTTTGTGCCGCGATACAAAAATATTGTGTCGCGGCACTTGCTTTTTCTGTTGTGATCCGGTAAAATACTTAATTTAGAAATGCATATGGATTTGCCCATTCACCCTATGCTTCAAAATAAAAAGAAACGGAGAGAACCGCATGAAAACGATGAAACGCTTTGTCGCGCTGGCCTTGTCGCTGGTGCTGCTGGCTTCCCTGCTGCCGACGGTCAGCGTCCCGGCGGTAGCTGCAACCCAAATGAACCCCACCATCACCGACGGCGTTCTGACCTGGCAGCCGATGGATGGTGCGACCACTTACGCTGTCAACTGGTACATTGACAACTGGACCAGCGGTTCGGGGTATATAACCGAAACGAGCTTCGATTTGCAGGCGGCCATGGATGCAAGAATTTCTTGCTACACAGGAGAATACTGTATAAGAGTCGTTGCCTATCGTAGCGCTGGCAGTTATCTTTGTGAAGAGCAGGTTCAGTTTTATTATCATTCCACTGTTCCATGTTTGAATACGCCGGCAGTCTGGTTTGAGGGCACGACCGTCTGTTGGTATCCTGTAGAAAACGCGGATTATTTCGAATATGGTTTACGGTGCTCAACGGACCCGACTTCATACTATGGGGCGCCTTACGTTAAGAGAGGTAAGGTCGAGGGTACTTCGGTTGATTTGTCTGATGTAATCCAGCCGGATAATTATTACATGGTAGAGGTAAGAGCGTGTGCGAATAATGACAATGGCTACAAACCTTCAAGAATTGGATTTTCCGAATCCGTTTCAGGTGGGGAGTTGATTATTGGATATAACAATCCTCCACTTCCAATCACCGTCACCAAGCCTGTGGCGGGCTGCCATCCTGCCACAAGCGGCAGCTCCGCAGACCCGTCCCGCTACAAGGTAACGGCGGTTAAGTATAACCTGTTGAACGGCGACGGCACGGAAGGCCCGGATATGACGACAAGCGAAACCTTTGCGTTGGGCAAGGTCTACCGGGTCTGGGTTCGACTGACCGGAACGGGCGGTTTCATGCTTACCGACGATACCCCGGCCACCATCAACGGGATTCCCGCAACGTCCCACGGCGTCAGCATGGGCGGCGATGCATGGTACACTGTGGATATGGTGGCAAAAGAGGAGCAGCCGGTCTGCGAGGTCACCGTCACCAAGCCCATGCCGGGACAGCACCCGGTTTCCACGGGCGAATCCGCCGACCCCAGCCGCTTTACGGTGTATCGGGTCAATTATGCGCCGGTGACCGGCGACAGCTTCGGCGCGACGCTGTCGGAAAACGAGGCCTTCACGCCGAACCAGGTCTATCGCGTCTTTGTTGTGCTGTGGCCAAAGGGAGACTGGAGCGGCTTCACGGAGGACACCCCGGTTACGATCAACGGAACTGCGGCCACATTTTATGGCGCACTCACCGGCAGAGGTATGTATTACGTGGACATGAAGTGCGAAAATCCCTTCGTGGACGTGCACGAAAGCGACTGGTTCTTCAATCCCGTCATGTGGGCAGTGGGCCAAACCGTCACCGGCGGCGTGGATGATACCCACTTCATGCCTGAGAAGACCGTCCTGCGCAGTGACGCCATGGTGTTCTTCTGGGCGGCCAAAGGCAGACCCACGGTGGAAGCGGAAAGCAACCCCTTCCGGGATGTGAGCGATAAACACTGGGCCCATAATGCTGTGATGTGGGCGGTGAAGAACGGCATCACCGGCGGCACCAGCCCCAACACCTTCAGCCCCAGCAAGACCTGTTCCCGCAGCGAGATTCTCCAGTTCCTGTACGCCTCCATGGGCAAGCCCGCATACACGATCGGCAATCCCTACTCCGATATCAATACCAACCACTGGTACTACGACGGCGCCATCTGGGCCTACGAAAATCGCCTGGAGAAGGGCGAAGGGGGCAAGTTCAACGCCACAACCCCCTGCACAAGAGCCTATGTTGTGACCTATCTGTACCGCTTTTTCACAGGCAAAGAGCTGGCGGAATAAGGCGGGCGTCCTCAGCTCCCCTGTGCGCCTGCATCTCAGATTGAATCGTAACCGGAGGAAAAACATGAAACCAACGAAACGCTGGGCTTCGATTGCCCTGTGTCTGGCGCTGCTCTGGGCACTCCTGCCCCAAATCAAGCCGGTTGCCCATGCGGACAGCTACATCGAATTAGGCGTTGTCAACGAGGTGTACGCCACGGCGGAGATCACCGCCCCGACGCTGGGCGGCCCCCGCACGTACCCGACCATTACGGTCACAGACCCCCTTGACAAGGGCGTGGAAGTGTCAAGCACGATGGTGATTTGGCAGAAGAAAAATGGAGACGAATGGCAGTATTACTACAAGGCCACCTTTGAAGCGGGGACCTATCGTCTGCATGCGCAGCTCAGAAGCGACAGTTTTCCCGACAACACCTACTATCGGCTGACCAATTCCACGACGCTGACCATCGACGGAACCCCGTGGACAAAAACGCAAAGCCTGAAGGATTTTTACGCCTCCGACGGCTACGGTTATATGTGGTTTTGCAGCGAGGAATTCGATGTTCGGCCCGAAGGAGAATACTTTGTCACAGTTTCCTCCGACGGAGACGGCACCGCCGCCGCCTCCCACGCATCTGCCGCGCCGGGCACGGTAGTCACGCTGACGGCAACGCCCAACAGTCAGTATGTGAAGCTGAAAAATTGGGAAGTGCTGTCCGGCGGCGTCACGATTACCGACGACCAATTTACCATGGGGAATCAGGACGTGGTCATCAAGGCGCATTTTGAAGCGGAGACCGGCTGCGATTTGGGCACGGTCACCCAGGTCAGCGCGGAGGCGGACATTACGCCCCCGCAGCTGGGCGGCAGCCGCACATACCCCCAATTTACCATTACGGATCCCACGGACAAGGGCGTCAACATTTCCTGGACCATGGTGCTGTGGCAGAAAAAAACGGGGGACGACTGGCAGAATTACTATGACGCGACCTTTGAACCGGGCGTTTATCGCTTGCGGGCGCAGCTCAGAAGCGACAGTCTCCCCGACGGCAGCTACTACAGCCTGTCCAATGACACGGCTCTGTACGTTAACGGGAAAGCCTGGACAAGGGCGACGAAGCTGACAGACCATTACGCCTCGGGAGGCTACGGCTATCTGTGGTATTGCGGGGAGGAATACTTTGTCGCCTCCGAAACAGACTGCGCCGCCGCCGTTACCCTGCCGCTGGTGGGCAGAAAGCCTGTCTTTGCGGGAGAAGCCGAAAACCCGGAGCGCTATACCGTGACCGGCGTGGAGTTTTTCACGGTGAAGGACAATGGCAGCGCCGGCGACAAGCTGACCAAGGATGATGTTTTCAGGCTGGATAAAACCTACCGGGTCATGGTGTTCCTGATTCGGATCGGGGACTGGTGCTTCACGGATGACACCAAGGTGGCAATCAACGGCCGGGAGGCCAAGCTGTATCAGCACGCGGAATACTATGGGGTCTATTACATCGACGTAAAGCCGGGGAACCCCTTTGAGGATGTGCGTGAGAGTGATTTCTTCTTCAACCCCGTCATGTGGGCCCTGGATCAGTCTGTCACCGGCGGCACGGACGAAACCCATTTCTCCCCGGAGAAGACCGTCCTGCGCAGTGACGCCGTGGTGTTCTTCTGGGCTGCCAACGGCAAGCCGGAGGCAGAAGCGGAAAGCAACCCCTTCCAGGATGTGAGTGACAAACACTGGGCTCATCAGGCTGTGATGTGGGCAGTGAAGAACGGCATCACCGGCGGCACAGACAAGACCCATTTCAGCCCCAGCAGGACTTGTTCCCGCAGCGAGATTCTCCAGTTTCTGTACGCTGCGATGGGCAAGCCCGAATACAGCATCGACAATCCCTACTCCGATATCAATACCAACCACTGGTACTACGACGGCGCCATCTGGGCCTACGAGAATGGCCTGGAGAAGGGCGAGGAGGGCAAGTTCAATGCCAAAACTCCCTGCACCCGGGCCTATGTGGTGACCTATCTGTACCGCTTCCTGACCGGAAACGAGCTGGCGGAATAGGGCAGACGGACGCGGCCGGGACTGGGCCCAATCCTCCCGACGTGTCCGATCCCCCGGGAATTCCGCATTGACTTTTTTTCTCAAAACCGATACAATAGCGGCAGAGCGAAAACGCACTGCCGCTATCATAAATTGTGAAGGGAGAATCTATTATGAAACGAACCCTTACGGTATTATTGTCTCTGCTGCTGGTTCTGACCGTCTTTTCCGCCTGCGGGCAGCCCCAGGACGGACCGGGGTCGGAGAGCACCACCGGGGCCGCGCCCCAGACCGCCGCACCTCAGATCACCACGGCGGAGCCCACTGAGCCTCCCGCACCCGAAACCCAGGAATATACCCTGGAGCGGGAGCCCGGCACCAACCAGCTGACGTTCTACTGGCTGGCGGAGGACGTGGATCTTTCCAGATGCGATATGTGGATTTGGTTCCCCAACGCTGACGGCAAGGGCTACCTGTTCCATCCCTGGGAACGGGGCGGCAAGGTAGTGCTGAACGTCCCGGCGGACATCACTGAGGTGGGCTTTATCGTTCGCAAAAACTGCTCCGATCCCGGCGGTACCAGCTGGGGAGACGCCACCAAGGACTTTGAAAGCGACCGTTTCGCCGTTATCACCGGCGAGGAAACCGTAATTTATCTGCTGTCGGGCGACGGCGCCCAGTACATCAGCGAGGACGGAGGGAAGACCTTGTCTCAGAGCAAGAAATTCACCATGGCCGCCATTGAGGACCTGAACAAGATCCACTACAGCATCACCCCGGCGACCCGCTTTAGCTCCATGGACCAGATCAAGGTTCTGGACGGCGACCGGGAGCTGGCCATCGAAGACGTGTCCAGCCTGAACAACGAGGTGATTTCCGGCACCATCACCCTGGCGGAAGAGCTGGACTTCTCCAAAACCTACACCGTGATTCTGGAGGGCTTTGAGCCCCAGAATGCCGTGCCCACCAAGGTCTTTGACTCCCAGGCTTTTATCGAGCGCTACACCTACGACGGCGACGACTTGGGCGCTGTGATCGACGGGGAAGTGACCCGCTTCAAGCTCTGGGCCCCCACTGCCAGCCAGGTGGTGCTGAATCTTTACAATGCGGGCGACGGAGACGATCTCCCGTACGAGCGGGTCCCCATGATCCGGGGAGAGCGGGGCGTCTGGTTCGCCGAGGTTGTCTGCGGCCACCGCACCTACTACACCTACTCCGTCACCACCGTCCTGGGCACCCAGGAGGCGGTGGACCCCTATGCAAAAGCGGTTGGCGTCAACGGCGACCGGGGCATGGTGGTAGACCTGCCCTCCACCGACCCGGAGGGCTTTGCCGAGGACGGCTTCTTTGAGGGCATCGACGCCTACAATGAGGCGGTAATCTGGGAAGTCCACGTGCGGGACTTCTCCAATCGGATCAAGGACAGCCGGTACCCCGGCAAGTATCTGGCCTTCACGGAGACCGGCCTCACCAACGCCTCCGGCCAGAGCGTGGGCATAGACTACCTGAAGGACCTGGGGGTTACCCACGTCCACTTCCAGCCCATCTACGACTACGCCACCGTGGACGAGAGCAGCTATGAGGCCCAGTTCAACTGGGGCTACGATCCCAAGAACTACAATGCCCCCGAGGGCTCCTACGCCACCGACCCCTACCACGGGGAGATTCGGATCAACGAGCTGAAGCAGATGGTTCAGGCCCTGCACAACAACGGCATGGCGGTGGTTATGGACGTGGTCTACAACCACACCTACGACATCAACTCCTGCCTGAACAAGATCGTTCCCTATTACTACTACCGCTACAACGCTTCCGGAGTTCCCTCCAACGGCTCCGGCTGCGGCAACGAAACCGCCTCCGACCGGGTCATGTTCCGGAAGTTCATGGTGGACTCCGTGTCCTACTGGGCCAAGGAGTACCACATCGACGGCTTCCGCTTCGACCTGATGGCCCTCCACGATGTGGACACCATGCAGGCGGTGGAGGAGGCGGTCCACGCCATCAACCCCAAGGCCATTCTCTACGGCGAGGGCTGGACCGGCGGCAGCTCCGAGCTGCGGGACAGCCTCCAGGCCAACCAGACCAACATCAAGAAGATCGTTCCCAGCGGCGAGGGCATCGGCGCAGTGGCGGTTTTCAACGACGCCATCCGGGACGGTCTCAAGGGCTCCGTGTTTGACGCCAAGGACCAGGGCTATATCAACGGCAAGGCCAACTCGGGTACGGCGGCCAAGGTGGTTTTCGGCATCCTGGGCGGCACCCGGACCAGCGGCGTAAGCTGGGCCGTGGAAAACAATATGGTCATCAATTACATGGCCTGCCACGACAACAACACCATTTGGGATAAACTGCTGGAATCCAACCCCTACGCCACCGAGGAAGAGCGCTACGCCATGAACCGCCTGGGCGAGGAAATCCTGATGATGGGCAAGGGCGTGCCCTTTATGCTGGCGGGCGAGGAAATGCTCCGCACCAAGCAGGGAGACCACAACTCCTACAAGTCTTCCGACGCGGTGAACAACCTGGACTGGGATGCTCTCACCGAGGGCAGTCTGCAAATGCGGATGCGCGATCTGATGAAGGAGCTCATCGCCCTGCGGAAGGCCAACCCCTTCTTTACCCAGGGAGAAGCTGCCTGTGAGGTCCTGGATGACGGCACGATCCGGGTGATCTGGACCATGGAGGACAAGACCGTGGCCGCGGCCATCATCAACCCCGGCTATGCGTCTGTCCCGGCGGTTCTGCCGGAGGGCGAATGGAACGTCCTCTTTGCCGGAGAGACCTCCGACGAAAACAGCGTGGGCAGCAAGGATGTGCTGATTGTGACCGCGCCGTAACGGGAAAACAGCAATTCCGCTGCCCCCGAATATGCGAATAAATATTGACAATTTTGTAAAAAAACGATACAATAATGGCAGGACAGTACGCCCTGCCATTATTGGTTTTTTGGGCATTAGAAGTTTTCTCAAAGGAGGGATTCCCTTGAAACGTTTGATTTCGCTGTTTCTGTGTTTGATCCTGGTCCTGGGCCTTTTTGCGGGCTGCGGGGAGGATGAAAAAGAAACGCAGCCGACGGGCACCCAGGCGACTGTGGAGACCGAGCCCGCCGGGGAATACACCCTTGACCGGGAGTCGGGCAAGAACCAGATTACCTTCTACTGGCTTGCGGAGGGCACGGACCTTTCCAAGTGTGATATGTGGATCTGGTATGAGAACTCCGAAGCCCGGGGCTACCGCTTCCATAAGACGGATCGTGGCGGCAAGGTGGTGCTGAATATTCCCGAGAGCGTCTCCGAAGTGGGCTTTGTAGTCCGCAAGAACTGCTCTGAACCCGGCGGCACCAGCTGGGGCGAGGCGGTCCGTGACGTGGAAAACGACCGATTTGTCACCATCTCCGAGGAGGAAACCACGGTCTGGCTGAAGCCCGGCGACTCTGCCCAGTACATCAGCTCAGACGGGGGAAAGACCCTGGTTCAGGCCAAGGTTCTGACCATGGTAGCCATCGAGACGCTGAACCAGATTCGCTACAACATCACGACTCCTGCCCGCTTTACCTCCCTGAGTCAGGTCAAGGTCACGGACGGAAGCCGGGAAGTGCCCATTTCCAGCATGAACAGTCTCAATGACAACGCATCCTCCGGCGTGATTACCCTGGGGGAAGAGCTGGACCTCTCCAAGTCCTATACCCTGGAGCTGGAGGGTTATGATCCCAGAAAGGCTGTGCCCACCAAGGTCTTTGACACGGACGCCTTCATAAACCGCTACACCTATGACGGGGACGACCTGGGCGCAACCATTCAGGAGGATGAAACCGTCTTCAAGCTCTGGGCTCCCACGGCCAGCCAGGTGCGTCTGGAGCTCTACCAGGTGGGCAACGGCGGCAATACCTTCAATCAGATTTCCATGACCAAGGGGGAGAAGGGCGTCTGGTCCGCCACAGTCAAGTGCGGCCACGGCACCTACTATTCCTATGCCGTAACCACCTCCCAAGGCACCCAGAAGGTGGTAGACCCCTACGCCAAGGCTGTGGGCGTCAACGGCGACCGGGCCATGGTGGTCGATCTGGCCGCCACAGACCCCGAGGGCTTTGCCGAGGACAGCTACTTCAACAACATCAAGAACTACAATGAGGCCATCATCTGGGAGGTCCATGTGCGGGACTTCTCCAACAAGATCAGCCGCAGCCAGTACCCCGGCAAGTATCTGGCCTTCACGGAGACCGGGCTGAAGAACGCCTCCGGCCAGCGGGTGGGTCTGGATTACCTGAAGAGCCTGGGCATCACCCATGTCCAGCTCCAGCCCATTTTCGACTTCAACTCCATCGATGAAACCGCCTCCGACGGCAAGTTCAACTGGGGCTACGATCCCAAGAACTTCAATGTTCCCGAAGGCAGCTACTCCACCGACCCCTTCCACGGTGAGGTGCGGATCAATGAGGTCAAGCAGATGGTCCAGGCCCTGCACAGCAAGGGCATCGGCGTAGTGATGGATGTGGCCTACAACCACACCTATGACATCAACTCCAATCTGAATAAGATCGTCCCCTATTACTACTACCGCTATACCGCCGCCGGCTCCCCCTCCAACGGCTCCGGCGCCGGCAACGAGACCGCCTCCGACCGGGTCATGTTCCGGAAGTTTATGGTGGATTCCGTGACCTACTGGGCCAAGGAGTACCACATCGACGGCTTCCGCTTTGACAAGATGGCTCTGCACGACATCGAGACCATGCAGGCGGTGGAGAAAGCGATCCACGAGGTCAACCCGAAAGCTCTGATCTACGGCGACGGCACCGTGGGCGGCAGCACCGTGCTCTCCGCCAGCCTCCAGGCCAGCGCCGCCAACATCAATCAGATCGAGGCCACCGGCATCGGCGGCGTGGCGGTCTTCAACGATACCACCCGGGACGCCCTCATCGGCTCCATTGTCTCTCCCATGGATCAGGGCTACATCAACGGCAAAGCCAACAGCACCACCGCCGGCAAGGTCATGTTCTGCATTCTGGGCGGCCAAAAGACCAACGGTGTCAACTGGTCTGTGGACGACAATATGGTCATCAACTATATGGCCAGCCACAATTACAGCACCCTTTGGGACAAATTAAAGGTGTCCAATTCTTCCGCCAACGACGAGGGACGCTTCGCCATGTACCGCCTGGGCGAGGAGATTCTGATGATCAGCAAGGGCGCGCCCTTCATCCTGGGCGGAGAGGAGTTCCTTCGCTCCAAGAACGGCGATCGGAATTCCTACAAGTCCTCCGACACCACCAACAATATCGACTGGAATACCCTGTCCAAGGGCAGTATGCAGATGCGGATGCGGGACCTTGTGCGGGAATTGATCGCCCTGCGGAAATCCAACTCCTTCTTCACCGGGGGCAAGATGTCCTGCGAGGTGGTGAACGCCAACGTGATCCGGATCACCTGGACCGTCGGCAAAGAGATGGTAGCCGTTGCGCTGATCAATCCCAACGACGAAACCGTTACCGCCCAGATTCCCAGCGGCAACTGGGAGCTTCTGTTCTCCGGCAGTACCACGGACGGTCACACCATCAGCGGCAAGGACATGATAATCCTGACCCTGCCCGGCGTGGGCGTGAAGCCGGTGCTGGAAGACGAGCCGGAGCCCGTTGAGGACCCCGAGGCCACCGGAGAAGAGGCTACCGGCGAGGAAGCTACCGGCGAGGAAGCTACCGGCGAGGAAGTCACCGGCGAGGCCCCCACGGAGGAAACAGAGCCCGTTGAGCCCTGACGCATAAGCTGTCAGAAAAAAGCCGTAAGCAAAAAAGAGGTAAACATGAGCATTGTCAAAGATATGTCCCTGGCCGAGTATGGCCGTATGAAAATCGCCTGGGTGCGGGACTTCATGCCCGCGCTGGGGGCCATCCGGCAGCGGATGGAGCGGGAAAAGCCCTTCGCGGGCCTGAAAATCACCCTGTCTATCCACATGGAGGCCAAGACCGCCTATCTGGCCACCTGCCTCCAGGCCGCCGGTGCGGAGGTCCACGCCACAGGCTGCAACCCCCTGTCTACCCAGGACGACGTGGCAGCGGGTCTGGCCTCGCTGGGGGTTGAGACCTACGCCATCCACGGGGTCAGCCCCGCGGAATACAAAAACCTGCTGGTGGCGGCCCTGTCCTGCCACCCGGATCTGATCATCGACGACGGCGGCGACCTGGTGGACCTGCTGACCGGGGAGCGGAAGGACCTGGCGGACTGCCTCATCGGCGGCGGCGAGGAGACCACCACCGGCATCCATCGTCTGAAGGCCCGGGCCAAGGCCGGGAAGCTGCCCTTCCCCATGATGAACGTCAACGACGCCAAGTGCAAGCACTACTATGACAATAAGTACGGCACCGGCCAGTCCGTTTGGGACGCCATTATGCACACGACAAACCTGCTGGTAGCAGGCAAGACCGTGGTGGTGGCGGGCTACGGCTGGTGCGGCCGGGGCGTGGCCATGCGGGCAAAGGGCATGGGAGCCAATGTGATTGTCACCGAGATCGACCCCATTAAGGCCCTGGAGGCCTCCATGGAGGGAATGCGGGTTATGCCCATGGATCAGGCCGCCCCCCTGGGGGACCTCTTCATCACCACCACCGGCTGCCGGGACGTGATTGTGGGCCGTCACTTTGCCGTGATGAAGCACAACGCATTCCTGGCCAACGCCGGCCACTTCAACGTGGAGGTCAACGGGGAAGAACTGGCAAAAATGGCCGTGCGCTCCTTCCCCCGCCGGAATGAAATCGTGGGCTACGAAATGCCCGACGGCCGGGTGCTGAACCTGCTGGCCGAGGGCCGTCTGGTGAATCTGGCTTCCGGCAACGGCCATCCGGCGGAGATCATGGATATGAGCTTCTCCATTCAGGCCCTGGCCCTGGAGTATATGAAGAACCATGGCCGCAGCCTGCCCCCGGACGTGTACGAGATCCCCCAGTCCATCGACGACGAGGTCTCCGCCCACAAGCTCCACGGCATCGGCATGGAGATCGACAAGCTGACCCCGGAGCAGGAGGCCTACCTGGCCGGCTGGGAGGTCTGAAGCCCGGAGGGCTTGGAACCTTGGAACCGAGAACGAAAAATTTTCAGTTGAGGCGTTTTCGAATTTGCAGTTGAAAACACCGGGAAAGGACGGGTATGCGGATTCCCGCGGCCGACGCGGGATATTTCCCGCCTATACCCGCCCCGTGATTCCCTCGCCCGGAGACGGTTTTTTACCGCCCCGGGCGGGGGATTATTTTTTTTTTCGCAAAGTCTTGACACAGACAAAGAATGTGATATAATAGGGCCACAAGTGAACACGCTCTTGAGGGAGTAGTACCGCGGCGATTTGCCGCGGAGGCAGTAACGTCATCACGCGGGTCCGCCCGCCGGGCTGCCTTGAAACGCGAGACTCATGTGAAGGTTTTGGTCCTGCACATGGGTTTTTTGTATATGGGGGCCTACGGGAAAATCATAGAAAAACAAAGACGGGAGACGACAATATGAATTACACCGCATTGATAATTACGGTTTCCGATCGCTGCTATTCCGGTCAGCGGGAGGACCTTTCCGGTCCTGCCCTGGCGGCCTGCCTGGAAAAGGAGGGATTCTCCCTGCTGCCGCCGGTTCTGGTTCCGGATGAGCGGGAGCAAATCCAGGCTGCATTGGAGGCCGCCTGTGAGGCGGACGCCGCTCTGGTGCTGACCACCGGCGGTACCGGCTTCGCCCCGCGGGACGTGACCCCGGAGGCCACCCTGGCGGTCTGCGAAAAGCTGGTTCCCGGTATTCCCGAGGCCATGCGGGCTGCTTCTATGCAAATCACCTCCCGGGCCATGCTCTCCCGCGCAGTCGCCGGGATTCGGGGCCGGACGCTGATGATCAATCTCCCCGGCAGCCCCAGGGCTGCCCTGGAGAATCTGGAGCCTGTCCTGCCCGCCATCCTTCACGGCCTGCGCATGCTGCGCGGGGAGGGCCCCGCCGACTGCGCCGCCCTGCAGCCCCAGGAGACCTGACACACCCGTAGGGACGGCACTCTGCCGTCCGCTTTCCCGGACGCACCCTACTGTAGCATCCTACTGTAGCGCGGGCTATTAGCCCGCCCTCCCCCTGCAACGAAAAACGCCGATATTTTTCAAATGCAAAAAATGTCGGCGATTTTGTCCGGTTTTCCTTGTTCCAAGCGTTACAGTGGATAGAGAACAAAAAACCTTCCCAAAAGCAAACGAAAAGGAGCGACGAACATGGCACGCGCACACGTAGATCCCGAGGCATGGGCAAGAAAGGTGAAAATCCGCAGAAAAGTGATTATTATTCTGACTGCCGTGGTGCTGCTGACGGTTGGCACCGTCTGGCTGCTGAAAACCCGCATTCTCCCGGAAAAGCGCAATTCCGAACGCTATGCGCAGGCGGAGGCGGCGCTGGCCCAGGGAAACGTCCCCGAGGCCATTGACCGGTTCAGCGTGATTTGGAGCTACCGGGACGCCGGTGCCCGGGCGACGGAGCTGGCGCTGAGCCAGCAGTCGGACGACAGCCTGGGCAGCCTGTTCAGCAGCGTCCCCCTGGGGGCGCGGGTCAGCTTCGGAAGCTGGGAGCAGGACGGGAAGCCGGAAAACGGCCCGGAGCCGATCGAGTGGTTCGTTCTGGCGGACGACGACGGTCGGGTCCTGCTCTGGTCGGGCCTCGTGCTGGAACAGATGCCCTATCACAACGCCAATACGGACATCACCTGGGCGGACTGCTCCCTGCGCAGCTGGCTCAACGACAGCTTCTACCGGACGGCCTTCACCCCGGAGGAGCAGGCCATGATCTCTATGACCGTCGTGGAGAACCCCGACAACGCCGCTTCCGGCGTCGACGGCGGGGTGGACACGGAGGACCACGTTTATATTCCCAGCTGCAACGAGCTGATCGCCTACTACTATTTCAACGGTCACATGGACGGCTTTTATTCCTACCCCACGCCCTACGCCGCCACGCAGGGGCTGGAGATTCACAGTTCCTGGGGAACGACGCCCGGGTGGCTCCGCAACCCCGGCATCTACCAGAACACCGCCGGCTATTGCAGCATGGGCGGCGACCCGACGAAAACCGGCAGAGTGAACCACGACGGCTACGGCGTGCGCCCTGTGATCTGGGTCTTTGCACCCGGAAGGACGCAAACGATTCCGGAGGAATAAACGTACGCAGCCGCAGCCGGGAATAGGACCCTTGCCTTTTTGCGCCCGTTGTGATACACTATGGGAAAGCAAATATCGGGAGGTTTTTCTATGACAATTCTTGTGACCGGCGGCGCCGGATATATTGGCTCCCACACCTGTGTGGAGCTGCTGCAAAAGGGCTATGAGGTCATCATTGCCGACAATTTCTTCAATTCCAGCCGGGACGTGCCGGACCGCATCGCCAAAATCACCGGCAGGCGGCCCAAGGTCTATGAGCTGGACGTGGCGGACGGCCCTGCCCTGGAGCGGGTCTTTGCCGAA
>JAGABH010000067.1 GCA_017614755.1 Oscillospiraceae bacterium
GATGTTAAAGGCGTGAGAGGCCTCTGTCTTAACCACTTGACCAACGGGCCATATGAGCAAACGATCGCGGATAGAAAGCGATTCACGACCGCTTGCACTTTGGTCCGCCCTCAGGGACTCGAACCCGGGACCCACTGATTAAGAGTCAGTTGCTCTACCAACTGAGCTAAGGGCGGATTTGCTTTTAGCTTACTCATTATAGTGATTTCTTTCAGATTTGTCAATAGATTTTATCGCTTTTTTTGAAGATTTTTGATTTTTTTCATTTCCTTTGCTTTTAGGATTCAACTGTAGTATAATAACGAAAACAACGGCCCTCATTCGCAGCACCGTTAGCTGTAAGGGCTTACCTGAAAACAAAAACCAGAAGGAGGCCCCATGGAACACAAGCTGAAGCTGCCGGAGGGCGCAATATTGGCTCCGATGGCAGGCGTGACGGATTACGCATTTCGTGAAATCTGCGTCAGAACCGGGGCCGGCGCCACGGTGACGGAGATGGTCTCCGCCAAGGCCCTTTGCTACGGAGACAAAAAGACCGCTTCCCTGCTGCGGCGGAATCGGGGCGTCCTGTGCGGCGTGCAGATTTTCGGCTGCGACCCGGATTTTATGGCCCGGGGGGCCCGGCTGGCGCTGGAGCTGTCCGGCGCGGATTTCATCGACATCAACATGGGCTGTCCCATGCCGAAGATTGTCAACAACGGCGAGGGCTCCGCCCTGATGAAGGATCCCGCCCTGGCGGGGCGGATCGTACAGGCGGTGGTTCAGGCGGTTCCGGTTCCCGTCACGGTCAAGACCCGCAAGGGCTGGGACAAGAGCCATGTTAACGTGGTGGAGCTGGCGAAGATTCTCGAAGACAACGGCGCCGCCGCCATTGTCGTCCACGGTCGGACGAAGACCATGCTCTATTCCGGCACGGCGGATTGGGACGTTATCGCCCAGGTGAAGCAGGCCGTCACAATCCCCGTGATTGCCAACGGGGACGTCATCTCTCCTGGGGCCGCCCTGCGCTGTCTAAACTGGACCGGGGCCGACGGCGTTATGGTGGGCCGTGCCGCCTTCGGCGACCCCTGGCTGTTCCGGCAAATCCGCGCCGCCCTGGACGGCGACCCGATTCCGGAACGGCCGCCCCTTGCCCGGCGGATGGAAACCGCGCTTCGGCAGATGGAGCTGGCCCGGGAGGACAAGGGAGAACATATCGCCTGTCTGGAAGCCCGAAAGCAGCTGGCCTGGTACCTGCGGGGCGTCCGGTTCAGCAACTATTACAAGCAGCAAATTTCGCAGATCAAGACGATGGAGGACATCTATCGGGTGATCGGCGGAATTCAGAGGGACTTGGAATAATGGACGAAAAAGCAATTATTGAGCAGGTACTTGCCGGAGACAACAACGCCTTCGGCGTCCTGGTGGAGAGCTATCAAACCAGGGTCTACAACCTGGCCCTGCGGATGTGCGGCAATGAGGATGACGCCTTTGACCTGTCTCAGGAGGCATTTTTCCGAGCTTGGCGGGGACTGTCCGGCTTCCAGCAGGAGTCATCCTTTTCCACCTGGCTCTTCCGGCTGACGGCCAATGTCTGCCTGGACTGGCTCCGGGCAAAGAAGCGCCGCCCCACCGTCTCCCTGACCACGGCGGACGACGACGGGGAGGAAACCCAGTTGGACATTCCAGACCCCGGCAAGAGCCCGGAAGAACTCCTGATGGCCGCCGAAGACCGGGCCGCCCTGACGAAAGCCATAAACGCTCTGCCGGTGGAATACCGGGAGATTCTGACTCTCCGGGCCATCAACGACATGAGTTACACGGAGATTGCCGAGGTGTTGAAGCTCCGGGAGGGCACGGTAAAATCCCGGCTTTCCAGAGCCCGATTGGCATTAAGAAATATTTTATTGCAAAACGGGAACAAAATGGAATCAGAAACGTCTATCTCTACAGAAGGGAGGGATAGGTAATGATCTGTGAAGAAGCAATGGCGCTGATGAGCGCAAAGCTGGACGGTGCGCTTACCCCCGAGCAAGAGGAAGAGCTGGCGGCGCATCTGGCCGCCTGTCCCGACTGCCGGAATCTGATGGAAAGCCTGCGGGGGCTGGATGAAAAGGTCTCGGAGCTCCGGGTGCCCGCTCCCGAAGGGCTGAAAAAGGGTGTCCTCTATCGCATTGACCAGGCCACCGGCAAGGCAAAGACTCCCCGTCGCCGCTGGTTTGGCCCCGGCGCCGCGCTTGGCGCGGCAGCTGCGGTTCTGGTGCTGCTGGTAGGGCTCAACGTGATTCCGCTGGGCGTTGCTTTTAAGGGTGCACAAAGCGCCGCGCCGGAAGAAGCCGCCTATAGCCCTGCCGGAACCGGTTGCCCCGAAATCGACGGCTCCCTCAAATCCGAGACGAACAGTTTCCGTGCCGGTCAATCGTTGGGCGACCTGGATGACTTTTGTTGGAACTCTGAGTGGCAGCAGTCCTACAACGAATACGGAGGAAATGGTATCTCAGGCATAATTGGCAAATATACGGAATCTACCGTGGAGTGTCCCACCAACGCGGCGGAGCCCGCAGAAGCCGTCCCCACCGAGGACGGCGGCAGCAAGGGGCCCAACCCCACGCCTTCGGCCGTTGATGCCATTGTAGATGAAAGCAGCGAGGACCTTCTCTGGCCCTGGACCCAGAGCGGCGCTGTCCCCGATGACAGCAGCGAGGATTTGGAATGGGAGCCGGGCAATGGGGAGGACGGGGTCCGTCCCGTCCGCAAGACGGATGAATCCGCCTGCGTCTCCCTCAGCCGGAGTCAAAACGCCATGGTGCTGCTCTATACGGAGTTCGACCCGGACAGTCTGTTTGAGCTGCTGGAGGACGAGGAGCCTGATCTCTACGCTCTGGTGGAAAACCTGGAGCCCGTAACCGAGAATGGACTGATTC
This sequence comes from Oscillospiraceae bacterium, assembly GCA_017614755.1. Taxonomy (GTDB): domain Bacteria; phylum Bacillota; class Clostridia; order Oscillospirales; family Oscillospiraceae; genus JAFRPC01. The sequence goes on from JAGABH010000067.1 coordinate 2,904, forward strand.
GCTATGAGATGAACTGCGGCACAGTCCTGGCCATTCAGGAATGGATGCTGGCCGCTCTCCCCCGGGATAAGGAAATCTCCCCTGAGCTGGAAGACACCGAATCGCTGCTGATTTCCAGTATGGAGACGCTGGACCCGGGCAGTGGGAGTCTGTACCGCGTCATCACCCTGGCCCCCGGAGAGCGCAGTATCCGCTGGCCCGCCGCCTGGCCCGCCGACTGGGACATCCGGTTCCGCATTGCGGAAAACTGGCGGCTGTTCTTCCCCAGCCTGGACTACGTTCCCAACGCGGAGAAGCCGGCTTACCTGGTTTTCCCGGAGGAATAGCGCAAGAAACGAAGCGACAGGAAGCTGCAACGGCTCCTGTCGCTTCGTTTTCACAATACATAATTATAGTTTTCTAAATCAGAATTTTCCAATTAAATGGAAAAAATCACATTCTTTACGCCATTTATCTTGAACCCCTTGATGTTTTATGCTATAATTATACTGCATTGCAGTGAATATAATGCGATGCGATTTCGGATAAAACGCTTGCAAGAGGATACATGAGCAGAACCGGCTCGTTTGTCCCGGCATTAGTGCCATTGCCCAACTGAAACAAAAGTCTTCCGGGGGATTCGGTATGAAAAAAAGAGCTCTGCTGTTTGTTGTTTCCCTGTGCGTTCTCCTGGCGGCATGCCAAAATCGCGTCGAGACCTCTGCCGTCACCACGACTGCGGCTCCGGACGAGATCCGGGAGGACTTGTGTTTTCAAGTCAGCGGTTCCTGTGACATGACGGACCCCGAAGGGAAGAACATGCACTTTGTTTGGCCGCGTGACTTATCCGGAACCATCGAGGTCGAATCGCGCGGTTATAGAGGCTTTGTTCCTGTTTGTTTTGAGTTTTTAACCCCATATCAGGATTTCTACACCTTCCAGACGGACGCCGATTGGTTCATAGTTGACGCGAAAATACCAATTGCAGACATGCACTCTAAGCTGACAACCGAAGGCGCCGTCCGGGATATCGTATGGCGGCAGCACGGTTGGACCGTGCGGAGCGCCGACCCCGACGGCACCGATGTAACCTTTTATCTGAACAACGACGAGCTGCTGGGGGAGGACTATCTGACAGATCTGATCTTCCACACAGACGGGGTCGCGGACATTGTGATGACGAAGGAGAACATTTCCGTCACGGGCATGACCGGCGCTGTCACGATTTCGCTCTTTGATTTGAAGAAGATGGCGGATAGCGAGGTGCAGCTGACGCCTCAGGGCGGTTCCCTGACGCTGGACCTGCGTTCCCTGAAGGACGGAACCATAGCGATCACTTCAGACGGGGAGACCTCTGAGTGCCCCCTGGAATGGGTCCCTCGATATTAGTCAAAAGCCGCCGGAATGTTGCCGGCGCAGCCAGGGGGCCGCGATTGATCATCCCGTTTTTAGAATCTTCCCTTGTTTGGACGTGATTGGGTGCGCCGGGAGTTTGTGCAGTCCCAGCATCAGCAGGGCCGCAAAGGAGAAGCCCAGGACGTAGAGGGCCAGGAACACCGGATACGGGAGCCTGAGATAGATTTGGTCCAGAATCGCCAGCGAACACGGAAAGCGCGGGCCGATGTAGAACATATTGAAGGTTTCGTCGGTAAAGAGCGGCGCGGCGAGATTCAGCCCCAGAGCAATGCACACCAGGACACAGAACACGCACACAGCGCGCAGATAATACGGCAGGGTCAACTTCCCTTCCCGGCAAAGTCGCATCCCCAGGTAGAAGCCGAGAACCACCTGCGTCCCGTGGTGGACCATGGTCTGAATGTTGATGCCAATGGTCCGAACAAAAACGTCATTCGGGTAGATGTACACCACCAGCCCGGCAAAGAGGGAGAAGACCGCGAGAAACATTCTTGCCGTATCCCGCAGCCGGTCGTGTTTTGCCAGCGCGGCGATGGGGAGAATATAAAAGGGCGAGGAGCAGAACTGGAACGGGAAGGCGTACCACGCATAGCTCCAGGTGACCGGATTTTCCGCGATTGGCTCGGTCCAGCGCATGGCAAACTGGAGCTCCTTGTAGACCTCCAGCACCACGATGACGGCCCAAAAGATCATCAGGATTTTCCGCTCCTGCCGGGCCGAAGCATTCCGACCGTAACGGCACAGCATCCAGGTTCCCAACAGGACAAGGCCGATAAACGCCAGATGAAACCCGCCGAAATTACTCGGCGGGTTCATTTCTGCGGAGAGAACGTATATGAATTTTTCTAAAATGTTCAAGATAGAGTCCTTCTTATTGATAAAATGCTGTTTATTTCACAAATATCGGCAAGCCGTTCTCTGCCATTCGCTCTGTTTTTTGATAGCCGCAGCTTTCCCAGAATGCTTCCGCAGGCCCATAGGCTGAAACGTAAAAGGATTCCACTCCTGTTTCCCGCATCTGCGTTTCCGCATAACGGACGATTTCTCTTCCGAGCCCTTTCTTTCTGGACTGCGGTCTGACGCCGATTTCCAGAATCGTTCCATAGCCCGGGATCTCGCTGAAATTGCTTTGCGAGTCGTCCTTCATCCAAAGGCAAAAACCTTCGTATTGGCCGTCGTGCTTGACCATGGCGCCGTCAATGCTTCGGCCAATCATCTGGTATAAGCTGTCAATAAATCCCTTGATCGTCTCAATCGGCGTATCCGCGTCCTCACCTTCCCGATAATACTCGATCATGAGCGCTTCCAAGCTCGCATGGTTTTCTTTTGTAATTGGTTCAAACATAGAATGATACTCCGTTTACTTCTTACTTCTTCCCTCTTCCCTCTCATGGTGTTTCCTCCAAGAAGTACGTCGCCTCGGAGTCAGCTACGTTGAGGGCGAAGGCCAGGGGGAATTTGGCCAGGGCCTGTCCGACGGTGCGGGCGTCCTCCTCGCCGGAGAAACCCATGTGGTAGCGGATGGCGAAGGCCTCATGGTCCGTCAGCTTCATGTATTTCATGACCATCCAGACGGACTTCTCGCCGTGGCCGAAGGGGAACTCGTCCTCGAAGTTGTAGGTGGCCACCTTCTGCCAGACGCCCCGCTCGTCCTTGACGTTGCGGAAGCCGGGCTTGTAGCAGCCGATTTTGCACAGGTCGTGGAGCAGAGCGACGATGGCGACGCTCTCCTCCGTGTAGTCCTCCCCGGTCAGGCCGTAGACCTGCTGGACCCGGGGCCGGGCCAGGTAGGCCCGGAGGCAGTCATAGACGTTCAGACTGTGCTGGCACAGGCCGCCCGCCACGGCGGAGTGGTAGCGGGCGCTGGCCGGCGCCTCAAAAAAGTCGGAAGAGAGCAGATAGTTGAGCAGCTCCTCCGCTCCTTCCCGGCGAATATATTGGCGATAGACAGAAACGAATCGTTCCTTGGGATCCATAGCAGTTCTCCTTCCGGTTTTTTCCGGCAGCGGCGGCAGAGACGGCGTTTGCAGCAGACGCTCGCAGAGCTCCAACCGCCCGGGCTCCGGGCTGGAATTCAAAAATGTCACGCTGCCGGGGCCGGTCTCCCCCAGAAGGGAGCGCTCCGCCAGCTGGGAGCGGGTGTTTCGTGCGGTTCCCTCGGCTCCGTCCAGCAGCTCGGTGGCCGGGTCCAGAACCCGCCGCAGGGCCGCCGCGGCAAAGGGATAGTGGGTGCAGCCCAGAACCACCGCGTCCGCCCCGCTCTCCACAAAGGGCTCCAGGGTGCGCCGGAGATATTCCTCCAGGGCGGGGCTGTCGGTCTCTCCCCGCTCCACAAACTCCACCAGCTCCGGACAGGGCAGGCTGACGATCCGGCAGCGGCTTTCCATCCGCCGGGTCAGGGCTGCAAATTTTTCTTCCCGCAGGGTGGTCTCGGTGGCCATGACCACCACGCTTCCCCCGGGATGCCGGTCGGCGGCGGGCTTCAGGGCGGGCTCAATGCCGATGATGGGCAGCTCCGGCCAGGCGGCCCGCAGCGCCCCGATGGCGGCGGAGGTGGCGGTATTGCAGGCGATCACCGCGGCCTTGAAATCATATTCTTCTTTGAGCCGGGTCAGGTTTTCCAGGGTCAGAGTCCGAATCTCTTCCGTGGTCCGGGGCCCGTAGGGGGCGTTGGCAGAGTCGCCGAAATAGATGAAGCGCTCCTCCGGCAACTCCCACACCAGGGCTCGCAGCACGCTGACGCCGCCAACGCCGGAATCAAAAACGACAATCGGTGAATTGCGGTCCATGCTGCCGCCTCCTTTCCTGACCGGTGGCTGATAGCTAACGGCTATGAGCCGCCCGCAATGCTTTGTTATTTTATCGCAAAAAAGGGCATAAGTCAAGAATTGGGTCGTTGACTTCCAGTGATTAATTGGATATAATAGGGAGAAACGTTTTGAAAGCAGAGGAGAATCCGATGTAAACCGCAAGCAGTATTTCGTTTTTTGAAGCACATTTTTGATTTTCAACCAATCACGAGGTAATATATTATGTCAACCTTACAGCAAGAAATCTCCCGGCGGCGGACCTTTGCCATTATCTCCCACCCCGACGCCGGTAAGACCACCTTAACCGAAAAATTCCTGCTCTACGGCGGCGCCATTGCCCAGGCGGGCGCCGTCAAGGGCAAAAAGAATGCCAGAGCCGCCGTCTCGGACTGGATGGAAATTGAGAAGCAGCGCGGCATCTCCGTGACCTCCTCCGTGATGCAGTTCCAGTACAACGGCTTCTGCATCAATATTCTGGACACCCCGGGCCACCAGGACTTCTCCGAGGACACCTACCGGACCCTGATGGCCGCCGACTCCGCCGTTATGGTCATCGACGGCGCCAAGGGCGTGGAGCCCCAGACCCGGAAGCTCTTCAAGGTCTGCGCCATGCGCCACATTCCCATCTTCACCTTCATCAACAAGATGGACCGGGAGGCCAAGGACCCCTTTGACCTGCTGGACGAGCTGGAGCGGGAACTGGGCATCGAGACCTGCGCCATGAACTGGCCCATCGGCTCCGGCAAGGAATTCCGGGGCGTCTATGACCGGCAGGGGGGGCAGCTTTTGCTGTTCTCCGGCGTCTCCGGCAAGAACAAGGCCGAGAAACAGGAAATCGAGCTCTATGACCCGGCCCTGGACGACATTCTGGGGGGCGAAAAGCACGCCAAGCTGATTGAGGACGTGGAGCTGCTCTCCGCGGGCCGGGAATTCAACATGGAGGAGGTTCGGGCCGGTGAGCTGAGCCCCGTCTTCTTCGGCTCCGCCCTGAACAACTTTGGCATCGAGCCCTTCTTGGAGGAATTTCTGCGGATGACGCCTCCTCCCCTGTCCCGGACGGCGGACTGCGGGCTGATCGACGCTTTCAGCCCGGATTTCTCCGCCTTCGTCTTCAAAATTCAGGCCAACATGAACAAGGCCCACCGGGACCGGCTGGCCTTTATGCGAATCTGCTCCGGCCAGTTCCTGCGGGACGCGGAATACTACCACGTCCAGGCAGGCAAGAAAATGCGCCTGTCCCAGCCCCAGCAGCTCATGGCCTCGGAGCGGGAAATCGTGGAGGAGGCCTACGCGGGAGACATCATCGGCGTCTTCGACCCGGGCATCTTTGCCATCGGCGACACCATCACCGTCCCCGGCCAGAAATTCCGCTTTGCGGGCATCCCCACCTTCGCCCCGGAGCACTTCTGCCGGGTCAGCCCCAAGGACACCATGAAGCGCAAGCAGTTCATCAAGGGCACCGAGCAGATTGCCCAGGAGGGCGCCATTCAGATCTTCAAAAAGCCGGAGACCGGCATGGAGGAGGTCATCGTGGGCGTGGTAGGCACCCTGCAATTCGACGTATTCCAGTACCGGATGCGGAGCGAATACGGCGTGGAGCTGCGGATGGAGGGCCTGCCTTACGAGGAGCTGCGCTTCATCACCGCCAGCCCCGTGCCGGAAAAGGACCTGAACCTGTCTTCCGACGTGGAGCTGCTGGAGGACTACCGAGGCCGCAAGCTGCTGGTCTTCTCCTCCTTCTGGGCCATCGACTTTACCAAGCGGAAGAACCCGGGCCTGGAGCTGGCGGAAATGAGTTAATATAAGAAAACGGATCGGCGTGTCGCAGCCGATCCGTTTTTTATTGAAAATATGAAAACATGAAAAAATCGAGGTGTTTTCAAATTGCTGTTTGAAAACATTTGAAAAGGACGGGGACGCGGATTGCCACGCCAGTGTGCGCATTGGCTCGCAATGACAGGCGGGAAAAATGACCGGTAGCGGCGAACACTGTGCGCCACGGAACCGGGTCCGTTGTCGGAACCCGCCTGGGTTTGCCTGGGAAAATTGCATTCGTTCCGAATGCCGGGCGGCCGATGGCCGCTCCTACGAACGCTTGCCCAGGAACCAATCGTCGATTTCCTTGTTGGCTTTTTGCAGAATTGCCGCCGCGTCCGCGCCCCGGATATCCAGGCATTCCGCGGAAAAGAGCTTGCACTCCGGGATGCCGTAAAAGGTTTTGCAGAGGGTCTCCAGGTAGGCAAAGCCCTCGTTGGGCGGGAGAATGGGGCCTCCGGCGGTCATCACGTAGAACAGGCGTTTGGCCTTGCAGAGGCCGTACGGCATATCATCCGGGCCGTAGGCGAAGCTCAGGCCCACGCAGTTGATATGCTCAATCCAGGTCTTGACCGAGGCGGGAAAGCTCAAATCCCAGTAAGGGGCCGCCAGAACGATCTCATCCGCCGCCGCGAAGGCCAGGGCCGGGGCCAGCATGGGGTCCCTCCGGTCTCCGGCAGCCAGCAGAGCGTCCCGCTTTGCCAGCGTTTCCCGGGTCAGGGGCAAAAGTCCTGCCTGTTCCAAATTGAATTCCGTAACCTGCCCATCCAAATGGGACAGCACCCGTTTCGCGAGCGTCAAGGTGCGGGATTCCTCCCGCACACAGGCGTTTACAAATAATACCTTCGTTTCCTTCATGTTTTATCCTCTCACGCGGACGGCAAAGTGCCCTCCTGACAGGCGGGTACGCAAGGCGGACAAGCAATGCTTGTCCCTACAGGCTCTGAAGCTGGACCAGCGCCGGAAGGGCGTTTCCGTCATAGTCAAACAAGCCCTGGTTGGCCCATTCGTTGCCGCCGGGGCCTTTTTCGCGGATATAGGCCAGTCCCGCCGGCTTGGTCCACTCCGCACCGGGAACCGGCAGCCAGCCGGGCTCCCACCAGATCAGGCCCCTGCCCAGGCCGTTGGGCACGGAACAAATCACCGCCCAGAGGTCCCGCAGAAATCCCGCCTGGCCCTCCGGCGTAGGAGGATAGGGCACCAGGGCGGCGGTCTTTTCGTTGGCTGCCAGGCCCCGCTTCTGCTCAGCAGTCAGGCCCTCCCGGTCCCGACACTCTTCCAGCGTAAAGGCCATGGAGGTTTCCGCCACGATCATCGGTTTGCCATAACGGCTGGCCAGGTCGTGAAGATTTCGCTGCAAGGCGTCCAGAGAGCCGTGCCAGAAGGGGTAGTAGCTCAGGCCGATGCAGTCGAAGTCTGCGCCGCCGTTCTCCATCCAGTGATCGAACCAGCTGCGGTAGAGCTGGTTGTTGCCGCCGTTGTCCAGGTGGATCATCACCTTGGTCTCCGGGGCAATCTCCCGGATCGCCCGAATCCCGGCGGAGACAAAGCGGGCGATATTTGCCCAGTTGGGAACCTGGCCCAGGGGCCAGAGCAGGCCGTTGGAGAGCTCGTTGCCCGGTGCGGCCATGGCAGGCAGCAGCTCCGCATCCCGCAGGGTCTCCATCGTCTGCTTTGTGAATTCATAGACCGCCCGCTCCAGGCCCTCCGCGTCCAGCGCAGCCCAGGCCTTGGGGGGATACTGCTTGCCGGGGTCCGCCCAGAAGTCGGAGTAGTGGAAGTCCAGCAGCCAAGGCAGACCCAGGGCCTTGCAGCGGCGGGCCAGCTCCATGGTCCGGGGCAGATCGTTGGTGCCCGCGCCGTAGGGATTGCCGCTTTCGTCGTAGGGGTCGTTCCAGAGCCGGAGACGAATCAGGTTGACGCCGTGGCGCTGCAGGATTTGGAGGGCGTCTTCTGCATGGGATGTCCCCTCATCCGTCACGGCTTCGCCGTGCCGCCTTCCCCCCAGGGGGAAGGCTTTGTCATAGAACTTGCCGCCGCCTGCCTCCACATCCAACAGGGATGAAATGTCCGCGCCTTTGATCATATCTCTCAATCCTCAAACGTAAAGCGTTTCGCCATAGCGCCGTAGCGGAAGCGGGCCAGCTCATTCTTTGCCAGGACGTCCGCCTCATTGCCCCGATACTGGCAGCGCAGGCAGTAGAACTCGTCTTTGTCCTTGTCGTAGAACATATCCATGTCGATGTCCCGCATGAAGCAGGACGGGCAGCGGAAATTCAGTCTGCCCTTTCCAGATTGAGCCATGTGGTGAAAACCTCCTGTTCTTTCATCGTGCGCTCCCAGCCCAGGGTGAACATGGGGCTGAAGGCATAGCCCTCCCGGACAAAGCCGATTTTGTTCCGGCCATTGGCCAGCATGGAAACCCGGGTCTTGATGGGCGGTATGGTGCAGCTGACCTCCTCAGCCCCGGGAACCGCAGCCTCCCGGCATTTGTATTCGTAGGGAAGGGTGACGGACTCCTCCCCCGCCTCGATGCGAAGGGTCAGGCTCGTCATATCCTGGGCATATTCCGTGGTGCCGTAGCAGGCTGTCATGTATTCCTTCACCGTCACCTGGGCCTCCGGGTCGGAGAGCGCCAGGAGCTTCCGGTCCATGCGGATGTTGGAGCTGCCCTCGGAGAAGGTGATGACAGTCTGGAGCTTGACCCGGAGGCCTCCGGCAAACTCGATGTCCACCGGGTCCAGGGTCAGAATCCGGTCCTCCCCTTCCTTCGAGAACTTTGCCTTGGTGCGGCAGAGGCAGAGGTCCACCTCTTCCCCGTTCCAGCAGACCTTGGCGGAACGAACGGTACCTTCGCCCGCGTAGTGGGTAAAGTAGCCCGCCCGGTATTTCTCCTGAATCAGGTAGGGATAGGAGGCGTCCTGCACGTGGGCCGTGCCGATGCCCACCGGCCACTCCAGCTTGGCGGCGTAGGGCCGCAGGTCCACGATGGCGCCGCCCTGGTCCATGTTGACGCAGGCCCGCATATAGGGGTCGCAGTACCAGAACAGCTGCTTATCGGAGCCGTAGAGAATATCCCGCCAGAGGGCGCACTCCGGTGTGGTGTAGCCCTTCTTTTCCCGGTAGTAGTCCGCAAACTCGGCCATGGTCATATCCGTCAGCTTGCCCTCGGCTTTCAGCTTGCCGTAGTAGGCGCAGCCGTCCTCGTAGGACTTGTAGAGCAGCTCATAGGGCTGTTCCCAGCGGCCCATTTTGTTCATCCAGCCGGGGCCCACGAACATCATATTGTAGGCGTAGCCGTCGTTGTACTTTGCAAGGCTCCGGTACTGGTCGATGAGGTTATAGAGGTAGGGATACTCCCAGGTCTTGGTGTCGTAGATCATGCCCCGCAGCACGTTCTGGGGGTGGGTGCCGAAGTTGGAGCCGTTGCCGTCATAGCAGGCCAGCAGGTCCCGGCTCAGGTGGGGGATGCCAACGATGCCGCTGTCCTCGGCCTCGTTGGCGGCGGGGGCGTGGGTGTTGACCTTGGAGGGAATCCAGGGGGCCCAGGGGCCGCCGTCCATAAAGGTGTACCAGGAGTTGTTGCAGGTGTGGTAGGCCTTGGGGCCCTCCTCCCAGCAGGTGGCCACAGCGCACTTGACGGAGGGGTATTCCGCCTTGATGAAGTTGATCAGCTCGGCGTCCATGTAGTAGGAGCCGGTGGATTCCGGATAGAAGCCGAAGGCGTCGTGGAACTTCTCAAAGACGTCCCGGACAATGGATTTTTTATCCTCCATGCTGAACATCCAGATACAGAAGTCCTTGGTCTTGTACTTCTCCCGGAACTGCTCGCAGGGCAGGCCCAGCAGGGACAGGCCGATTTCGTCCCCGAACTCCGCGCGGTGCTGCTTTGCCAGCTCCACAGCCTCGGGGTTGAAGAGGGCGGCATAGGTCATCTGGATGGTGGTTTTCAGACCGTACTTGTGGGCCAGCATCTGCTGGGTCTTGAAAATGTCCAGGCTCTCGGTCAGCAGCGCCTTCCGGCCCAGGTCCTCCTCCTTCCCCTGGCCGGTGACCTTCTCGGCATACTCCGGCACCATCTCGGGCCGGTGGATGATGTTAACGATAAATTTTTCAGCCATAGTAATTCTCCGTTCTGTTGCAAATCCGGGGCCCTTTCGGGCCCCGGGGTGGGCGGCAAGATCAATCCAACAGCAAATTCTTCTCCGTCTTGGGATCGAAGAAGTGCATAACCTTGCCCTCGAAGGTGATGTTCAGCGGAGCGCCGTAGGACATACCGCCGCGCTGCTCGGCAGTGAGGCCGATGGTGGGGACCCGGACGATCAGGCAAGAAGCTGGATCCACGGGAACGGGTTCTTTCTCCGCGCCCTGGTCTTCCGCCTCTTCCTCCTTTGGCTGGACGTAAACGTGCAGATGGAGCTCAGAGCCCATCATTTCGTTGACCTCCAGGATGGTGGGGATTCCCTCCCCTTCCCGGCACAGGGTAATGTGCTCGGGACGAACGCCCAGGAGGATTGGCCCGGGCTCCACACCCCGGCGGGCCAGCTCCGCGCCCTTCTCGCCGGTAACTTCAATCTTCGTGTCAAAGGGGGTTACATAATATTTCCCGTTTTCTTTGACCAATTCCGTCTTCATAATGTTCATCTTCGGCGCGCCGATAAATTCGGCCACAAAGAGATTGGCCGGCATATCAAAGCACTCCGCGGGGGTGCCCACCTGCATGATGTAGCCGTCCTTCATAATGACGATCCGGTCGGCCAGGGTCATGGCCTCGGTCTGGTCATGGGTGACGTAGATGAAGGTGGTGTCCATTCTCTGCCGAAGCAGGATGATCTCGGCGCGCATCTGGTTCCGCAGCTTGGCGTCCAGATTGGACAGGGGCTCGTCCATCAGGAAGACCTTGGACTCCCGGACCATAGCCCGGCCGATGGCCACACGCTGGCGCTGACCGCCGGACAGGGCCCGGGGCTTGCGCATGAGATACTCGGTGATGCCCAGAATCTCGGCGGCGTTGGTGACCTTCTCATAGATCAGATCCTCGGGCATTTTCCGCAGCCGGAGGGAGAAGGCGATGTTGTCATACACCGTCATGTGGGGATAGAGGGCGTAGTTCTGGAAGACCATGGCGATGTCCCGGTCCTTGGGCTGGAGGTCGTTGACCACCACGCCGTCGATCTCCACGGTACCCTCGCTGATCTCCTCCAGACCGGCGATCATCCGCAGGGTGGTGGACTTGCCGCAGCCGGAGGGACCGACGAAGACCACAAATTCCTTATCCTGAATATCCAGGTCAAAGTCGTGAACCGCCACGACCTTGTTATCGTAAATTTTCTTTACTTTCGTCAGCTTTACACTTGCCATATTCGATTCTCCTTTACACTGCTTGATCCCGGATCAGCCCTTGACGGCGCCGCCGGTGACACCTTCCACGTAGTACTTTTGCAGGCACATGAACAGGACCGCCACGGGGATCGCAACCAGCACGCCGCCCGCGCAGAACATGGTGTACCGCAGGTTGATCATATCCTGGGTCAGCCATTTCCACAGACCCACCGCGGCGTTCATGCCGCTGGAATCGCCGAAGGCGATGTACCGGGCAAAGACGAAGTCTCCCCAGGGAGCCATGAAAGCGGTGAGGACGGTGTAGATCACAATGGGCTTGGCCAGCGGCAGGATAATCTTGAACAGCACCTGAGCCCGGGTGGCGCCGTCCACCCGGGCGGCTTCGTCCAGGGTTTTAGGGATGGTGTCAAAGAAGCCCTTGGAGATGTAGTAGCCCATGCCGGAGGAGGCCACATAGACCAAAATCAGGCCGGGCACGGCGTGGGCTTCGGTGAGCCCCAGGTCCTTCAGCACCCGGTAGAGGATAATCATGGTGAGCATACCGGGGAACATTCCCAGGATCAGCATGAACTGCATCAGGCCCTTGCGGAGCTTGAAGCGGAAGCGGGAGAGGGTGTAGGACATACACAGAACGATAAAGGTCTGGAGCAGCGCCACCACAGCGGCAATGATAAAGGTGTTCAGATACCAGTCCACGAAGTCGGATTTAAACAGGTTAATGTAGTTGTCCAAGCCCCACTTTTTCGGGAAAACATCAGGGACGATCCAGGTAATCATGGTACCGTCAGGTTTCGTCTCTGTGCGGAAGGATTGCAGGACGATGCAGACGAAGGGAACCAGCCAGATAATTGCCATGATAACAAGCACGATATGAATCAGTGTGTTGCTGATTGCACGTGATGCTTTCAGACCTAAGGATGTAGAAACAGAACGGACATATTTGCTCTGATCCAGACCCAGAATTAAAAGAAATACCGGCGGTAGCAGAATCAGACCGATCAGAAATCCAGTGCCCTTCTCAAAAGCGTTGGACAGTTTGATGGAACTCAGTACATGGAAAAAAAGCGCTATTGCCAGGAAAATTGTACCTAATACGAACAGAATCGCATAGATTGGTTTGCTTGCGCCTTTATTCAAATCATAAAAGTAACGAATACCGTTCAGATTTATAATTCCAAGAATAGGCAGTATCACATAGGCAAGTACACCGATCAATCCAGTCGATCCAATCTCAGTTAGCGTATAGTCCCGAGCAAATGGAATCACAGCCATCCACGGATGCTTGCCGGCCTTTTGGAATACCTTCCACATACCAACAGTGATTGCAACCACGCAAAACGCCGCAATAATCCCGACAATCAGAGCATTCTCTTTGATGAATTCTAAGGTATTGTTAACGATAGCATAATAATTCATCACTGGAAATCCTCCTCGTTCTTAATGGAGGGCAGCAGATTGTAGACCACCAGGGAGATGATTGCCACCACGATGAAGACCAGAATACCGATGACCGAGGCCATGTAGTATTTGGCGCCCTCGCCGGTGGTGATTTTGAAGAGCCAGGTAATCAACAGGTCTGTGTAGCCCGCAGAGCCGGCAGCCGAGGAGGCCGCCGCGTTGATGGGTTTTCCGCCGGTGAGCAGGTATATGACGTTAAAGTTGTTCATGTTGCCGGTAAAGCTGGTGAGCAGATAGGGCCCGGTAATGAACAGCATATAGGGCAGGGTGATTTTGGAAAACTGCTTCCAGCCGCTGGCGCCGTCGATCTTCGCGGATTCATAGAGGTCGGCGGGGATATTCATCAGAATGCCGGTGGCTATCAGCATCAGATAGGGAATGCCGATCCAGATGTTAATGACAATGACCATAACCCTGGGCAGAAGGGCACTGTGGGCCGTGCTGCCCCAGAAGTCGATGTTCTGGCGGATGACGCCCAGGTCTGAGAGCAAGCCGTTGACGATGCCGTTTTTGTCAAACATCTTGGAAACATACAGCAGGGAGATAAACTGGGGAATGGCGATGGTGAGCACCAGAATGGTTCTCCAGAGCTTCTTCAGCCGGATTCCCTTCTTGTTGATCATCATGGCGACGAACATACCGAGGAAATAGTTGGTAAAGGTGGCGAAGAAGGCCCAGATCAGGGTCCAGGACAGAATCTCGCCGAAGGTGGCGGAGTAGACGTTGCCCGCCCCCTCCCAGGCCAGGAGGGTGTTGAAGTTATCCAGGCCCACCCAGGTGAAGAGATTGTTGGCGTAGCCGTCGTTGATGCCGCTGTAGTTGGTGAAGGCCACCAAAATCATAAAGATGATGGGCATGACCGTAAAAATCAGGATGCCCGTCATGGGGAGGGCCAGCAAGGTCCTGTGGAAATTGTCGTCCACCAGGGAGCGAAGGTCGTCCCCGCCGCTCTTCAGCGGCTTGCCGGACTTGATGATCTGCTCGGAGATCTTGTTCTGCCTGATGTTTACCCGCCAGGTGTAGATGAAAGCGATGATAAAGAAGATGGTCAGAACGCCGTAGAGCAGGATCTTGAAGGAGTTGTCTCCGTACTCGGTGGTATACTGGTCGAGGACCGCGTTGTAGACCTCATGGGGGCCGACCTTGCCGAGAGAGGGCAGCATACTCATCCATTTGGCGCCCGCCACAATCATGTAGACAATGAAAACCGCCTCAAAGAGCAAAAACAGCAGGCCCCGGAGAATCTGACCCCGGGCGATATTGCCGAAGCCCATCACAAGATAGGACAGCTTGGTCTTCCAGTCGCCCTTGACGAAGGTAGTGAAAATATCGGCAAATTCCCGGCCGATCGACTGGAAGAAATTCACCACCGCCCGGACAATGCCGAGGAAGAAGTTTTTCAGCCCGCGCGGGATCGCACAGAAAAAAGCCGCGATTTTATACAGGAATTTCCGCCCCTTTGACAGGCGCAGATACTCCATATCCGTGTATCTTTTCATAGCAAAGCCCCTTTTTATAAAATTTGGTTGGAGCCAAGCTCGCTTGACTCCAACCAAAATCCGATTCTGAATCAGTTCCAGTCAAAGCTCATTGTTCTGATCTGATTCGCGTGCATGGGATCAGCCGACCTTCTCGAGGGTGATCTCGTTGTTGGTGGTGTTGATGGTGATCTTGTAGGTGCCGGGCTCAACGAAGACGATGTTGTTGTCGCCGTTCTCCTCGGGAGACAGGTCCTTGATCAGCTCCTTGCCGGTGGTGACCTGGGCCTGGCCCTTGTCGGACTCCCACTTGCCGTTGTTGACGATACGGCCGCCCATATAATCGCTCTCGGGAACTTCCAGGGTCAGGGACAGGACGTCGCCGTCGCCGGTGAGAATATAGGTGTCCTCCACAACAGCGTTATTCCAGCCGTTCCAGGCGCCCACGAACAGCAGGCCGGGCTTCAGGTTCTTCAGCAGCTCCACGCCGTCGTTGTAGGTCTTCAGGGCTTCCTTCAGAGCAGCCTCGTCGCCGGTTTCCTTGGCTTTGGCGGACAGGGCAGCAGCCAGGTTCCACCAGCCGTCGGGCACGTTCTGCACAACGGCTCTCTGAGCCTGGGCAGCAACAGCGGCCAGAACGGGATCGTTCTGAACGGCGTCAGACTTCATGGCCTCCAGGTTGGAGGGGCCCCAGTTGGCGGTGTTGAAGCGCTCGATCTGGGCGTCCTTGTCGGTGAGGAACTGGGCCAGCTTGTGCAGAACGGCAGCCTTGACAGCATCGCTCTGGGGCTTGACGCCAACCAGCTTGTAGCCCATGAAGGAACCCAGCTCGTAGTCCTTGCCGTCCACGGTGTACTTGGGCAGGGCAGCAACGCCCATCTTGTCGCCCAGGATGGACTTGGCAGTGGAGGAGTCCCAGGTGCCGCTGACCACCACGGCAGCGCCGTTGTCGAACTCGGCGGCGTTGCTCTTGGAGTCAAACTTGGGGGAGGACATCAGCTTGTTCATGCCCTTCATGGCAATGAGGCCCTCGTCGCTGTTGAAGGTGTCGTTGACAACCCAGTGGCCGTCCTTGTCGGTGGACCAGTCAGAGGAGCAGCCGGCGCCGAAGAAGTAGGAGGCCAGATACCAGCCGTTGCCCACGTCGAAGCAGAGCTGCTTGTCAGCGGCCTCACAGTCAGCAATGATCTTGTCCATGCTGGTGGGGTCGGTGATGACGGTCTTGTCGTAGTACATGAAGTAGGTGTTGTCCGCAGTCATGGGGTAGGCATAGATCTCACCGTTGATGGTGGCAGCCTTGACGGCGCCGGCATCATTGTTGGTGGTGACGAACTCGGAGGCCTGGGTGCCCAGCTTGGACAGCGCGCCGGCCTGAACAAGGCGGGCGAACTGGTCGTCAGCGAAGCAGTACAGATCGCCGCCGGCGTCCACGTCGGTGATCATCTGGGTAGCGGCTTCGCCCTCGCTCACGTTCTGCACGGTAGCCTTGATGACGATGCCGTCGGTGTTCTTTTCATTGAAAGCCTTGATCTGATTGGTGGTCAGGTCCACCATCTTTTCGGCACACCAGACCTTGATCTCGTAGGTGCCGGCCAGTTCGCTGCCGCCCTGGTTGCCCTGGGTGGTAGCGGGGGTGTTGCCGCCCTCGGGCTTTTTGGTGGTTTCATTGGTAGAGCCGTCGCAGGCGACAAGAGCGAAGACCATCAAAACCGCGAGCAGCAATGCTGCAATTTTCTTAAGTTTCATAGTTTTTCCTCCATTCGTTTATTCTGCCCCGGAAACCGGGGCAGTCTGATGCACGGGTATAGCCCGTACCCATCGCTCCAATTATACTACTTTCTTTCCTGAATGTCTATAAGTTTTTTAGAATAATTGCACATTCTTTAAGGAATGTTTGCCGGATGCTCCTGCGTATTCATACATTCTGTATGAATGAATACCGGATTCACCGAATCGACAGGCTGGCGTCGTCGATCTTGCCCCAGGCGCCTCCCGCGGGCGTTCTCACGTAAATGCCCAGGGTGAGGGTCTGGCCCGCGGTATAAGCGATGCCGGAAATCTCCCCGGGGTGCCACTCATTCCAGGAAGTGATCTCCATGGGAGCCGTGGCCACGGTTTCCCCGTCCAGCTTGGCGTAGGCGTAGACCTCAGCCTCGCCGCAGTCGCCGCCCATGATCCAGATGCGGAAATCATAGCTGCCGGATTCCAGGCCCTCGGGGGTCTGCTCCAGGGTAAAGCATACGCTGTCCGAGTCCGGAGACCAGAAATGGTAGTGGCCCTCACCGGTACGGGAGTCTCCCGCTTTCTTTTCCAGCTTCAGTTCCTTGCAGCTCCCCAAATCCGTCACCACCCAGGGCGCCTCGGTGCTCTCCTCAAAGGAGGGATTTTGCAGGAGGTTCACCCCCTCGATGGTGAGCTCCAGCTTTGCGCTCATCTGTTCCGTCTCGCTGACGGAGGCTGTTCCCTCGATCTCATAGAAGCCGGGCTCCGTCATCGCGGCCGGGTCTGCCTGCCAGGTCACAGGCACGCTCTGGCGGCTGTTGTCGGTCATCACCACGTTCACCGTCTCCGGCAGAACCACAGGGTCGCCCACCGTAATCTTCAGGACGGCGGGCTCCACCTCTTCCGCCTTCAGCGCCACCTCGGAATTGCCGAAGCGAATCAGGTTGAAGGCCATCAGGCTGTCCAGGGCCCTGCCCTGGGGATCGAAAAAGCTCTGGTTGTCCACGGCGCAGCCGCCGTACCACTTGCCCGCGTCCTCGGGGTCGTATTCCGCCGCGTAGGAGGAGGCCCAGCCGGAGCCGTACTGCTCCCAGAGCTTCTGATTTTCCTCCTTGGATACGCCGCCCACGCCGATCCAGGTCCCCTCCCAGTAGCAGACGCCGATGCCCCCGGCCTTCTGCACCGCCTGGGTCACGTCCCGGAGGCTGTTCACCTGGCCCTGCTGGGTGTAGGGATAGGGCTTCTCGCTGGACTCGGAGATGGTGTTGCCGGAGAAGTCGAAGTCCTCCGCCGTCCAGGCGTAGGAGGTCTCCAGCACCATCACATCCTTGCCGTAGCTCTTGCGAATCTTCTCCAGAGTCTGGGTCAGGTTGTTCAGGCTTCCATGCCAGTAGGGGTAATAGGAGGAGCCGAAGACATCGTAATCCAGCTCAAAAATCTTCAGCGTGGAGGCATAGTTGAGATAGTTGCCCCGCTCGGGATTGGCGAAGTGGACCGCCACCTTGGCCTGGGGGAAGACGTCCCGGACGGCCCGGGAGCCCGCCGCCATCAGCTTTACAATGTCGGACCAATCCTTCTCCCCGCAGAGAGCGCCGTTGGTCTCGTTGCCCACCTGGACCATGCCCACGTCCACGCCCCCGTTCCGCAGGGTCATCAGCACATCGTGGGTGTAGGCCTCCAGGGCCGCCGCCTTGGTCTCCAGGTCGTAATCCTTCCAGGCCTTGGGAACCATCTGCTTGCCGGGATCGGCCCAGAAGTCGGAGTAGTGGAAATCCACCAGCAGCTTCATGCCGCAGGCCGTGGCCCGCTTGCCGATCTCCAGGGCGGTGTCCACGTTGCAGTTGCCGCCGCCGTAGCCGTGGCCCTGGGCGTCAAAGGGGTCGTTCCAGACCCGGACCCGGATATAGTTGACCCCATTGGCAGCCAGAATCTCAAAAACGTCCCGCTCCGTGCCGTCCCGGTCGTAGTATTTCACCCCGCTGGCTTCCAGCGCGGGAACCTGGGAGGCGTCCATGCCGAAGATGAAATCCTCCGGCAGGTCCTCCACCGCCTCGACATAGAGGGGGCAGCCCGCCAGGGCCTCCCTGGGGGCCAGGTCCTTTTGCGCAATCACGGGAGGATTCTCCAGGGCCGCCACAGAAGCAGCGATTGCGGAACCGGCCCCGGTGGTCTCCGGCCCGGCGGCAGTGGAGCTCCCGCCGGAGGCCGCCGGATTGGCGCAGCCCGCCAGCAGCAAAAGGGCCAAAACAAATACAGACAGTTTTTTCATTGATGATCTCCCTTACGATTTTTCACGCATGGCGGGCAGATTGCCCGCGCTGCAGACGGGTGCGTCATTGTCACCTCTTACTTCTTACCTCTTACTTCTTACCTGTAGGGCGGTACGTCATGCGGACAAGCAATACCCATAAAGGGCACAGGTGCTTGTCCCTGCAATAGTGAATTGTCACCTGTCACCTGTCACTTTTCACTTGTCTATTGACAGCAGCGCCAGGGCAACTTCCCAGGCCGCGTTGTCCGCTGCGCCTTCGTTGCCGGAAAAATGGGGACTTCCCGCATCAACGCAGAGGTAGTAGGCCTCCCGCTCCGGCTCCGACAGGCCGGTGTATTGGATATAGCGCATGGCGGGGCCCCGCTGGGTTTCGGGATCAAAGGCCAGAATGCCCCAGCACTGCCCTTCCCGCTCATAGCCCTGCATTCCCTCCGGCAGGGTCAGCGGGGCCAGGGTGCCGGGGGTGTCGATGACGGTCGATTCCAGAAGGGAGGCCTTCATCAGATAGAGGTCTCCCACCAGCTCCGTACCCAGGAAGCTGTAGCCGAAGCTCCGCACCTGGATCATCTTGATTCCGGCGGGGAGACATTCCTCTTCCAGCCGCAGGCCCAGTCCCCGCTGGTCCAGGGCGTAGGCGTCCACACAGAGGATTACCTTTTTCTCCCGGGAGGTATCTCCCACGAAGGTATAGATCCAGCCCCAAAGCACGGAGAGAATCAGGGCCCAGAAGACGAAGCGGTGGAGCTGGGCCCAGATGTTTTTAAGAATCCGCATGGCCCGCCTCCTGTTCCGCCTGCTGCCAGGCCGTCACATAGCCATGAACCGTGTAGAGGGTCAGCCGCTCCCCTGCCCGGCGCAGGGCTTCCGCCTTGTCCATGTGGATGTTGAGAGTTACCGTTCCCTTCGCGGTCTCCACCTGGAGCTTCCGCAGGGTAATGCTGTTGCGGACCCGAACCTTCTGATTCAAAAGGGTGACCTTCCCCGTCACAGACTCCCGGGGACCATCCGCCAGATGTCTGGCGTGTTCCAGCTCCCGGCCCGCGTCCCGGACCGTGTAAATTCCGAAATAGATGATGATCCAGGCGGTCCCCACGCTGACGCAGATACAGGCCAGCAGCATGTCATAGATATTCCGGGTGTTGACCCGGCAGGTCAGAACAACGCAGACCGCCAGCGCCGCGGCAGCCAGCAGAATCAACAGCAGTCTGACCCGTTTTCTGCGCCGTTCCAGCCGCTCCAGCCGCTCCGGCGGATAAAGCTCCACGATGGGATGCATAGGCTTCCCCCTTTGATAGTATTATGTTAACCAGTGGCCCGGTTCCTTTCGGTTGATTATACCATTTTGAGAATCAAATTGCAATGCAAAACCGTCTTGACAGGGAGAATAATAATCGATAAAATGAAAGTAATGATTCACAGGAGGCGATTTCCATGAAAAAATCCATGGCGCTCACCCTTGCCCTGTTTTTGATTTTTGGCCTGTTCGCGGGCTGTGAAACTTCCCCGGTTTCCGCTTCCACGCCGTCGGCGTCGGGGACAGGCGAGCCCGTTCAAGGCACCGAGGCCGCCTCTCCCGGGGGAGAGCTTTCCGTACCGGTCCCGGCGGGCGTCGCCCCGGCCGACGGCAACAACCGGGTCTTCTATGAAATTTTCGTGGGTTCCTTTTCCGATTCCAACGGCGACGGCGTCGGCGATCTGCGGGGCATTATCAACCGGATGGACTACCTCAACGACGGAGACGACAGCTCCGGCAAGTCCCTGGGCATTGAGGGAATCTGGCTGACCCCCATTTTCAAATCCGGCTCCTACCACAAATACGACGTGAACGACTATTACCAGGTGGACCCGGACTTCGGCACCCTGGAGGACCTGAAGGAGCTGGCGGAGCTCTGTCACAGCCGGAACGTGAAGCTGATTCTGGACCTGCCCATCAACCACACCGGCAAAAACAACGCCTGGTTCAGCAGCTTCTCTCTGGCCCACCAGCACAGGGCCGTGGACGATCCCTACTACAATTTCTACAGCTATTACACCCAGGGGGAGCCCGCTCCCGCGGGCCGCAGCTTCTCCCCCCTCTCCGGCACCGACATCCTCTATGAGTGCAATTTTGACGGCGGAATGCCGGAGCTGAATTTTGACAGCCCGGAGGTTCGCCAGGCTGTCCTGGACGTGGCAAAATTCTACCTGGACCTGGGAGTGGACGGCTTCCGCTTCGATGCGGCCAAGTACGTCTACTACGGGGACAACGCCGCCGGTGCGGAATTCTGGAGCTGGTATATGGAGGAGCTGCTGGCCCTCAAGCCCGATCTCTACGCCGTGGGCGAGGTGTGGGACGGAGACCTTGTCATTGAGGCCTACTACCCCGCCATGAACTGCTTTAATTTCTCCATGTGTCTGGCGGAGGGCTATATCTCCTCCGCCGCCCAGAAAGGAGATGTGAACCGTTACACCGAGTATGTGCAGAGCTTCCTCAACACCGTGAAGACCTCCCGGGCAGAGGCGGCCATTGTGCCCTTCATCGCCAACCACGACACCGACAGGGCGGCGGGCTTCCTGCCCACCCGCACCGGCGCGGCCCAGATGGCGGCCAATCTGCTGATTCTGGGGCCCGGCTCCCCCTTCCTCTACTACGGCGAGGAGCTGGCCATGCGGGGCTCCCGGGGCGGGGCCAACACCGACGCCAACCGCCGCCTGGCCATGGTCTGGGGGGACGGGGACACAGTCAAGGACCCCATCGGCACCACCTATTCCACCGATACCCGGGCGGACGGCACTGCGGCGGAGCAGCTTTCCAAGGCGGACAGCCTCTACAACTACTACAAGCAGGTAATCCTGCTGCGGAAGGCCAACCCGGAGATTGCCAACGGCAAGTACACCGCTCTGCAATTCAGCGCCACCAACGTGGGCGGCTTCACAGCGGAGTGGGAGGGCAAAAAGTGCCTGGTGATCCACAACACCACCACCGAGCCCTTCAAGACTGACCTGGCCAACCGGGGCGTGGGGGATTTCACCGCCCTCAGCGGCTATGTGGGCCTGGGCTCCGCCAGCCTGGAGGGCACCGTCCTGACCCTGGAGGGCCAGACCAGCGTGGTCCTGCGTTAACTCTCAAAAACATGACCGGGGCGGATGTGCGCATCC
>JAGABH010000068.1 GCA_017614755.1 Oscillospiraceae bacterium
GACCGGTCCCCTGCCCCGGCTGCTGCGGCCCGGCGGCATCGGCCCCGAGGCCCTGGAAGCCCTGCTGGGCGAATTGGTCATCGACAAGGCTGTCACCGGAGAGATTGCCCGGGACGCGGTTGTCCGGGCCCCCGGCATGAAATACAAGCACTACGCCCCGGCGGCGGAGGTGCTGATCGTGGACGGCAGCCCCGAGGCAGCAGCCCGGTTCGTCCGGGACAGGTTCCGGCCCGGAGACGCGGTGCTCTGCTTTTCTGAAGAACTGCCACTCTTTGCTGGCTGCAATCCCACGGCCTACGGTCGGGAGCAGGACCCGGAATCCCTCTCCGCCGGGCTTTTCGCCGCCCTGCGGGCCCTGGACAACGGCAGCGTCCAGCGTATCTTCGCCCGCTGCCCCAGCGGCGGCGGCATCAACGTGGCCACCCGGAACCGGCTGCGAAAAAGCGCGGGGTTTCACATCGTGAACGCGGAAAAATTGACAGTTGACAGTTGACAATTTGAGGGATTCCTTCGGAATGGATTTTAATATCTTTCAAATTGCAATTTGAAAGATGCCAATCATTGTCAATTTTCCCCTGTCAATTGTCAACTCGAATACCGGAGGATTCTATGTTTGTAATCGGCTTGACCGGCCCCTCGGGGGCTGGAAAAACCACGGCTTTGCGGGTGTTGGAGGGGCTTGGCGGGCGCGTCTTTGACTGCGACGCCATCTACCACCGGATGCTGGCCTCCGACGGGGAACTGCTGGGCCGGATTGAGGCCGCCTTCCCCGGGTCTGTGCAGGGCTATGCCCTGGATCGGAAAGCCCTGGGGACAAGGGTGTTCGCGGACCCGGAAGGCTTGCAAAAGCTGACAAACATCACCCAGCCCATTGTGGCAAAGCGGGTGCTGGAGGAGATTCGATGCTTGGAGCGCCCCTCATCCGTCACCAGAGTGCGCACGGGCGACACCTTCCCCCCAGGGGGAAGGCTTTGGCCCGCTTCCCCGGGCGGGCGGCCAGTGGCCGCCCCTACAACAGACAACTCCCCCAATTGTCATTCTGAGCGAAGCGAAGAATCCGTTCCCTCGTCCCCGATTGCCGATTGCCGATTGCCGATTGCCTCCTTTGCCGTCATTGACGCCATCGGGCTCTTTGAGAGCGGACTGGGGGAAAAATGTGACCTCACCGTGGCAGTGGTGGCAGACCCGGAGCTTCGCGTCCGGCGGCTCACGGCAAGGGACAATATCTCCGAGGACTACGCCCGGGCCCGGATCGCCGCCCAGAAGCCTGCGGAATGGTACGCAAAACAGGCTGACCTGACCTTGGAAAACAACGGCTCGGAGGACAGTTTTGCGAAGAAATGTCTGGACGTCTTTTCCAAGAGACTTCCCCACGGCCAATAAAACAGTGAAAAGCAAAAATCAACATAAAATGAATCATTCAGGAGGAAAGACAAATGAGCGAAAGAACCGACGAACTGAGAAAGAACCTGCTGCGGGCCCCCAAGAACGGGTATGACCGCATCAGCGCCGAAGACCGCACCCAGATGGAGCGTTACTGCAAGGACTACATGAAGTTCATGGACGCTGCCAAGACGGAGCGGGAGGCTGTGAGCTACACCATCGAGAAGGCCGAAGAGGCCGGCTTCGTGGCCTTTGAGCCCGGCATGGAGCTGAAGCCCGGGATGCGCATCTACCGCAACAACCGGGGCAAGAGCGCCATCTTTGCCGTTATCGGCAGAGAGCACATCGACAACGGCGCCCGGATCGTAGCGTCCCACATCGACTCCCCCCGCATGGACATCAAGCCCAATCCTCTCTACGAGGACGCCGGCATGGCTTACCTGAAGACCCACTACTACGGCGGCATCAAGAAGTATCAGTGGACCACCGTTCCCCTGTCCATCCATGGCATTGTGGCCAAGAAGGACGGCTCCGTCATTACGGTCCGCATCGGCGACGACCCCGCTGACCCCTGCTTCATGGTCACCGATCTGCTGATCCACCTCTCCGCCGACCAGATGAAGAAGACCCTGGCCGAGGGCATCACCGGCGAGGCCCTGAATATTCTCATCGGCTCCGAGCCCATCGCCGACGACGAAGGCTCCGATCGGGTGAAGCTGGCTGTCATGCAGCTGCTCAACGAGAAGTACGGCATCATCGAGGAGGACTTCCTCTCCGCTGAGCTCACCATGGTCCCCGCTTCCCCCGCCCGGGAAATCGGTCTGGACCGCTCCCTGATTGCCGCCTACGGCCACGACGACCGGGTCTGCGCCTGGGCCTCCTTTGAGCCCCTGCTGACCATGGAAGCCCCCAAGCACACCGCTGTCTGCGTCCTGGCGGACAAGGAAGAGATCGGTTCCGTGGGCGTGTCCGGTATGCAGAGCCAGTTCTTTGAAACCTTCATGGCCGACATCTGCGAGGCCCAGCAGGGCCAGCTCCGCCGCTGCCTGGAGCGCTCCTTCTGCCTGAGCTGCGACGTGTCCAACGCCTTCGATCCCATCTACGCCGAGACCTGCGACAAGCGCAACAACTCCCAGGTCAACTACGGCATCGCCCTTTGCAAGTACACCGGCTCCCGGGGCAAGGGCGGCTGCTCCGACGCCTCCGGCGAGCTCATGGGCCGCATTCGCCGCTTGTTTGACTCCAACGACGTCATCTGGCAGACTGCCGAGCTGGGCAAGGTAGACCAGGGCGGCGGCGGCACCGTGGCAGCCTACATGGCCAACCGCAACATCGATACCCTGGACGCCGGCGTGCCCGTGCTGTCCATGCACGC
>JAGABH010000069.1 GCA_017614755.1 Oscillospiraceae bacterium
AGGCTCATCCCGCTGCGCGGGCATGAGCCTTCCCTACGGCGCAAGCGGATCAATTCCATAACGCTTCAGGGCCTGGGCCAGTTGGCACACCGGCAGGCCCATAACGGTGAAGTAATCGCCCCGGATTGATTCCACCAGCATGGCGCCCAGGTTTTGAATTCCGTAGGCTCCGGCCTTGTCCATGGGTTCCCCCGTGGCCACATAGGCCGCAATCTCCTCCGGCGTCAGGTTCCGGAACTTCACATAGGTCTTTTCGCAGTGGGTGTACGCCCCGCCGACAAAACCGGCGGCCCCCTCATTCGTCACGGTCTCACCCTGCCGCCCAAGGGCGGTGAAAGGAAGAATCGTGAACGCAGTGTAAACCGCGTGCTCCCGACCGGAAAGGGCTGTCAGCATGGCCCGGGCTTCGGCGGCGTCGTGGGGCTTGCCCATGATCTTCCCGTCCAGCACCACAACGGTATCGGAAGCCAAAATCAGAGAACAGGCATCTTCCTCTGATTCCTGATCCTTGATCCCGGACCCCTGTTCCCGCATTTTCCACGCCACCGCCTCGGCCTTTGCCGCGCAGATGCGGCGAACAGAGGTCTCCGGATCGTCGGTTTCAAATTTTGTCTCGTCAATCTCCGCGGTCAGGACCGTAAACTCCAGTCCCATCCGCTCCAACAGCTCCCGCCGCCGGGGCGACTGGGAGCCAAGTATCAGTTTCATAGCAGTTCCTCTCAATCAGGATGGAGTACCCGTCGGCGCGGATATAAAGTACGGCTGCGTCGGCAAACACTTCCGATCAGGAAAGCGATACTCGATGCCGTCTCACTCCACGCCCCGGAAGTACAGGCCCCTTGTGCAGGACCCCGGCTCAAAGGTGCCGCCGCCCCGCAGGGCAGAGATCACGGTGTCCACTTCCATGGGATTTTCCGTGGTGAACTGAACCCGCAGGGCCCAGAGGCCCAGATTCCGCAGCTCCGGAAGCCGGTCCAGCAGATAGAGCTTTTTGCCGTTGTAGATAACGCTGCGGCAGCTGTCCTGGTCCGGCAGGACCCGGAACTCCTCGCCCTTCCGGTCCACCAGCTTCATGGGGCCGTTTTGGCAGGCGCAGCGGCCGGTGCGATTTTTGATGAGGCAGTTCTCGGTGAGCATCAGGGGCAGCCGCCCGTAGGCCAACAGCTCCGTGGGGATGGGCTTGGACAAATCCCGGATTCGGGGGAGGGTCAGCTCAAAGCTCGCCATGGCGCTCTCCAGTCCCAGACCCCGAGCCACGTTCATGGCGCGGGAGTTGAACAGATTGAGGCCGTAGTCCCCGCAGACGGAGAAGCCCCGGGACCGGGCCAGAGAAATGTGCCCCAGATTGCCGCAGAGGGCCAGACGAACGCCCAGGCTGTGGGCGGCGTCCAGGGTTTCCAGCACGGCCTCCACCTCCCCATCCCGGATGACCCGGGGCAGGACCACCGCCAGCTCCGTCTGGGCGGGAACGCGGCTGATCCAGTCCACATTGCCCTTAAACATGGACAGGGGCACATAGAGACGGACCGGCCGCATGGCCAGCAGCTTCGGGGTAAGCTGTTCCGGCCGGAGGACGCCCAGCGTCCAGCGGGGAGGCTTGGTGAAGCCGGGGTAGATCTTCACCGTGGAAAAGGAGTTCAGCTCCCGCTCCGGTCTGCGGCCCCGCAGGGCAGTCAGGTGGGAAAGCACCTCCCGGCGCATGGCGTTGATGGCGGCGGCGGAGAGGGTCAGCCCCGGCTCCACCACGCTCTTGGTCTCGATGCAGCGATAGGGGGTACCCCCGGTCTTTGCCAGCCGATCCGCCAGAGCCTGTTGGGTCAGGGAACGGGAGACCGCCGCCTCCGGAACGGGGCCTTCGGTCTTGCAGAGATTCCCCTGCTCGTCCTCCACCGCCAGCATGGCGTTCTGCCGGGCGTTGACCACCGCGTAAAAACGGACCGGAACCAGGGCTGCCTCGGCGTTTTCATAGCCGAAGCGGACTCTCTGCATCAGCTCCCGGTTCTCCCGCTCCTTTTGGCGGGTGCCGAACATATCGGGGCCGGTATGGCCCATGTAGTAATTCTCGGTAAAGCCCTGGCGGGAGAAAACGTCTCGCAGGTCCCGCATATCCTCAGGGGAGACAGCCTGTCCGTCGATGGCGGCCCGATAGAGCCTGGTGGCCACAGCCACATACTCCGGCCGCTTCATCCGGCCCTCGATCTTCACCGAAGCCACGCCCATCTGGGCCAGCTCGTCAATCCAGGAGATCATGCAGTTGTCTTTCAGGCTCAGAGGGTATTTGTCTTCATAGCGGCCATAGCCGTAGGCCAGGCGGCAGGGCTGGGCGCACTGGCCCCGGTTGCCCGAGCGGGTCCCCACCACAGCGGAAAAATAGCACTGGCCGGAATAGCACATACACAGGGCCCCGTGGACGAAGACCTCGATCTCAATGGGGCTGTTGCGGCAGATAAAGGCGATATCCTCCCGGCTCAGCTCCCGGGCCAGAACCACCCGGCTCATGCCCATGGCCGCGGCCCGCAGAACCCCGTCCAGGGAATGGACCGACATCTGGGTGGAGGCGTGGATGGGAACCTCGGGGGCCATCTGCCGCAGGAGGGAGACCAGGCCCAGGTCCTGGACGATAAAGGCGTCCACACCGGCCCGGACGGCGGCGGCGATGGTCTGTGCCGCCTGCTCCAGTTCCCGGTCTGTCACCAGGGTATTTAAGGTAAGATGAACCTGAACGCCCCGGACGTGGCAATAGCGCACGGCATCCGGAAGCTCATCCAGGGAGAAGTTCTTGGCATTTTGTCTGGCGTTGAAGGGGCCGGACCCCAAATAGACCGCATTGGCACCGCTCTGGACTGCCGCACGGAGGGCGTCCATGGAGCCGGCGGGAGCAAGCAATTCGAGCATATTTCAAACCTCACAGGGAGAAGAAGATTATTCATGGGAGCTTATTATAACAGACACATTCTGAAATTTCCAGAGTAATCCATGAAATTGCATTGGCAAAAAATTCCCCTGTTCGGCATTTTTACGGAGAAGTTACAGTTCGACATTCTTTTCCCGTGACCACAACGGGTAGATTTTTGGTAGACATAATTGCCCAAAATAACAGATTGCCCCTTTGAGAAATCCGCCGGGTTGTCCACATTATCCACCTGTTTACCCACCGGCAGCGGGGTTTCCCAGAGAAAAAACCTGTCGAATAATCCGGGATTCTGTAAAAAATTTGTTGGTTTTCCACAGCTATGTGTATTCATTCCCCACACAGGCTTCCGGTTGTATGGTGGTTTCCATAACGAGGAGTGACGTAAAGATGCAAGAGGCGACAAAGCAGCGCTCTATCGTCTCTTGCATCTTGCCAGCAGCTCCTCCCGCCGGTTGGGAAGCTCCCCGGAAAGGACGGCTTCCAGCAGTGCGTTGAGGGCCTGCCCGATGGCCGGACCCTTGGGATAACCCAGGGCAATCAGGTCGTTCCCGTCGATTTGCAGGTCCTTCACCGTGAAGCAGGGAGGCTGGGCCAGAATCTCCCGGGCCAGGGCTTCCAGCCGATTACAGGCCTCGACCCGGCCCCAACAGTCCGGATGGTGGGCCAGGGAATCCGCCCGTTTCAAGGCTAGGAGGCGGAAGACATCCTCCTCTCCCAATTTGCCGATGAGCTTGCGGATCGCCCGCTCCTCAGCGCGGCGCAGAGCATCCGCCTGGGGTGGGCGGCCATTGGCCGCCCCTGCGGACTCTGAACCCAATCCGTCCCCTGCTCCCGCATTCTGCATTTCCACCGGCGGATCAATGGGGTAATCGTGCAGCTCCACCAGGGTCGAAACCCGGTTGACCGTATCGTGGTCGAAGCGCAGGCGGGTCAGAATCTCCCGGGCCATGGGGCCGCTGAACTTGGCGTGGCCGTAGAAATGGCCCCGGCCGGCCTCGTCCACCGTGAAGCAGGCGGGCTTGCCCACGTCGTGCAGCAGGGCGGTCCAGCGGAGAACCGGCTCCGGGGAAACCGCCTCCACCGCGGCGGCGCTGTGCTCCAGCACATCAAAGCAGTGATATTTGCTTCGCTGATCCAGGCCGGCCATAGGGGCCAGCTC
Source organism: Oscillospiraceae bacterium (assembly GCA_017614755.1). GTDB lineage: Bacteria > Bacillota > Clostridia > Oscillospirales > Oscillospiraceae > JAFRPC01. The sequence continues at coordinate 4,074 of JAGABH010000069.1, forward strand.
CGGCAGGGGAACCGCCAGAATCTCCCAGTATTCCGTGATGATCCGGCGGGCGGCGGGGCCGCAGAGCAGCTTGGTCAGCTCCACGGCGATTCGCTCCCGGCTCACCAGCTCCAGGCTGTCCCGCAGGGCGTAGTCCGCGGCGGCAGTGGCGGGGTCAATGACAAAATCCAACTGCGAGGCGAAGCGCAGGGCCCGGAGAATCCGCAGCGCGTCCTCGCGGAAGCGCTGCTCCGGGTCCCCCACGCAGCGGATTACCTTCTTCTCCAAATCCGCCTGCCCGCCGAAGGGGTCCACCACGCCTTCCCCTTCCGGCGTCCACGCCATCGCGTTGACGGTAAAATCCCGCCGGGCCAGGTCCTCGGTGAGGGAGGGGGTAAAGGCTACGGCGTCGGGGTGGCGGTGGTCAGAATAGCCGGTCTCGGTGCGGAAGGTGGTGATCTCCAAGGGGAGCCCGCCCAGCAGAAGGGTGACGGTGCCGTGCTTGAGGCCGGTTTCAATGATCCGTTCTCCGGCGAAGACCGCCTCCACCTGCTCCGGCAGAGCGGCGGTGGTGATGTCCCAGTCCCCGGGCGTCCGGCCCAGGAGACTGTCCCGGACGCAGCCGCCCACCAGAAAGGCAGGGAAGCCCGCCGCCCGCAAGCGTTCCAACGCTTCCATTGCCGCAGCGGGCGCGGACAGCTCCGCAGGGACGGCTTTCCGTTCGCCGTCCTCTGCCTCTCCCCCGTACGGGAGAAGCTCCGCAGCGGGTTGCGGGCGGCCATTGGCCGCCCCTACAGGCGCTGAACTCTGAACCCTGAACTCTGAACCCACCTTGATTCCTGAGCTCTGCTTCATCCCATCGCCCCCGCCGGAATCAGACCCGCGTTGACCATCTCCTGCAGGGAGCGCAGGATGCCCAGCTTGGCGTGATACCAGGTCAGGCCGCCCTGGAAATAGACGGCGTAGGGGGGACGGATGGGGCCGTCGGCGGAGAGCTCGATAGAGGAGCCCTGGACAAAGGCCCCGGCGGCCATAATCACCTGGCTGTCGTAGCCGGGCATGGCCCAGGGGATGGGCTCCACGTAGGAATCCACCGGGGCGGCGGCCTGGATGCCCTTGCAGAAGGCCCGCATGGCCGCCTCGGAGCCCAGCTCCACCGCCTGGATAATATCGTGCCGTTCCTCGGCGCTGCCGGGAATCACCCGGAAGCCCAGGCGCTCATAGAGAGCGGCGGCGAAGATGGCGCCCTTTTCGGCCCCGGCCACCACCGTGGGAGCCAGGAAGAGGCCCTGGTAGAAGCTGGGAAGAATGCCCAAGTTGGCCCCTACCTCCTGGCCCAGGCCGGGGGCGGAAAGGCGATAGGCGCAGCGCTCCACGCAAGCCCTGGTGCCCGCGATATAGCCGCCGATGGGGGCCAGGCCGCCGCCGGGGTTCTTGATGAGGCTGCCCACGCACATATCCGCGCCCACCTGGGATGGCTCGATGGCCTCCACAAATTCGCCGTAGCAGTTGTCCACCATCACCAGCACGTCGGGCTTGACGCTCTTGCAGAAGGCGATCAGCTCTCCGATCCGGGCCACGGAAAAGCTGGGCCGGGTGGCGTAGCCCTTGGAGCGCTGGATGGTGATGAGCTTGGTTTTGGGATTGATGGCCGCCCGGATGGCTTCATAGTCAAAGCTGCCGTCCGGCAGCAGGTCCGCCTGCCGGTAGGACACCCCATACTCCGCCAGAGAGCAGGGGGAGGGGCGGATGCCGATGACCTCCTGGAGGGTATCGTAGGGAGCCCCCACAGGGGAGAGCAACTCGTCGCCGGGCAGGAGGTTGGCGGACAGGGCCACCGTCAGGGCATGGGTACCGCAGGTGATCTGGGGCCGCACCAAAGCGGCCTCCGCCCCAAAGATGTGGGCGTAGACCTGTTCCAGACGCTCCCGGCCCACGTCGTCGTAGCCGTAGCCGGTGGTGGCGGCGAAGCAGGCCGCGTCCACCTTGGCCTCCCGCATGGCAAGGATCACCTTGCCCTGGTTCAGCTCGGCCATTTGGTCAATTTTTTCAAAACGGTCCTTCAAATCGGCCAGAGCCTGTTCCCCAAAGGCATACACAGCAGGGGAAATGCCGTTTTTTTCATAAGTTTCTAACAGTGTCATTGTACTTTCCTTGAATAAATACCGAAGAACGAATAATGAATAATTGTGGTATCAAATTGCTGTTTGAGAGTGAATTGAAAAAACAGGTACGCGGACAGCAGGGTGCCGTTCCTGGAACACAGGGGACGGGCGGACAAGCAATGCTTGTCCCTACGGGCGCTGAGCCAGCGGGCGCAAACTGTGTGCCCCTACAGACGCTGAACTCTGAACCCTGAACCAGGGCTGCCGGGGGGCTGGCCGCCCTACTTCTTACCTCTTGCTTCTTACCTTTTTAATGAGGTCCCGCGGAATATGGCAGTAGCCGTTTGGATTCTTTTCCAGATAGTCCTGGTGGTATTCCTCGGCGGGGAAGAACTGGGCCAGGGGCTTGCATTCAATGGCCGTCTTCCGGCCGATTTTGGCTTCCAGCTTGGAAAGCTCTTCCTGAATCACAGGCACCATGGACGGGTCGGTGTAATAGATGCCGGTGCGGTATTGCTCGCCCTCGTCCTCCCCCTGCTTGTTGACGGAGGTAGGGTCCACGCACAGGAAATAGCATTCCAGCAGCTCCGGGGTGGGGAGGACGCTCTCGTCATAGACTACCTCCACGGTCTCCGCGTGGCCGGTGCCCTCGTGCTTCACCTGCTCATAGCTGGGATTCTCGGTGCGTCCGTTGGCGTAGCCCACCCGGGTGGATTCCACGCCGGGAAGCTGCTTCAAAAAGTGCTGGGCGCCCCAGAAGCAGCCCGCCGCCAGGTATAATGTTGTCATAATAATCCTCCTTGCATCCTCAGTCAATAGTGACTAGTCACTATTTCTTTTGAGCCAGCCACTTGGCCAGGGCGTCCGCCATGGCCGGGTTGGTATCCGACTTCTGCTCCTGCTGGGCCATATAGCGGCGGACGTCGGATTTACCGGCCCCGTCCCGCTTCCGTCTCGCCTCGAAATCCGAGAGCTTTTCCCGGTAGCCGCAGGCGCAGGCGAAGGTCTGCTTGTCCCCCTCGCCCCAGATCTCCATCTTCTTGTGGCAGTTGGGGCAGCGGGCGTTGGTCACCTGGGTGGTACGCTTGCGGAAACCGCAGTCCCGGTCCGGGCAGACCAGGAGCTCTCCCCGCTTATCCTTCACCAAAAGCAGCAGCTTGCCGCACTGAGGGCAGGGCTTCCGGGTCTGGTTGTCGTGGGAGTAGGTGGCCTCGCTGGCCTTTACGTCCTTGACAAGCTGGGTGGCATACTTCCGCATTTCCGCCACGAAATCGCTGTCCCGCTCCTGACCCTTGGCAATCCGGGCCAGCCGGTCCTCCCAGCGGGCGGTGAGCTCGGCGCTGCGGAGCTCCGCCGGGGCCAGACCCACCAGCTGAATGCCCTTGGAGGTGGGCACCAGGCTCTTGCCCTGGCGCTCCACGTAGAAGCTGGAAAAGAGCTTTTCGATGATGTCCGCCCGGGTGGCGGGGGTGCCCAGGCCGGAGGTCTCCTGCAAAATCTTTTGCAGGTTCTTGTCCGACACCTGGCCCTGGGGATGCTCCATGGCCGTCAGCAGGGTGGCCTCGGTGTAGCGGGAGGGGGGAGAGGTCTTGCCGTTGGTGAGGCGGAGCTTTCGCAGCTTGAGCCGCTGGCCCTTTTGCAGGTCCGGGAGGCGCTGATCCTCTTCCTCGGCCTCCTCCTCGTCCTCCAGGGCAGAGAAATTCTTATCGTAGGCCGCCTTCCAGCCCGGGTCCAGGACCCGCTTGCCGGAGGCGGTGAAGGTCTCGCTGCCGATTTTCACCGTCAGGGAGACGGATTCATATTCATAGGGCGGCATCAGCACCGCCAGGAAGCGGCGAACCACCAGATCGTAGATATTCTTCTCGGGCCCCGTCAAATCGTAGAGGCTGGCCGCCTCCTCGGTGGGGATGATGGCGTGGTGGTCCGTGACCTTGGCGTTGTTCACCAGATACTTGGTTTGCAGGGGCTTTTTCCGCTGAACCGCCCAGGCCAGCTCCTTGTATTCCCCCTGGGCTACCGCCCGGAGACGGTCCGGCAGGGTGGGTACCACGTCGTCGGAGATATAGCGGCTGTCGGTGCGGGGGTAGGTGAGGGCCTTGTGGCGCTCATAGAGGCTCTGCATCAGGTTCAGGGTCTCCTTGGCGGAGTAGGCGTATTTCTTGTTGGCGTCCCGCTGAAGCTCCGTCAGATCGTAGGCCGCGGGGGGCGGGGTCTGCTTCTTCATCTTGGAGATTTGGGTGATGACGGCCTCCTTGCCCTCGCACTGCTTCAAAAGTCCTTCCAGCTTTTCCTTGTCGAAGGAGCGGCCGTTGCCCTTTTCGTCCTTCCAGTTGGCCCGGAAGCCCTCCAGCTCGGCGCAGAGGCCGTAGAAATCCTTGGGGACGAATTTGCGAATTTCCTCTTCCCGGGCCACCACCAGCGCCAGAGTCGGCGTTTGAACCCGTCCTGCGGAGAGCTGGGCGTTGTGCTTGCAGGTCAGGGCCCGGGTGACGTTGAGACCCACCAGCCAGTCCGCCTCGGACCGGGCCTGGGCGGATTTGAAGAGGTTGTCGTAGTCCTTGGCGGGCTTCAGGTTGGCAAAGCCCTCCTTGATGGCCTTGTCGGTCTGGGAGGAAATCCACAGACGGCGGGCCGGCTTGTTCCACCCGGCCTTCACCATAATCCACCGGGCCACCAGCTCGCCCTCCCGGCCCGCGTCGGTGGCGATCACCAGGTCCGACACGTCGGCGCGCTTCATCAGGGCCGTAACCACCTTGTACTGGCGGGCGGTCTCCGGGATCACCACCAACTTCATTTTTTCCGGCAGCATGGGCAGATCGTCCATGTTCCATTTTTCCAGTTTTTTATCGTACACGTCCGGGTCCGCCAGGGTCACCAGATGGCCCAGGGCCCAGGTAACGATATAGCGGTCCCCCTCCATATAGCCGTCGGCGCCGCGCTTGCAGCCCAGCACCCGGGCCAGCTCCTTGCCCACGGAGGGTTTTTCCGCCAGTACGAGCGTTTTTGACATGATTATGCTCCTTTGTGTGTCACGTTTGTTTGAGGCATCAGGTATCAGGCATCAGACACCGCTTGAACTCTGTTGCAAAGAAATGTTTAGTTACCCCGTTCGAAGATGAAAGGATTTAGACTTTGCAACATACTCCGAACAGAGGCATTGCCGAAAGACAACTTATGCCAGAAGGTATCGAACGGGGATAGCAGTTGTTGATATGAACGGCATAGGGCGGTGCCTGATGCATGGTTGCTGATACCTGGTGCCTTTGCTTTCTCGGGCAAGCCCTACCCCTGATGTACGACCACCTGCGGGAAGGGAATCTCAAAGCCGTTGTCGTCCAGCAGCAGCTTCACGTCCCGGTTCAGGGCGCGGCGCGCCTGGAAGAAAGTCTCCTCGCTGGTGTACACGGAGAATTTCAGATTCACGCCGCTCTCCGCCAGCTCGTCCACGCCCATGTAGCGGATGTCGCTGAGATACAGCTCGGGGTGGTTTTCCTTGGTGCCGGGCAGAGCCTCCCGCATCAGCTTTTCCAGCTTCCGCAGGTCTGACTTGTAGGAGACGGCGCAGATGATAATAGCCAGAGAATCCACCCGGGAGCGGTTCTGGAAGTTGCGGATATCGGAGTTGTTGACCACCTTCAGGTTGCCGCCGTCGTCCTCGATGACAGTGGTGCGGACGCCGATGCTGCGCACCACGCCCCGGACGTCGTCCAGAACGATGATGTCGCCCACGCTGTACTGATTCTCAAAGATGATGAAGGCGCCGGTGATGATATCCTCGATGAGGCTCTGGGCGCCGAAGCCGATAATCAGACCGATGATTCCGACGCCCGCCAGGACTGCGCCGGTGTCCACCCCCAGAATGGTCAGTCCCCAGACCACCGCCGCGACCACGGCGATGTATTTCAGCAGACCCGTGAGCATTTCCGTCACGGTGAAGGTCCGGCTGCCCCGCTTGCCGATGAGCTTCAGGATGAGCTTCACGATCTGGTAGCAGAGCCACACCAGGCAGATGGCCAGAGCCAGGGTCACAAGCTGGGCCGCGGTAGTCTTCCCGTCATGGGTAAAGATCAGATTGCTGCGCTCGGCGTCGGTGATAGATTCCTTCAGCTCCGCAGACACCGGAAGCCAGCTGGGGTTCGCCAGGAACAGGGCGATGATGGCCACGATCACCATCGCAATATAGACCTTCGCGCCGGATTTTTTCTTGTTCATATCTGTTTCTCCTCTTTCAGTTTGTTTCTTCTGTCTGCGCCGCGCTTCGGTTCGGATCGGCAGAACGGCCGCCGCCCTTCGGCCCGGCAACGGAATAGATGGGACGGTACGCTACGGCTTCTACGGTGTAGGTTTTGCCCAGGTGGTCGAACTCGCCCAGGACCTTTAAGGTGTAAGTCGAGCTGCCGGGGTCGAGGGTGCCGGAATAGCTGCCGCTGGTGACCTCCGCCTTGGGCGTCTCCTCCAACAGGTCGCCCAGGCCGCCGAAGAGCTGGACCCGAACCCGCAGTTTGGGAGCGGAATTCAAGCTTACGCTGTAGGTGTATGTGACCTTTGTTCCGCTGTACCAGTAAGCATCCAGCTCGATCTTCGGCCACACAAAGGGCTCGTTCTCCAGCCTCCTGCGGGCCGTGACCGTTTTGGTTTCGCCGTTCATCTGATAGGAGGCGGTCATAACCAGGGTCATATCGTCGCTGGCGTTGGAAGAGCAGGTAATCGTCCGCCCGTTGAGGCTTCCGCTCTCGGTAAAGGTGAAGGGACCGGCGCTGCCGCGGCTCCGGCCGTCGGAGCCCACCACAGTGAAGTTGACCGTCACCGGGTTGGAGGCATGGAGGGTGATTCCGGCGCTGTAGACCACCACACTGGAGTCTATGCCGTCAATCTTGGCGGAGCTGATATTGAGGTTTGGGGGATCGAAGGACTCTATGGGAACGTCCAGGATTCGGCTGGCATAGATGTTTTTCTGCTTGCCGTTCTCTTTGTAGGTGCCCACCAGAATCAGGGTCACGGAGCTGGGACGGCTGCTCCAGCGCAGGGCGGCGCTGTGGGCCGGGGAAGTCTCGGATTCCGTGTGGGTGAAGGGTCCGTCGGAGCCCAGGTCGTCGCCGCCGTTGGAGCGGACAATGACCGAAACCCGCAGATCCTCGGCGGAATTCAGGGTCACCCGGTAACGGTAGCTCAGAGGCGTCACCGCCGAGCCGTTCAGAGAGGCCTCGGTAATCGCCAGGGCAGGGGCCGTGAAGGGGGCCTCCAGGGTCCTGGTGACGGTGATGGTTTTCTCCTCCCCGTCCTCTGTATAAGTGCCGGTGAGGGTCAGGGTCAGAGACGCAGGCCGGGTGCTCCAGCTCAGGGCCGCGCTGTGATCCGGGGAAGTCTCGGATTCCGTGTGGGTGTAGGGTCCGTCGGCGCCCAGGGCCTCCTCTGCGTCGGAGCGGATTTCGGCCGTAACCCGCAGGTCCTTGGCGGAGTTCAGGGTCACTTCATATCGGTAACGAAGGGGGGTCAGCTCTGAGCCGTTCACTTCGGCATCGATAATGGTCAGAGCAGGGGCCTCAAAGGGCGGAAGCTCCAGCTCCCGGCTGGCGGTGACGGTTCTTTCCTCGCCGCCCTCCATATAGCTGCCCGTCAGAGTCAAGGTCAGCACGGCGGGCCGCCTGGTCCAGCTCAGGTCTATGCCGTGCGCGGGAGCGGTCTCAGAGGCCTTGTGGACATAGGGCCCGTCGCTGCCCAGGACCTCGCCGCTGTCGGCGGTCACTTCCGCCCGAATCTCCATCTCCCGGGCGGAATTCAGCTCGATTTGATAGCCGTAGGTCAGGGGGCTCAGGTCCCTGTCGGTCAGGGCAGCGTCGGTAATGGTCAGCGTTGGCTCCACAAAGGGCTCCGTGGCTTCGGTCTCCGTCTCCTCCGGTTCGGTCTGTTCGGTCACTGTCTCAGGCGGGGCATTTGCCAGCTCCAGCTCCCTGGCGGCTCGTTTTTCCCGAGTCTCGCCCTCCCGGGTATAGGTACAGGTCAGCTCCAGCACGATCTTGGAACAGTCCTCCCCGCCGGGAATCAGGAAGGCCAGCGGTTCGGCGTTTTCCGTTCGGGTATGGAGGAAGGGTCCGGCTGAGGCCAGCAATTCTCCCTCCGCTGTGCGGGCGGCGACGGTTACTTCCGCCTGCTCTGCGTCATTCAGCTCGATCCTGTATTGATATTCCAGTCGGTCCGCCTCGGGGCGGGCGGCGGCGACAATGCTGAGCTCCGGCTCCAGAAAGGCCTCCGGCTCCACAGCGTTTGGTTTTTCCCCGGGCGAAGCCAGCAGGAGGGTCACCGCGGCGACCACCGCCGCCGCGGAGGTCCAAAAGCTCCGCTTCAGGCTGTTGACCCGGGCGGTCCGGCAGGCTCTTGCGCCGTTCAAGCGGTCATGGTGCCTGCCGCCCCGAATCCTTTCATAGGGTTCGGCCACCTCGGGGTATCGGTTGTCTACTTCATATACGTCATCCACGATCCGATTCCGCCCCCTTTCCTCCTATTATAAAAAAGATTATATCAAGTTGGTATTATTACATAAAAACGATAAAAATGCAAGCATCAATTCCGGATACGGCGGGATTTCCGGGGAAATAACAATTGAACAGTTTGTGAATTCTATAAATTGTCCTTGACATTTTCAGGAAGCGGGTGTATATTGGCACTCAGAAGGAAAGAGTGCTAAGCACTTTCGCAAACGGAGTGCCAATCCAAAGGCGAGGGAAACGGATTCTTTGTTCCCTCAGAATGACATCCTTGAAAAGGAGGCGCCTCAATGGAACTGACAGACCGGCAAAAGCAAATCCTGCGGGCCATTGTGGACATCTACGTCTCCACGGCGGAGCCCGTAGGCTCCAAGGCCATCGCGGCCCTGCCCGACGTAAGCTGCTCCTCCGCCACCATCCGCAACGAGATGGCGGAGCTGACCCAGATAGGCCTGCTGGAGCAGCCCCACACCTCCGCCGGACGGGTTCCTTCCCCCGCCGGCTATCGGCTCTACATCGACGAGCTCATGCAGGACTACCGGCTGAGCCTGGACGAGACCCGGAGCCTGAACGAAGCCCTGGAGCTGAAAAGCCAGGAATTCGACAAAATGATGTCCCAAGTGGGCAAGCTGGTATCCAAAATGACCGATCTGCCCGCCTACACCGTGGCCACCCGGCGCAGCGAAGCCGTTGCCAAGCATTTCGACCTGATCATGGCGGGCCCCGGCAGCATTATCCTGGTGCTGATGCTCTCCGACGACCAGGTGAAAAACAAGCTCATTAAGCTGCCCGTCAGCGTGTCCGAGTCCGATCTGAAGCTGCTGGCCGCCGTCCTGAACGCCAGCCTGACGGACCTGACCGCCGAAGAGATCACCGGCGAGCTGCTGGAAAAGATTACCCGCTCCGCCGGCGCTGCCAGCCCCCTGGCTCCCCTGGTGATGGACTTCACCCTGGAATGTCTGCGGCAGCAGCACGGAGACGTCCACCTGACGGGCCAGATGCGGCTGCTGGGGCAGCCCGAATACAAGGACGCCGCCAAAGCCCAGGAGGTCTTTGAAACCCTGGACGAAGAGCTGATCTCCAATCTGCCCGCCGTCCTGCCCAAGGACGGGCCGGTGCAGTTCCTGGTGGGCCCGGAAAACGTGGCGAAGGAACTGAAGGACACCTCCGTGGTGATGATGCGCTTCGACATCGGCGAAGGGATGCAGGGCACCATCGGCGTGGTGGGCCCCACCCGGATGGACTACGCCAAGATCACCGCCAAGCTGGGGTATTTCGCCGAGAATCTGGGCAAGATGTTCCAGAAGGGCGGCGCGGCGACGCCGCCGGCGCTTACCGAAGGAACGGAAGCAAGCGACAAATGACAAGTTTCGGTGTTTTTCAAATTGCCATTTGAAAAACAGATCATAATATCGCAAAGGAATGATAGCCATGTCCAAGAAAAATAAAGAAAAAGAAACGGAAGCTCCCGTAGAGGAGACCGCAGCGCCTGAGACCGAGGCTCCGGCAGAAGAGACCCAAAAGGAAGAAGCTCCCGTGGAGGAAACTCCCCAGGAGACGGAGCTGGAAAAGGCCCAGAAGGCTCTGGCCGCGAAGCAGGATCAATACCTTCGGCTGGCGGCGGAGTACGACAACTTCCGCAAGCGCAGCATCAAGGAAAAGGACGCCCGCTACGCCGACGCCAAGGCCGACACCGTGACGAAGTTCCTGCCCGTCTACGACAACCTGGAACGGGCCCTGGCCAACGAAACCAGCGACGAGGCCTACAAAAAGGGCGTGGAGCTGATTATGACCGAGCTGAAAAAGATTATGACCGGCCTGGGCGTGGAGGAGTTCGGTGAAACAGGCGACCCCTTTGACCCCAACGCCCACAACGCGGTCATGCACATAGAGAACGAGGAGCTGGGAGAGAACGTCATCGCCCAGGTCTTCCAAAAGGGCTTCCGCATCGGCGAGAAGGTCATCCGCCACGCCGTTGTGCAGGTGGCGAATTAACCCGTAGGGGCCGAAGTCGGAGACTCACGAAGTGTGCCCACATCGGCCCGCGTATTCAACTATGTTAAACCATACACTTTCATATAGGAGGAAACTACAATGAGTAAGATTATCGGTATTGACCTTGGCACCACCAATTCCTGCGTGGCCGTGATGGAAGGCGGCGAGTCCGTCGTCATCGCCAACGCGGAAGGCAGCCGCACCACCCCGTCTGTGGTGGCATTCTCAAAGACCGGCGAGCGCATGGTCGGCCAGATCGCAAAGCGTCAGGCCGTCACCAACGCCGACCGCACCATCTCTTCCATCAAGCGTCACATGGGCGAAAGCTACAAAGTATCCATTGACGACAAGAACTACACTCCCCAGGAGATCAGCGCCATGATCCTCCAGAAGCTGAAGGCAGACGCCGAGGCTTATCTGGGCGGCACCGTCTCCGAGGCCGTCATCACCGTCCCCGCTTACTTCAACGACGCCCAGCGTCAAGCCACCAAGGACGCGGGTAAGATCGCGGGCCTCGAGGTCAAGCGAATCATCAACGAGCCTACCGCCGCGGCCTTGGCTTACGGCGTGGACAAGGAAGCCGAGCAGAAGATCATGGTCTATGACCTGGGTGGCGGCACCTTCGACGTCTCCATCCTCGACATCGGCGACGGCGTTGTGGAGGTCCTCTCCACGGCCGGCAACACCCATCTGGGCGGCGACGACTTCGACAAGGCCATCATCGACTGCCTTGTGGCCGAGTTCAAGAAGACCGACGGCATCGACCTCAGCCGCGACAAGGTTGCCATGCAGCGGTTGAAGGAAGCCGCCGAAAAGGCTAAGATTGAGCTCTCCGGCGTCATGTCGACCGAAATCAACCTGCCCTATATCACTGCAGACGCCAACGGCACCAAGCACATGAACGTCACCCTGACCCGGGCCAAGTTCAATGAGCTGACCGCTCATCTGGTGGAAGCTACAATGGGGCCCGTGCGTCAGGCCATGTCCGACGCCGGCCTGCAGTCCAGCGAGCTGAGCAAGGTTCTGCTGGTCGGCGGCTCCTCCCGGATTCCCGCCGTGCA
>JAGABH010000070.1 GCA_017614755.1 Oscillospiraceae bacterium
CGGCTTTGGGATTATTGATTGGCGCTGCTTCTGCGGACCCAGCGGCAATAGGTCAGGCCAAGGCAGGCACAGCCTATGACGGCAGCCGCGATGTATCCCGTGCTGTCCGCCTCCAGGGGAGAGAACAGCTTGACCAGAGAAACCGAGTCCAGCACATTGATCTGCATATAGCTCAGGCAGGCCGGCAGGACCAAAACGGCACAGGCGGCCAGCAGCGACAGGTTGTTTTTCCGGCAAAGGCAGGAAATCAGCAGAATGACGCCGGCAGCCGCCAGCATAGCCAGCAGGCGCAGCAGCAGGAAAACCGCAACCGCCACCCCAAGGCTGACCTGATAGGGAAGCTCCGCAAAGTAGTCGAAGCTTTGGGCCGGGGCGGCCAGGGCCAGGGAACCATACTCCCGATGCAGCTGCCAGAACTCTCCCGCCTCAAAAAGCAGCCAGACCAGGACAGTCATCAGGACCGTCATCCCCAGCTTTTTCCGCCAGAGAACCCCGCCGCCCCGGAGCAGCTGCGTCACCCGGCTTTGGTGCTCCTGAGAGAAGACTCCGCTGAGCAGCAGAACCAGCACCAGCAAGAGCACCACGGCAATTTCGCGCTGATAATTCTGACCGCCGGAATTCTCTTTCTGGAATCCCATCAGCACGGCAAAGGGCTGGGGATCGATCAGCCACCGTCCATCCCGGGCGGCCAGGCTGGCCTCGCACCTTTCCCGCAGACGGCCGAGAATGTCCAGCTGACTCATCATCATTTCGCTGGGGGGGTATGCCGAGTACTCGCTGATTTTGGCGTCGATCTGCGCCAGAACATCCTCCGTAATCGGGCCCTGCATGGAGGCAGAATACGACGCGGTATCCGCCTCATACAGATCATGCACGGGACGCTGCAATTCCAGAACCCCAAAGCAATACACCGCGACAAGAAGCAGAATCAGCAGGCCCTTTTGCAGCCAGAGAACCTTAAACAGCTCCATGCCAAACAGCCGCAGACGGCTGACAAATCTGGAGAAGGGCATGCGAATCCGATCCATCACCGCAAGCAGGGAGTTTTGCCGGGACACCGGTTTTTTCCGGGCTGCCAGAAGGACATTGGCTCCCAGCAGCAGACCAAGCAGCGGCAGGATCAGGCCGATGGACAGCAGGAAGCCCTGTACCGGCCAGCCGAAGAAGTTGAGATTCAGATAGTGCAGCGCGATTTGGGGCACGTCCACCAGTGCGAACAGGTTTACATAACGGAAGATAACAATCACATAGCTGTCCGGAATAAAGCGGAACAGCGCATATTCTCCTGCCAGGGCAATTCCGGCGACCCCGAGGGCCAGAGGAAGATGGTTGACGGACTGCAAAATTGCCCAAACCGCCATGCCAACCAGCCACATACCGAGAATCTTCAACACAAAATACCCAATCAGGAAGGTCCAGACCGGCATGACCCACGGGAAGTCGTTAAACACGGCGATGGACTGTACGTTGCGGGAAAGAGAACCCAGCCCGCCATAGTGAATCCCATAGAAAAACAGCTTTCCGCCCAGCAGAACCAGTGTTCCCACGGCGACGCCCAGGAGGAGAATCCAGCCGCGCCGGACCGCAAGCCGCTGCCTGCCGTCGGCAGTGCCGTGGACAAGACTCCACAGGCCCCGCTTGCGCTCAACCAAAAATTGCAGGGTCAGAAACAGCGTAAAGATCAGGAGGGTGTAGCCCCCCAGGGAATCTGTCACCAGAGCGGTAACGGCAAAGTCGTTATCCAGCCGCAGCTCCACGGAGGTGGGAAAATCCCGGCCTGTCTTTTCAATGTTCCGGGAGGAAAAGCTGCCCTCCTTGTTGAAAATGGACAGCGCCTTCATGGTCTCCACATTGTTCTGCACCTGGATCAAATGCTCGGGATAATCCCGAAGATGCCGGAGCTGTGCCTCCAGAACATCCAGCACCTCGCTCCGCCATATGCTTTCCGAACCAGCGTTGGCCGAAATCACGCTTTCGAAGTCCTCTCCGAATTCGTCTATAAGCTGACCGTGCAGCATTGCCTTGATTTCCGAATCTTCTTCACTCCGATACAATTCCAGCAGTCCATACGCCTGCGCTGTGGACATCTCGGTTTCGACCCGCTCCAATGCCTCGTCGGTGGTGACCGACATCAGTTCCGACAGCGTGGCCCGGTAATCCTCGTAGAACTCCTCCGTGCGCCAGTCCTGGGTCACCGCAAGGACCAGATTGAACGCCAGCAGCAGCGCCAGCAGCCCCCAAAGAGCGGGAGCAAACAATACCCGTCTTCCCTCTCTCATAGCGTATGCAGCCGCTTGATGTAAGCGTCCTCCAGAGAACCGGCCCCGCAGCCGGAGATAAACTCTGCCCGGTCGGCGGCAAAAAGCAGCTTTCCGTGGTTCATCAGCAGGATTTCATCGGCGATGGTCTCCACGTCGCTGGTGATATGGGTGGTAATCAGCACAATCTTGTCAACGGCCAGCTTTTCAATGTAGCCCCGAAGCCGGATACGCTCCTCGGGATCGAGGCCCGCCGTAGGCTCGTCCAGCAGCAGCACTTCGGGCGTACCCAGCATCGCCTGGGCCAGCAGGACTCGCTGCCGCATACCGCCGGAGAATCCGCCCACTTTCTGATGGGCGGCATTTTCCAGATTAACCACAGAAAGAAGCTCCCGAATCTGCCTCGCAGCGGTCTTTTTCCGGATACCCTTGATCTCCGCCATATAGGCCAGGAAATCCTGGGCGGTCATTTGCTCGTACATTCCCTGACTCTGGGGCATGAAGCCCAGCCGCTTCCGGAATTCCCGGCCCAGCTTCAAGATATCCGTGCCGTCATAGAGAATCTCTCCGCTCTGGCGCTTGGTGCAGTCGGTAATAAGATTCATCAGCGTCGTTTTTCCCGCGCCGTTAGGCCCCAGGATCGCCGTCACACCGGGACGGAACGAATATGTAAATCCGTCCAGCGCCAGCTTTTCTCCGTAGGATTTTGACAGATTGTTGATTACCATTTGCATTGTTTCTATTCCTTCCGTTCCAATTCATTTGGAATTATCCAACCGTTTTAATGGGCACGAGTGTCAGCTCCCCGCTGCCGATTTGGGATTTGTCGATGTAATGGGAAATAATCAAATCGCGACCTTCATAAAAATAGACTCGGTCGCTTGCTACCGCATAGAGAAATATATCACTTAACTCGATTCTGTCCAGCAGCTTGTAATCTCTGGACAAAAAATACAGGGTCTGGTCTCTGTCGTTATTGCGTGGAAATCCACCCGCGTAAATGAAATCTTCGTCATAGAACGCATTAAGAATATCCTCCGTGGGAAGGCCTTTATCCTGAATCGTCCCGCTTTCCGGGTCGTACTCCCGGAAGCCGGGTTCGACGTTTTCCGCTTTGTAGCCCCGGGAAGTCCGATCCGGCTCAAAAAAATACCACGTGGAATCCGTCACATAAAGGCCGTTGATCGAACGAGGCAGTACCACTCCGGCTTCTCCGGTGACCGCGTCCACCTCGATCAGCTTTTCTTTGTAGGGGTCATAATTCTCGTATGTCTGGCTTCTATCTCCCGTCCCCAGCAGATACACAGCTTATCCTTGTAAAACTTATAGTACAGCGGCAGACTTGCTGTGCGCAGAAAATCCGATGCAAGCTCCTTTTGTGAATAATCCGTCAGATCCAAAACCAGCAGGTGCTCCTCCTGTTCCTCCAAGGGAAGATCAAATGACGCTCTTCCCCAAATAAAGAGTTTTCCGTGGTGAAACTTGAACTCCAAACCAAAGTTCTCCGCGACGGATTCATCCAAAGTCGCAACCACCCGATGGTCGGTGCCATCCAGATTCATCCTGACCACGTTTATATGAATGGAAACTTCCACCGTATAAAGGCCGCCGTTATAATACCCTAAATCAAGACAAATTAAACCGACCCAGGCGTTGCAGTTTTCGTTATTATGGGAGCAGTTTGGCTTGCTGCAAAGGGGACGGAACGCATCTCCCCCTCTGGGACAAAAGTAGATCAAATATGCATTGCCCTTCGAGGTTTCCCTGCTGCAAGGGTAATAGTATCCTTCCGGCGTTTCCACAAAAGCGACCCCGGGGGAAGCTTGATTTTGATCCTCGGGGGCAGTCTTCAGCACATAAGGTTCAGAGACGGCCGCGGTATCGGCGCTTTCAAGACTCTCTCCGGATTCGGTTTCGCCCCCCTGCGGCGCTTTGTCGCAGGCGGCCAGCAGAAAAAAACACGGCGAGCAGAACAGCAAAAGAGATTGGTTTTTTCATATATGATTCTCCGTTTCAAAGGCCGTTGGCCCGGTTTTCCGCCGGGCCAACGGCAAATTACCTGTGGAAGTTATCTGCCGGGGTATGCCTCGAGGTTACAAATTATATAAGTCTCTCCAATGTATCCGTAATATCCAGCACGTTCAGCGACACACTTATTATCAACAGACACCGTTTTGCTTGCATAATTCTGCTGGGAAGGGGAACTTTCCATTTTCTGGCCTGGTCTTCCAGTGTCCCGATTATGATAATACACCGTGACCTTGCACTTAACGTTATACTGCGTCCCATCCCAACGCATACTTCCGGTAGCCGCTGTGTCAGAACAGGAAATTACTCCATAGTAGTTTCTTGATTTATACTTTCCGGATTCGCTGTTGGAGGCCGCAAATACACAAATGCTCAGCGCAGATACGGTCAGGACCACGACCAGGATCAATGCAATACATCGCTTCATAACTAAATTCCTTTCGTTAATTTATTTAGTTTTCGTGATTTCGTGCTGCAACATATACATGATTATACCGGAAAGTAATTCAAATGTCAGCATTTTTGTAAAAAATATTCATAATATATATTATATATTCATTCATCTTTGTGGTATAACGGGTTTCGTACCATTTTTGACCGTTCGCCGAAATCCTCAAACAGAGCAAGGCCTCCAGCACAAAAGGAACTGCGCAGGAAGCGCACTGCCTGTCCCGGCGTTTTGCATTTGCCGCCTATGCGACGGCCGGATTGATTGTCCCGCTCTGTGGGCATAATCAATCCCTACGACTCAGGGCTATCCAATCGTCTCCATCGGCACAAGGGTCAGTTTTGACCTTTCTCGACGCCTCTCGTGCTTATTCGACAGGCTTCGACAATGCTCCACCGGAGAACAGAGCGCAGGCCTTGCCGCGGCCTGCGCAAGCCTGACTTTCCTCGGTGAAGCCCCGTCCGGCGGCGGCTCCGTCGGTCCACTGCCGTCCTAACAAGCGGTCCTCGGATCCCTTCCTTTGAATCTGATTTTTCCGATTTCGCTTTGCTTGACAATCGCATTTTTATACACTATAATAGGGGCATTCTAAATTGAATCCGAGGATATTGCTATGGATCACGATTTTGACTGCTTTGGGCGGCTGGTATTCGACGACCGGGTGATGAAGGCCGCTCTGACGGCGGAGGTCTATCAGAAGCTGCGCCGAACCATCGACCAGGGCTCCGAGCTGGAGCCTGCCGTGGCGGATGCGGTAGCCGCCGCCATGAAGACCTGGGCCCTGGAGCACGGGGCCACCCACTTTACCCACTGGTTCCAGCCCATGACCGGCATCACCGCGGAGAAGCACGAGAGCTTCATCAGCCCCGCCTCCGACGGGCGGATCATTCCGGAATTCTCCGGCCGGGAGCTGATTCGGGGAGAAGCCGACGGCTCCTCCTTCCCCTCCGGCGGCCTGCGGGCCACCTTTGAGGCCCGGGGCTACACTGCCTGGGACCCCACCTCCTATGCCTTCCTCAAGGGCAAAACTCTCTGCATCCCCACCGCCTTCTGCTCCTACGGAGGCGAGGCGCTGGACAAGAAGACCCCTTTGCTGCGCTCCATGGACGCCTTCAACCGGCAGGCGCTGCGGATTCTGCGGCTCTTCGGCAACACCGAGGTCCGCAAGGTACGCACCTGCGTGGGGGCGGAGCAGGAGTATTTTCTTATTGACCGGGCCCTCTATCAGCGGCGGAAGGACCTGATCTTCACCGGCAGGACCCTCTTCGGGGCCCCGCCCCCCAAGGGGCAGGAGATGGACGACCACTACTACGGCTCCATCAAGCCACGGGTAGCCGCCTACATGGAGGAGCTGGATCGGGAGCTCTGGGCCCTGGGGATTCTGGCCAAGACCGAACACAATGAGGTCGCCCCCTCCCAGCATGAGCTGGCCCCGGTCTACACCACCACCAACATCGCCACGGACCAGAACCAGCTGACCATGGAGATCATGCGAAAGGTGGCCCTGCGGCACGACCTGGTATGCCTGCTCCACGAAAAGCCCTTTGCGGGGGTCAACGGCTCCGGCAAGCACAACAACTGGTCCATCGCTACGGACACGGGAATCAATCTCCTCTCCCCCGGCGACACTCCCTATGAGAACGCCCAGTTCCTGCTCTTCCTCTGCGCCGTCATCAAGGGCGTGGACGACTATCAGGACCTGATCCGTATTTCCACGGCCACCGCCGGGAACGATCACCGGCTGGGGGCCCATGAGGCGCCCCCAGCCGTGGTATCCATCTTCCTGGGAGACGAACTCACCGCCATTATGGACGCCATTGTGGCCCAGCGGCCCTACAACGCCGCCCAGCAGACCACCCTGAAGCTGGGGGTGGACGCCCTGCCCCGCTTCGCCCGGGACAACACGGACCGGAACCGCACCTCCCCCTTTGCCTTCACCGGCAACAAGTTTGAGTTCCGCATGGTGGGCTCCGCCGACAGCATCGCCTGCGCCAACATAATGATCAACACTGCCGTGGCGGAGTCCCTGCGCATCTTTGCCGACCGGCTGGAGGCGGCGGAGGACTTCCCTGCCGCCCTGCATCAGCTGATTTTGGAGACTTTCCGGGACCACCGGCGGATCATCTTCAACGGCAACGGCTACGACCAGGCCTGGCTGGAGGAGGCCGCAAAGCGGGGGCTCTGCAACTACCCCACCGCGGCGGACGCCCTGCCGCATTTGCTGGACGAAAAGAACGTGGAGCTCTTCAAGCGGCACCGGGTCTACTCCCTGACGGAGCTGGCCGCCCGCTGCGAAGCCCTGCTGGACAACTACTGCAAAACCATCCACATTGAGGCGAAAACCATGCTCTCCATGGTCCGGCAGGAGATTCTCCCCGCCGTCAGCGCCTTCGGAGCAAAGCTGGCAGCCGCCGCCGGAGCCAAGCGGGCCTTCGACCCCGCCCTGCCCTGCGCCTACGAGGCCGACCGGGTGGAAAAGCTCTGCGCCCTGTCGGACGCCATCGACGCCCGGGCCCGGGCAGTGGAGCAGGAAACCGGGGATGCTGCGGCAATCGCCTCCGCTTCTTTGCAGGCAGCCGCCATCCGGGATAAACTGCGCCCGGCTATGGCCCTGCTGCGGGCGGCCTGCGACCAGGCAGAGGCCATGATGCCCCCCGGAGACTGGCCCTTCCCCGCCTACGCCGAACTGCTGTTCAGCGTGTAGAAAATCGACAGTATAAAACGGGACACCGCGTTCGCTGCGCGATGCCCCGTTTTTTTGTGTTCAATCAGTCGCTGCTCTTGGTGTAGAAGCAGAACATCAGGTCTTCCATCTCTTCGTCGGTACCCTCGTAGTCGATGTTCACCATCAGCACGTTGCTGCCGACATCGGCGGCGAAGCAGTAGAAGCCGTCCACGGAAGCGACGATCCAGTGCATTCCGTTGCGGTCCATCTCCCGCTTCTCATAATCCAGACCGGACATGATGGCGGCTACCTTGTCCTCGGCTGTACCGGCCATATTCTGAATGGTAACTTTGCCGCCGGTGGCGTCGTTCTGCATCACATACATGGAGGGCAGGCCGTTCTTCAGCTCGGTGTAGCCTTCCCGGATTCCCATCATCATATCGCTGAACTCAATGCTCCTGGCATAGACCGGTGCGCCCTCGCTGGGCTCATACTCCGTGGCCTCTGTGGAAGCGGCGGTGTCCGCGGGCTCCGTCTCGGGCTCGGACTCAGAAGGCTGGGGCTCCGGGTCGGCGGAAGGGGTATGCTTCAGGGAGCTGAGGACCGCGTTGGCAAGCTCGCTGTCAAAGGCATAGCCCACGGCGGAAACGCGGATCATTTCGCCGTCCACGGTGGCATAGGCCTCAAAGCCGTAGCCGCCGAAGCCGTCGCTGTACTGGAAGCCGGTCCACTCGGTGCCGCCGAAGGTGCCGCTCACGTCCTTCTGTTCGTTGGTATAAGCGCTCTTGTTGTAGTTGTAGTGGTTCATAATCTGCTCTTCTCCGTCGGCGGAGAAGTCAAAGTAGGAGAAGCTGGACTTCTTCACGGAGAAGTAGCGTCCGTCATTTTCATCCATGAAGCCGCCGCCCTTCAGCTCGCAGCCGGCGGGAACGTCGATGGTCCAGTCGCCCCAGGTCGCAGTCTGGGCCTGAGCGGCAGGGGCCTCGGTGGTGTTCGGGGCATCCGTGGCAGTATCTTCCGGCTTTCCCTGGCTGGCAGAGGTGGTCTCCTTCGGATCGGAGCCGCCGCAGGCGCAGAGGCCCATGCAGAGGCATACCGCCAGCAGAAGCGCAATCATGTTTTTGAGTTTCATTCTTGTTTCCTCCTTGTTTCTTGGATAGCGCCAAGGGATTATATCAGAAAAGGCCGGGTTTGTAAAGCAAAAAATCATTCGCAGACGGAGCTTCCGGTGAATATTGAGCGCCCGTAAAAATTTTATTTTTTTCTTCAACCTTTTTTCGATTTTGGATATCTATATAGGTAGAACGAATCATTCCGGAGGTGATGTGGGGTATGGAAGACGATTTTGGTCCCCTCTATCGGGGGCTAATTGCGTGGATCGACCCCGATCCGGCGCGGCTCCGGCAGGGTCTGCTGGCCCTGCGGCAGACCCTAAGCTGCCACGATCCGCCGGAAAAGGCAGCAAGCCCGTTGCAATCCTCTCCAAAATATGATATACCGGGTACAGAAATCTTTTCCCCGGCTGAGAAACAGACGAAAGTGAGAAAAGAACATGAGAGAAGTGAAACGCATTGAAATCTCCCCGAAGCTGATTCGGCAGGCCCAGGCCGGAGATCAGGAGGCCTTCGCCGAGCTCTATCGGCAGAGCGGTCCCACCGTCTACCGTACCATCTACTCTATGGTTCAGGACGAGGACGCCGCCTGGGACATCCATCAGAATGCCTTTCTTCTGGCCTGGCAGGGCTTGGCGAAGCTGGAAAAGCCGGAAGCTTTTCTGCCCTGGCTGCGGCGGATCGCAGTCCGCGAGGCCATCAAGGAGTTGAATAAGGATCAGCCTCTGTGCTTCACGGATCTGGCAAACGCGGAAGAGGAGGAGCCTCAGTTCGAGGAAACCCGGGACGGCTACCAGCCGGAGCTGCAGATCGACAAGCAGGAGGCTGCCCGCCTGGTGCGGGAGATCCTGGATCAGATGCCCCAGAAGCAGAAGCTGATCGTCGGTATGTACTACTATGAACAGTACAGCATCAAGGAGATCGCCGAGACCCTGAACATCACCCAGGGCACCGTCAAGACCCAGCTCCACCTGGGCCGGAAGCGAGTGGAGGCCGAGGTGCGGCGCCTGGAAAAGCAGGGCGTGAAGCTCTACGGGCTTTCCCCCATGGCCTTCCTGGGAGGCCTGCTGAAGCGTATGCCTCTGCCCGCCCGGGAGCCCGCCTACGCCCTGGCAAAGACCCTGACCAAGGCCGGAGCCGCCGCCGGAGCCAAGACCGTGGCCTCCGCCGCCGCGCCTGTGGTGCTCCACGCCACAAAGCCCTTCTTCTCCACGGTGATCGGCAAGGTGGTTCTGGGCGTGGTGGCCGCCGGTGTGGTAGTCGGCGGCGCAGCCGGCTACCGCTGGGCAAAAAACAATCTGTTCACAAAAACCGGCAATATCCTGATGGTGGACACCGGCGAGAACCTGCGGAACGACCCCACCGCTCCCACCCTGCCGGTGGAGATCCACGTCACCAACACGGAAGCCCCCGACGTTCCCGTCCCCACGGAGCTCAGCGAAACGGAGCCCGCTGAGACCGAAGCCCCGCAGCC
>JAGABH010000071.1 GCA_017614755.1 Oscillospiraceae bacterium
TCCGGCGGGGAGGCGGAAGGTCTGTTCGACGACCGCTATCTGGCGGCGGACGATATGGACAACGCCATTCAGGTCCTGGACGCCATTGAGAACAAAAAATTCCCCCATCTGGAATTTGTGGAGCTCAACGCCTGCCCGGGAGGCTGCGTGGGCGGCGCCGCCACAGTGGAGAATCCCTACATTGCCAAGGCAAGGCTGCTGTCCTTCCGGCACGGCCTGCCTCACAACCGTAACTATCTGGACGTGAAGGATCAGGGGCCCGATTACGTGCCCCCCGATGCCGTGCTGGACGCCCCCATCAACGACTACATCCCCACCTACAGCCTTTCGGAGGATCGCTTCGAGGCCATGCAGATGATGATGCGGATCGATGAGCTCCACGCCCAGCTTCCCCGGATCGACTGCGGCTCCTGCGGCGCCCCCACCTGTCGGGCCTTTGCCGAGGACGTGGTGAAGGGGGAAGCCGTGCCGGAGGACTGCGTGGTTCTGCTGCGGCGGCGTCTGCACAAGAATCCGGAAGGAGGCGCGGAGAAATGACCGTCAAGGAGCTTGCCCTTGCCCTGGAGCTGGAGCCCGTCTGGGAGGCGGAGCCGGACCGGGAGGTCACCGGCGGCTACACCGGAGACCTGCTCTCCTGGGTCATGGGCCGCGCCCAGGCCGGGGACGCCTGGATCACCATCATGTCCAACAACAACATCATCGCCGTCGCGACCCTGACGGACGCGGCCATGGTTATTCTGGCCGAGGACGTCCAGCCGGACCCGGGGGTGACGGAGCTGGCGGAGCGAAAGGGAATCAATCTCTACCGTTCTCCCCAGGCGGCCTTCCCCCTGTGCGCGAAGGTGGCGGCGCTGCTATGAGTCGGTATTTCTACGACCTGCATATGCACTCCTGCCTGTCCCCCTGCGGGGACGACGACATGACCCCCGCCAATATGGCGGGCATGGCAAGCCTCTGCGGGCTTCAGCTTGCGGCCCTGACGGACCACAACACCTGCGGCAACTGCGGCGCCTTTCTGAAGGCCTGCAAGGCCTACGGCATCGTAGGCGTGCCGGGGATGGAGCTGACCACCGCCGAGGAAATCCACCTGGTCTGTCTGTTCCCCACCCTGGAGGCGGCGGAGGCCTTTGAGGCAGAGGTCCGGACCATGCGGCTGCCCATCAAAAACAAACCTGCGGTCTTCGGCAACCAGTTTTACATGGATGAAGAAGATAAGATTCTCGGGGAGGAGCCAAACCTGCTGATTCCCGCCACCCGGCTGGATCTGGAGGCAGGCACGGCCCTGGCTCTGCGCCACGGCGGCGCAGCCTTTCCGGCCCACATCGACCGGCCCTCCAACGGGATCATCGGGATCCTGGGCGCTCTGCCCGAGAAGCCCTTTTTCCCCACCCTGGAGCTGAACGACCCGGACAACCGGGCCCGGTACGCCAAGGACTACGGCCTGGAAAACCGCCGTCTGCTCTGTTCCTCCGACGCCCACCGCCTGGAATCCATGCGGGAAGCAAGCCAGTGGATTGAGCTGGACGACGAGCCCTATTCCTCCCAGAAGGTGCGGGATTCGTTGATCGCCCTGCTCAGGGAAGGGATTGTCAGTCACCAGGCACCAGGCACCGGGCGCTAAGCACTATCCCTGATCGCAAGCCGCAATCCGTGGTGACGATTGATTCGTCATTAGTGACTCGATAGGAGGAACCGATGAAGGAGCTTGCACTGAACATCTTAGATGTGGCCAAGAACTCCGTCAAGGCCGGGGCGGATCGGATTGTGATCCGTCTGGAAGAGGCCGAGGGCTGGCGAACCCTGTCCATCATCGACAACGGCTGCGGTATGCCGCCGGAATTCGTCGCCACCGTGACGGACCCCTTCACCACCACCCGGACCACCCGCCCTGTGGGCATGGGTCTGCCGCTGTTAAAGCTGGCGGCGGAGCAGACCGGAGGCACCCTGGAGATTGAATCCTCCATTGTTCCTCCCACCGGCACCACGGTCCGCGCCACCTTCCAAATTGACCACCTGGACTGCGTCCCCGTGGGAGATTACGCGGGCTCCATCGTCACCCTGATTCAGGGCAGCCCCGACATCGACTGGCTGTTCGAGTATCGGCGTCCCGAGGGCGACATCGTCCTGGACACCCTGGAAATCCGAGCCGTCCTGGGCCCGGACATCCCCTTGAACACCCCGGACGTGCTGCTGTGGATCGAGGGGAGCCTCAAGGGCGAATAGGCAGCAGGCATACTTCGTGACTCTTCGAGTTCAGGCAACAGGCAATAGGAGACGCGGAACCCTGAACCCGGAACCTGAACCCCCGTAGGGGCGCCCAATGGGCACCCGCAAAACCGCACGTTTGCCCCTTGCGGGCGGCCAATCCCCATGAAGGGCACAGGCGGCCGCCCCTACAGAAAAAGCAACAATTAAAAAGGAAATAAATAAACCAAGAAAGGAACGTACTATGAAAACTTTGGCGGAACTTCAAGCAATTCGTGATCGCATGAAGGACAATGTCACCATGCGCTCCGGCAGCGGCAGCATCCGCGCCGTGGTCGGTATGGCCACCTGCGGCATCGCGGCCGGCGCCAGACCCGTTCTGTCCGCCCTCGTGGAGGAGGTCAGCAAGCTCGACCTTGGCGAGAAGGTTACCGTGACCCAGACCGGCTGCATCGGCCTGTGCCGCTATGAGCCCATCGTGGAGGTCTATGAGGCCGACAAGGAGAAGGTCACCTACGTCAAGATGACCGCAGAGAAGGCTCGCCGCGTGGCCGAGGAGCACCTCAAGGGCGGCAAGGTCGTCACCGAGTACACCATCGGCGCCGAAGAGAAGTAAGGAGGAACAGCGAATATGTATCGTTCTCATGTACTGATTTGCGGAGGCACCGGTTGTACCTCCTCCGGCTCCCAGAAGGTGCGCGAGCGCCTGGCGGAAGAGCTGAAGGCCAAGGGCCTGGACAATGAAATCAAGATCGTGCAGACCGGCTGCTTCGGCCTCTGCGCCCTGGGCCCCGTTATGATCGTCTACCCCGAGGGCACCTTCTATTCCCGCGTGACCCCGGAAGACATCCCCGAGATCGTGGAGGAGCATCTGCTCAAGGGCCGTATCGTGACCCGTCTGGAGTACAAGGAAGGCGCTGAAATCACCCAGCCCGGCGCCAACGTCTCCCTCAACGACACCACCTTCTACAAGTCCCAGCTCCGTGTTGCCCTCCGCAACTGCGGCGTCATCAACCCCGAGAACATCGACGAGTACATTGCCCGCGACGGCTATATGGCCCTGGGCAAGGTCCTCACCGAGATGAAGCCCGACGACGTGATCCAGACTCTGCTGGACTCCGGCCTCCGCGGCCGCGGCGGCGCCGGCTTCCCCACCGGCCTGAAGTGGAAGTTCGCCAAGGCCTATGACAACGACCAGAAGTACGTCTGCTGCAACGCCGACGAAGGCGACCCCGGCGCTTTCATGGACCGTTCCGTCCTGGAAGGCGATCCCCATGTCGTTCTCGAAGCCATGACCATCGCCGGCTACACCATCGGCGCTTCTCAGGGCTACATCTACGTCCGTGCCGAGTACCCCATCGCGGTCAAGCGTCTGCAAATCGCCATTGACCAGGCCCGTGAGTACGGCCTGCTGGGCGACAACATCATGGGCACCGGCTTCAAGTTTGACATCGGCCTGCGCCTGGGCGCCGGCGCCTTCGTCTGCGGCGAAGAGA
>JAGABH010000072.1 GCA_017614755.1 Oscillospiraceae bacterium
AGAACTTGCCCCGCTCCTCGTCGGAGAAGCCGGCGTTGCCCCGGTTCTGCTTGGGGTTTTTCAGGTCGATCTCCTCATGGGCCACGTTCAGGTCGCCGCAGTAGATCACGGGCTTGACCGCGTCCAGCTTCTGCATGTAGGCCCGCAGCGCGTCCTCCCAGACCATGCGGAAGTCGATGCGCTTCAGCCCCTCCTGGGCGTTGGGGGTGTAGCAGGTCAGCAGGTAAAAGCCCGGGTATTCCAGGGTGATGAGCCTGCCCTCGTGGTCCAGCTCCTCCACGCCTACGCCGTAGGCGACAGACAGGGGCTCGTGCCGGGTAAAGACCGCCGTGCCGGAGTAGCCCTTCTTCTCGGCGGAGTACCAGTACTGACGGTACCCCGGCAGCTCCAGCTCCAGCTGGCCGGGCTGCATTTTGGTTTCCTGCAGGGAAAAGAAATCCGCGTCCAGGCGTTGAAAGGCCTCCAAAAAGCCCTTATCTACGCAGGCCCGGAGCCCGTTAACGTTCCAGGAGATAAATTTCATAGCGGTTTCCTCCGTTTTTCGAGTTGATTCCTTCGCATCTGCTCCGCTATGGCTGCGCAGCTGCGCGGCCATAGCGCGGATTACTTTTCAGGGTCTTACAGCTGCGCATCGGCGCAGCCATGGCACCCCTGCTGAACAAATACGTTTCCTGTATCCTACCATATTTCCACACCGGACGCAACGGATTTTTGCAAAAATCGAGGTTGTAAAACCTGCTTTCCTGTGGTATAATGACAAAACATGAAATTGAAAGGGGACTTTCTGTGCTGGAACTGCTGAAGGTGATTTTTCTCGGCATCGTAGAGGGGATCACCGAATGGCTGCCTGTCAGCTCCACGGGCCATATGCTGCTGGTGGATGAATTTCTCCGGCTGGACGCCTCCGACGCCTTCAAGGAGATGTTCTTCGTGGTGATTCAGCTGGGCGCCATCCTGGCGGTGGTGGTCCTGTTCTGGAACCAGCTCTGGCCCTTCGCCAAAAACCCCCAGGGGGGCGTGATGCTGAAGCAGAAGACGCTGTCCCTCTGGTGCAAGGTTGCGGTGGCCTGTATCCCCGGCACCGTTGCCGCCCTGCTGCTGGACGACTACATTGACGCCCATCTCTCCACCCCCACCGTGATCGCGGGGGCTCTGATTCTCTACGGCGCGGCCTTCCTGGTCGTGGAGCGCTGGAACCGGGGCAGGGAAGCCCGGGTCCGTGAGGTGGAGGATATTACATATTCCACTGCCCTTGGCATCGGCCTGTTTCAGGTCCTGTCTATCATCCCCGGCACCTCCCGTTCCGGCGCCTGCATCATCGGGGCCCTGATTTTGGGCGTGGCCCGGCCCGCTGCCGCGGCCTTTACCTTCCACCTGGCGGTGCCGGTGATGTTTGGCCTGAGCTTTTTGAAGCTGATGGATTTCGGCTTCCGCTTTACCGGGTCCGAGCTGCTGATTTTGCTGGTGGGCATGGCGGTGGCCTTCCTGGTCTCCCTGGCGGTAATCCGCTTCCTGATGAACTTCATCCGCAAGCACAGCTTTGAGCTGTTCGGATATTACCGAATTGCGCTGGGCATCATAATTCTGGTATATTTTCTTGTCTTGAAATAATTCCATCGGGGCGCGCACCGTGCGCCCGCCAATCTGCAACACCAATGAAATGAGGGTACTACAATGAGCGAATGCACACACGATTGTTCCACCTGCGGCCAGGATTGCAGCTCCCGTACCGAGGAGAGCCTGCTGGCCAAGCTGAACCCCAAGTCCAAGGTCCGTAAGGTCTACGCCGTGGTCTCCGGCAAGGGCGGCGTGGGCAAGTCCACCGTCACCTCCATGCTGGCGGTTGCCATGCAGAAGCGTGGCTGCCGGACCGCCATCCTGGACGCCGACATCACCGGCCCCTCCATCCCCAAGGCCTTCGCCCTGGACTCCACCGACGCCTACGAGAACGGCCTGCTGGCCCCGGCCATCACCCGGACCGGCATCCAGGTCATGTCCCTGAACCTCCTGCTGGAGAACGAGACTGCCCCCGTGGTCTGGCGGGGCCCTGTGCTGGCCGGCGCGGTCAAGCAGTTCTGGACCGATGTGTTCTGGGACAATGTGGACTATATGTTCGTGGATATGCCTCCCGGCACCGGCGACGTGCCCCTGACGGTCTTCCAGAGCCTGCCCATCGACGGCATTATTCTGGTGACCACCCCGCAGGATCTGGTCTCCATGATCGTAGCCAAGGCCGTGGAGATGGCCAAGCTCATGCACCTGCCCATTATCGGCATCGTGGAGAACTACGCCTGGCTGACCTGCCCGGACTGCGGCAAAAAGATCGAGGTCTTTGGCAGGTCCCATGTGGAGGAGATGGCCGAAAAGTATGACCTGCCCGTGCTGGCTCGCCTGCCCATCGACTCCCAGGTGGCCGGCTTCATGGATGCCGGCGAGGCAGAGAGCGTGGACACCGGCGACCTGGAGGACGCCGTAAATCTGCTGGCAAGGTAAAAAAGTAAAAGGGAAGAAGTAAGAGGTAAGAAGTTGTTGACAGACTTCTTACCTCTCGCTTTATTGGCAGGATCAATTATATCCCGAAATGAATGACAAACTGCTGTTTCTGTGTGGCTTGCAGAAAGAGGAAAGCAAGCGCCGAAAGACGCGGCTGCGTCAGGGCGATTTCCAGATATTTGCCGCAGGTTTCCGGCGGGATCAAGGTTACGCCGGAATAGGCCAGCCCCAGCTCCGGCCTGTCCAGGGTATGCCAATAGGTCTGGCCCAGGCAAAATGTTTCCAGGAGGGGCTGCAAATCATCGTCCGCAACTCGGATGCACCCGTAGCGTTCCGGCTCATAGCAGTCAAAGCGTTTCCCAGGATGCGGTGCCTGATCCATCATCCCAAATTCATGGCAGAGCATCGGATTCTGATTCCTCCTAATTCTTACTTGTTGCTTCTTCCTTCTTACTTGTGTATCACCTTGACGTGGCCGCTTTCCGCCGCGTCCTCCAGCATTTGCAGGAGACGGTCGGCGTAGTCTCCCAGCCGCTCCCGGAGCAGGTCCTCATGCTTGAGGGTGATGATTCGATCCTTGCCGGGGTCTGTCAGCACGTCGTAGACTGCGTCCAGATTGGCCCCGCAGTCTTCCGGCAGGCTCAGCTTCGTCCGCAGCAGGGCGTGAAGGCTGTCCCGGTCTGTGACCCGTTTGCCGTTGATGGTCGCTCGCATGGTCAGCCCTCCTCTCCATAGAGCAGCTCAAAGTGTTCGTAGTGGTCTTCCGTGTAGTAGATCAGCCCGTCATTGGAGAAAACAATCCGTTTCGATCCACGGGAGCGGGCCCCCATGGTGCCGATGTCGCACTCCGTCCAGGTTCGGCCCTTGGCATCGGGGAGTCTGCCCTCGTAGTTGCCGAAGCGGCTGCCGCCGATACATTTTCCCGGGGCGTAAGGCTCCAGATCTCCACCGGGCCAGCCAAGGCTTTCCGCGTCCTTCTTCGTGATATAGTTGGAGGGCAGATGGCCGTAGAGATGGATGTAGAGGGCGACCTCTTCCTTGGAGTCGTAAACCCCGTCCTCCGTCACGGTCAAAGCAGGCTCCGCAGTTTGAGCGGGTTCCGTAGCAGGGAGCTCTGTGGTCCGGGCGGGCTCCGTGGCGGGGGGGACAGTTTCGGGGCGCTCCGTCACAGAGGGAGCCTGGGTGGATTCCGCCTCGGCGGGTCCCTTTTCCCCCTGGGTGACAATGGGCAGGTGATAGGTGGACTCCCGAGCGGGAGCGGGAGTTTTGCAGCCCACCAGTCCCGCCAGCAGCAGGACCGCCAGCAAAATACATAGAATTCGGCGCAATGCAGTCATGCCTCCTTGTTTTGCGATTCTTTCCCCGCTATTATAGCAACCCCAATCGGCAAATGCAAGAAAAAGCACGAACCATACGAAAATACACACACAATATTCATATAAATTCACAAAAAATACAAAAAAACTCTTTTCAAATACAAGTTCTTGTGATAGAATAATCCGGCATGCGCAAGATGACGGAGGGATACCCGATGAAATATTCTTACGATCAGGTTTATCACCGGCCCGAGGACCGGGCCCGGCTCATCGCCCTGCGGGACGCCTTGCTGGCCGACGGCCACCGTCCCCAGGAGATTCGTTTCTTCACTGCCCCGGGGCGGACGGAGCTGGGCGGCAACCACACCGATCATCAGCACGGTCTTGTCCTGGCGGCTGCCGTTGATGTGGACACCGTGGCCGCTGTCGCCCCCAATCATCTGGGCCGGATTCGTCTCTGGTCCCAGGGCTTCCCGCCCTGTGAAATTGATATTGTCCCCACCAAGAATCCCCCCGCTCCCAAGGAGAGCGCTCTGTCCCTGCTGCAAGGCATGGCAGAGCTTTGTGAGCCCCTGGGCCAGGCCTGCGGCCTGGACATTCGGGCTTCCTCCACAGTGCTGCCGGGGGGCGGTTTATCTTCATCGGCCTCTTTTGAGGTGCTGCTGGCGGAGATATTCAACGTCCTCTGGTGCGGGGACAGGCTTTCTCCCCTGAAGCTGGCCGAGCTGGGTCAGCGGGTGGAAAACGACTGGTTCGGCAAGCCCAGCGGCCGGCTGGACCAGGCTGCCAGCGCCGTGGGCGGGGCCGCTTACATGAGCTTTGCTGACCCCGACGCCCCGGTGGTGGAAAAGCTGGAGCTGGACCTTGAGGCGGCAGGATACGCCCTGTTCATCATCAACTGCGGAGCCGGCCACGCGGATCTGACGGGGGAGTACGCGGCCATCCCCGGGGAGCTGAAAAAGCTCTGCGCCTGCTTCGGCAAGGCGGTTTTGCAGCAGGTCCCGGAGGCCGACTTCTATGCCCGGCTGCCCGAGTTGCGGACCTCCTGCGGGGATCGGGCCGTCCTGCGGGCCATGCACATCTACGAGGAAAACCGCCGGGTCACGGCCCAGCGGGACGCCCTCCGCCGGGGAGATTTCGCCGCATATCTGCGCCTGGTTCGGGAATCCGGCCTCTCCTCCTGGCGTCTGCTCCAAAACATCACTCCTGCGGGCTCCGCGGCGGAACAGCCCATGGCCCTGACCCTGGCCCTGTGCGAGAAGCTGTTGGCCGGGCAGGGAGCCTGTCGGGTCCACGGCGGCGGCTTCGCCGGTACGGCCCAGGCCTATGTGCCCCTGGATATGGCAGAATCCTTCCGGACGGAGATGGAGCGTCTTTTGGGCCCCGGCGCCTGCCAGCGCCGCATCGTCCGCCCTGTGGGCGCGGCGGAGATTGAGGTATAGGCCGCAAGCTGTTGCCGCAGTACAGGTTTCGACACGCTTCTTCACAAATTGACGCACTTCTCCGCGAGTTGACATAAATCTTTTTATTCAGACAATGAATGTCGAAAAATCGGGGAAAATACAGGGATTTTTCGCGTTTTTATCCTTGAAAAATTCGCTGTTTTATGGTAAGTTATCCGTGCAAAAGACAGACAGAGGCAATTCCAAACATAGTAAGGAGAGGAAACAATGGAAAAACGCACAACCGTTATGGTTGCGGACGGAAGCGAGGAGTTTTGCGTTCAGCTTTCCAGGGTACTGCAAAGCTCCGGCTATCAGGTAGTAGGAACGGCCACGGACGGGCAATCCGCCCTGGAACAGCTTCGGGCCTCTGAGCCCGAGGTGCTGGTCATGGATTTGATGCTCCCCAAGGTGGACGGCGTTTCCGTGCTGAAAAGCCTGCCCCGGGAGCATCGGCCCAAGCTGCTGCTGACAGCCGCCTTTGCCACAGACTATGTCTCCGGCGTTGCGTCGTCGGTAGGCGCGGAATACCTGATGCTGAAGCCGGTACTGCCCCAGACGGTGGCGGAACGGGTGAAGGGCATCCTGGAGGCGGAGCGGTCCGCCGACCGCCGCAGGAATGCGGAGCCGGATATCGAAACCATGGTCACCAACGTCATCCACGAGATCGGCGTCCCGGCCCACATCAAGGGCTATCAGTATCTGCGGGAGGCCATTATGATTGCCATCGGGGACATGGAGGTCATCAACGCCATCACCAAGGTGCTCTATCCCCAAGTGGCAAAGGCCTTTGCCACCACGCCCACCCCGGTGGAGCGGGCCATCCGCCACGCCATTGAAGTGGCCTGGGACCGGGGCGACCTGGACACCCTCCAGCGCTTTTTCGGCTACACGGTCTCCAACACCAAGGGGAAGCCCACCAATTCGGAGTTCATCGCCCTCATCGCGGACCGGCTCCAGCTTCAGCTTCGCACAGGCGATCTGAAAGCCGCCCGCTGAATCGGAAGGAAACAACCGCCGACGCTTCGTCTGAAACGTCGGCGGTTGTTTTGCTTATTTTCGC
>JAGABH010000073.1 GCA_017614755.1 Oscillospiraceae bacterium
TGGATCGGGACGGCGGGGGCTGGCGCGTGAGCGGAGTGCGCATTGATTCCGACAATGCGTTCTGCAAGGACACTGCGATATGCGAAACATTCGAGGACGCCATCCGGGAACTGAAATTAGAAAAACCGCTGGATCATTCCGAGAACATGGGACATGCACAGATTGAATTCTTTTTGGAACGGGGAGACGAGTGGATTCGGGGCTGCCTGTATGAAAAAGGTCTGGTGTTGTACGAGCCGGGGAACGAATTCAACTCCAGGCGCGCCGAAACATACCTGTTCTCCGATGGTCAGCAAAAAGCACAACGAAAACTGCGTCACATCTTTGTTGAACTTATGAAAACACTGGATGATTAACGCGCACGCCCGCAGACCGAAGCCTGCGGGCGTGTGCTGTATGCGTGGGAGAAAAACAACTCAAAATCACGCGTACTTGCGTACAAAACGTAAAGGCAAGGCGGGCTGCGTCCCGTGACGCCGCCTCAGTGCGCCGCTGGGGAGGCAATTCCATACAACAGCCACCCCTCCACCGCCTTGAGGCGGTCCCCCTCCCCTGCTCGCAGGGGAGGTCATACTCTAATCCCTGATCCCTAATCCTTAATCCCTGATCGCTGATCCTTAATCCCTGATCGCTGATCCTTAATCGCTGATCCCTGATCCTAAATCCCTGATCCCTGCGGCTTATTTCCGAAACAGGGAGAAGCCTTTCTTCTCAAAGGGCTCCGTGTGGATGCCGTTCAGGGTATAGCCCGCGGCGTCCACAGTGGTTTTCAGCAGCTCCTCGTCCAGCGGCGCCTCGGAGAGGATCTCGGTCTCCTTCTTTGTGTGGGAGGATGTTACTTTTTTCACGTTGAAGGCCTTTTCGATGGCCTCGTTCAGGTGCTTTTCGCACATGGCGCACATCATGCCCTCAACGCTCAACACGGTTTTGGTCATGCTTCTGTCTCCTTTCGGTTTCGTTTGGATGTCTTTTCTTGCACAGGGCAGCCAGCGCTCTGGCCGCCGAAAACACGGAAAAGCTCGGGGAACGGCGGCCTTGGGCCAGGCCACCCTGCGTCCCTGCTCCGCCGATACGGATATAGTATATCCTGTTATTTGTGTTCTGTCTATCAAAAAATTCATTTTTTGATAGACAGAACACGATTTTTTGTGTATGATAGGGGAAGGAGAGCGGCGGCACAGATGCCGCCGTGGGGAGCGAGGAATAATCCATGGAACAAGAACTGGTCCGCATTGAGGGCAGCGTTTCTGCGGTGGTCTTTCAAAATGCGGAGAACGGCTACACCGTCCTGCGGCTGAAAGACGCCCGGGGGGAAAGCACCACGGTGGTGGGTACCGTACCCGACACCAACGTGGGCGAACGCCTGCGGGTGGAGGGCCGCTGGGCCAGTCACAGCACCTACGGCAAGCAGTTGGAGATCGTCAATCTCGAACGGCTGATGCCGGAGTCCCGGATTGAAATTCTCGCCTACCTCTCCTCCCACGCCATTCGGGGCGTGGGCCCCAAGATTGCCGCCCGGATCGTGGAACGCTTCGGAGCGGAAAGCCTGAACATCATCGAAAACGAACCGGAAAAGCTGGCCACTGTCCCCGGCATCTCCGCCGCCAAAGCCAAGGAAATTCAGGAGAGCTTCCAGTCCCAGCAGGGACTGCGGCACCTGGCGGAGTTCCTCAGCAGCTACCGCCTGCCCACGGAACTGGCGGTGAAGATCTACAAGGCCTACGGGGAGCTGTCCATGATGGCCATTCAGGACAATCCCTACTTCCTCACCGAGGAGGGCTTCAACGCCAATTTTTCCCAGGTGGACGCCTTTGCCCTGGAGCTGGGCTTCGACGGCGACGACGAGCGCCGGGTGGACGCCGGGATTCTTTATGAGCTGAGCTACAATTCCACCGGGGGGCACGTCTTTGTGCCGGAGCCCCAACTCACGGAAGCTGCCGCCGCCTTTTTGCGGCTGCCCCAGGAGGTCATCCGGGCAGGGCTGGAACGGCTTGCCGCCCAGGAACGGATTGTCCTGGACCCCATTGCCTCCCTGCGGGCAGTATATTTGCCCGCATACGGCCGGGCCGAGCGCTTTCTGGCCCGCCGCTTTTCTGACATGGCCCGGGGCAAGGCAAGTCTGCCTGCCAATCTGGCGAAGGCCGTTTCCAACATCGAGGCCGCCCAGGCCATTACCTACGCCGAGCAGCAAAAGGACGCCATCCGGGCGGCTGCGGGAGAAAAGCTGCTGATTGTGACCGGCGGCCCCGGCACCGGCAAAACCACCACCCTGCGGGGCATCCTCGATCTGTTTGAGCAGATGCGGCTGAAGACCTTTCTGGCCGCCCCCACCGGCCGGGCCGCCAAGCGGCTGACGGAGCTGACGGGCCGGGACGCCTCCACCATCCACCGGCTGTTGGAGGTGGACGTCTCCCCGGAGACGGGGGACATGATCTTCGTCCACAACGAGCACAATCCCCTGGTCTGCGATGCGGTGATTGTGGACGAGAGCTCCATGGTGGACCTGCTTTTGATGTACGACCTGGTTCAGGCCCTGCCGGAGCGCTGCCGCCTGATTTTGGTGGGCGACCCGGATCAGCTTCCCTCTGTGGGGGCGGGCAACGTCTTCTCGGACCTGATCCGCAGCGAAATCATCCCCACCGTCCGACTGACGGAGATTTTCCGCCAGGCCCGGGAGAGTCTCATTGTGATGAACGCTCACCGGGTCAATCAGGGTCAGCTCCCGGAGCTTCACGAGAAAAAGAAGGACTTTTTCTTCCTCCAGCGGGCCAGCGACGAGGCGGTGTGCCAGACGGTAACGGAGCTCTGCGCCCGGCGGTTACCCCAGAACATGGGCTTCCAGCCGGAGGAAATTCAGGTCCTATCCCCCACCCGGAAGGGAGAAACCGGCACCGGAGCCCTGAATCGGCTCTTGCAGCAGGCCCTGAATCCCCCCGCCGAAGGCAAGCACGAAAAGCGCCACGGAGAGATTGTCTTCCGGGAGGGAGACCGGGTCATGCAGATTCGGAACAACTACGACATCATCTGGAACAAGGTGGGCGAACCGGGCATGGGCTCCGGCATCTTCAACGGCGACGTGGGGACGATCCGGTCCATCGACGCCCAGGCCCAGAACATGACCATCCGCTTCGACGACCGGGAGGCCATCTACACCTATGATATGCTCTCCCAGCTGGAGCCCGCCTACGCCATGACCGTCCACAAGAGTCAGGGCAGCGAATACCGGGCCGTGATACTCTGCGCCTGGCGGGGGACTCCCCTGCTGCTGAGCCGGAGCATTCTCTACACCGCCATTACCCGGGCCCGGGAGCTGCTGATTGTTGTCGGCGACGAGGGCGTGGTGGAATACATGGTAAACAACGACAAAAAACAAAAGCGCTTCAGCGGACTCAAGTGGCGGCTGTGCCACATGGAATGAATGCAGGAATCAGGACTCAAGGTTCGATAGCGGCGCACACCTGTGCGCCGCGGTACAATGGCAGCTGGGAAAATCCTTCCCGTTTTGCAGATGGCAATCCGAAAACATCGACAATTCTCAATTCTCAATTCAACTGCCAGGACGTGAATGCAGAATGCAGGATGCACCATTAAAAATCGGGAATGCGCTGAAAGACCTGATCTGGCCCCGGCGCTGCGTGATCTGTCACAAGCTGGTGGGCCCGTCCGCCGATCGGCTGTGCCCTGCCTGCGCGGCTGCCGTCCCGGAGCCTGTCTCCGGCGCAAGGCGAGGCGCCCATTACCGCCGCTGGGTCAGCGCTCTCTGGTACGAGGAGCCCTTTCGGGCCTCCATCCTCCGCTTCAAGTTCAACGGCTGCCGGTTCTACGCCGACTGTTACGGCCCCTGGCTGGCAAAGGCTGTGGAAGCGCGGCTGGGCAGGGACTTCGATCTTCTGACCTATGTGGCCGTGAGTTCCCTCCGCCGATGGCGGCGGGGCTATGACCAGTCCGCGCTTTTGGCAAAGGCCGCCGGAGAGATTCTGGGGATGGCGCCTGTCTCCACCCTGCGGAAACGCAACCGAACCCCCCAGTCCAAAACCATCGGCCACGAGGATCGGCAGGACAATATCCGGGGCGCCTTTCAGGTCCGGAACCCGGATGCGGTCCGGGGCAAGCGGGTTCTGCTCATCGACGACGTGCTGACCACCGGCGCCACCGTCTCCGAGGCCAGCCGGGTCCTGCTGGAAGCAGGGGCCAAATCCGTGGACGTAGCCACGCTGGCGGCGACGGAGAAGTGAAGTATGCTCCGCATAGGAATTACAGCTTCGCCGAATGAAGACGCTGCGCTTATGAAGTACGGCTTCGCCATATTTGACACATGAGATCCATTTTTCATCTGTTTTATTCGCAGAATAAATCAGATACCGAAATATGAGCGAAGCTCATACTTCATATCTCCGAAGGAGACACTTCATATTCCAACGGAATACTTCATCTCCGAAGCGACGGAAAACTGATAATACTGAACTGCAAACGATGGCATCGTTTTATTGTCTGCGGCGAATGCCACAGGTGCCAAGCATTCATGCTTGGTATATTCAGATATTGAACGTACGACTGCCTCCGCATTCCATGCGGATCGCCGGATGCAGAAAGCATCCGGCGAATAAAACCATCTTTTGAATGGTTTTATTGCAGTCTAATATAAGATAATGCAATGTAGGTGATTACGATATGTCAATTTTCTCCAAGGACCTGGGCATCGACCTGGGAACTTCCAATGTGGTGGTTTACGCTGACGGCAAGGGCATTGTGCTGCGGGAACCCTCCGTGGTTGCCGTGGACAAGAATACCGGCAAAATTCTCAAAGTGGGCGCTGCAGCCCGGAATATGCTGGGCAGAACCCCCGGCAACGTGGTGGCTATGCGGCCCCTGCGGGAGGGCGTGGTGTCGGACTATGAGCTCACCCAGCGGATGCTGGCCGAGTTCTTCCGCCAGATTTTTAAATTCTCCTTTGTGAAGCCCCGGGTGGTCATCTCCGT
The DNA here is from genome assembly GCA_017614755.1 of Oscillospiraceae bacterium. Lineage (GTDB taxonomy): Bacteria > Bacillota > Clostridia > Oscillospirales > Oscillospiraceae > JAFRPC01. The sequence goes on from JAGABH010000073.1 coordinate 4,980, forward strand.
CCCCAGCGGGATTACCAGCATTGAGGAGCGGGCAGTGGTCCAGATCGCCCAGGAGGCCGGCGCACGCCGGGTCTACCTGATCGAAGAACCGCTGGCTGCCGCTTTGGGCGCAAACCTGAGCTTCGACGGCCCCGACGGCCACATGGTAGTGGACATCGGCGGCGGCACCACGGACGTGGGTGTGCTGACCATGACCGGCCTGGCCAACTCCGCCTCCATCAAGGTGGCCGGTGACAATTTCGACGAGGCTATCATCCGCTATCTGCGGAAGAAATACGGTCTGATCGTAGGCCAGGCCATTGCCGAGGAAGCCAAAATCAGCGTGGGCACCGTCTACGAACGGCAGGAGCCGGTGGAAGCGGCCATTAAGGGCCGGGACTTCAAGACCGGTCTTCCCCGGGAGATCAACGTGAGCTCCGCCGATATGCTGGAAGCCCTGCGCCGACCCGCCCGCCAGATTACCGATCAGATTCTGGCCGTTCTGGAACAGACCACCCCGGAATTGGTGGCCGACATTGCCCGCAACGGTATTATTCTCACCGGCGGCGGCGCCCAGCTTTGGGGTATGGACAAGCTGATTACTGAGCGAACCGGAATGCGCTGCACCGTGGCCGACGACGCAGACTCCTGCGTGGCCTACGGCTGCGGCAAGAGCCTGAGCTGGATCAACCGGATGCAGGAGGGCCCCATTAACTTTGCCCGGCGCAAGCTGCTGAAAGATTAGGCAACAGGCAATCGGAGACGGGCGGTGAACTCTGAACCTCGGGATGGGGAACCCCTCCGCTGCGGACTCCGCTCCCTGTTCCCTGATGCCTGATCCCCGAAACAGTGTTTACCCAGCGGAAGCGTACATATAAATAACTACCGTCTATGAAAGGAGCTCTTCTATGAATTACCAAATTTACGGCGAGCCAATGCCTGTGGTTGTGTGCAACGTGGAACCCGGCGAGACACTGGTCTGTGAATCCGGCGCCATGAGCTGGATGAGCCCCAATATGCAGATGAAGACCGTCGGCGGCGGCGCGGGCAAGGTCTTAGGCCGGATGTTCTCCGGCGAAAACGCTTTCCAGAATCATTACACCGCCGAGGGCGGCCCCGGCATGATTGCCTTTGCCTCCAGCTTCCCCGGCTCCATCCGGGCTGTACAGATCACCCCGGATCACCCCGTTATCTGCCAGAAAAAGGCCTACCTGGCCTCCACCGCCGGGGTGGAGCTCAGCGTTCACTTCCAGAAAAAGCTGGGCACGGGCTTCTTCGGCGGCGAAGGCTTCGTAATGCAGAAGCTCTCCGGCAACGGTCTGGCCTTCCTGGAAATTGACGGCTCCACCATGGAGTACAACCTGGCCCCCGGCCAGCAGATGGTGCTGGACACCGGCTACCTGGCTATGATGGACGCCACCGTGCAGATGGACGTGCAGACCGTCAAGGGCGTGAAAAACGTTCTCCTGGGCGGAGAAGGTTTCTTCAACACCGTCGTCACCGGCCCGGGCAAAGTCGTCCTGCAAACCATGCCCATCTCCGGCTTTGTGGGCCTGATCTCCGGCCTTCTGCCGAAAAAGTAAGCAGTATGAGAAGCGCCGCCCCGTGGGATTGACTCCCACGGGGCGGCGTCTTTTGACAGATTGTGCAGAGCTGACGGTTCAGGCGGCAATCCTTCAGCAGCCAGATCAGCAGAGGCACCCCCAGGACGTACAGGACGGCGGCCTCTCCCGCCCCCACAGAGAGGGCGTAGCCCCCGAAGGCCGTCCAAAAGGCCTGGTCCTCCGGGAAGAAAAATGCCAGCTCCGCGCCGACGATGACGGCGTTGAACAGGATGGTGGGCAGGGGGACCAGGAATACCAGCAGGAGCTTGCGCAGAGAGCTTTTTCTCTCCGCTTCCCCGCGCTCTGCGCCGGAAAGGGTCTCGGACACCTGGGACCGCAGGCCCCGGGACAGGAACCAGGTGACCAGGCAGGCCAGCAGGGTGGCCGAGGAGCCAATCACGGTGTCCCAGATTCCGACGGAGGAGTAGATGTTGGCAACGACGCAGCCAATGACCATGCCTGGAATGGCGGCGGGGGTAAAACAGCAGAGGACGGCCAGCGCCTCGGCAAAGCGGAACTGGATGTTTCCGTAGGCCAGGCCGGGGGCGATCAGACCCTCCACTATGGTTAGCACCGCGTAGAGCGCGGCGAGAATGCCCGCAAAGGCAATCCGACGGGTAGTGAGCTTCATGGTTTTTTCCTCCAAAAGAAAAATCGGGCGCACTGCGCCCATCTTTCGGGCGCAAATGGCCCTTTGACTCCCCGGAGGGAGCGATCCAATAGTTTTGTTTAACGACAGGATGGTCACGAACTGTCGTATTCAATTGGAGCAGGGCTATTGTAACAGAAAAAAACTGTTTGTCAAGTCCAATTTCCGGAAAATCATGCTTGCATTTTCCAGTTTTTCAAGGTATTCTATATAATAGAAAATTGTACGGTTTGCTCCCGGACCAGCACCGGGAGGCATCGCCCCGAAGGAGGAACCACCATGCGCAACAGCCTCAGAATTTTGATTCTGCTGCTCTGTCTGATCCAGCTCGGGTCCGTCGTATTTGCGGCGGAGCCAGGTTTCCTGACCGCAGCTTCAGATCCCGCCGTCACCCAGGCGGAGACTGAGCCTGCGGAGACTGAGCCCGCGGAAACCGAACCCGCGGAAACCGAGCCCGTGGAAACCGAACCCGCGGAAACCGAGCCCGTGGAAACCGAGCCCGTAGAAACCGAACCCGTGGAAACCGAACCCGCGGAAACCGAGCCCGCAGAGCCTCCCGTCTCGGAGATGACTGATGCGGAAATCATCGAAAAGTATTCTATCAAGGACAACTGGGCACGAAACGGATTGATTTTTGCCGTCCGGAACGGCATCCTGGCTGGAAAGGGCGGCAACAAGCTCTGCCCCACGGACAACACGTCCCATGCGGAATTGGCCACCATGCTGATGAGCCTCCTGAAGACGGAGAAGCAGGCCTCTATGGACCGCTTTACCGACGTTCAGCCCCAGGATTGGTATTATACTCACATGGCCAAGGCTGTCAGCCTCGGCATCTTCCCCATTGCGAATCCCAAGGCCAAGACCCTGACGCCCAAGGCCCTCATCACCCGGGAGGAGGCCTACGTGGCCATTGCCCGGGTCTTCGGCGTACACGGCAACGGTCGGCAGTCCATCTACCGGTTCTCCGATTGGAAAGAAGTCAGCGCATGGGCCGCTGAGGACATCTCCGCCATGATCGACGCCGGCCTTCTGGGCGGCAACGGCGGCAAAATCATGCCGAAGAGCCGGATCACCCGGCAGGAGCTGGCCGTCATTCTGGCCGGTTTGCTGACCAAGGTGGATACCTCCCTGAAGGAAGACCCCTTCACCGGCCGCATAGCTCTGGCCGCCGAATCCATCCCTGACGGCGCAACCATCAACGGCGACCTTCTGCTCTCCACCGACAGCAGCTCCATCACCCTGCGCAACGTAACTGTCACCGGCCGTCTGATCATGCAGGGCAACGGCACGCTGAACCTCCGGCTTTCCAACTGCACCATCGGGGAGCTGGTCCTCTGCCGGCCCACGGTCCTCAGCTCCAACCAGGTCATCGCCAACGTCACCGCCCACAACGAGCTCAACCTCAGCTGCCATGTGAGCTCGGTGCAGGTCTATAGCCGCTGCACTGTCCGCGCCGGCTATTCCGCCGAGACCGTGAACGCCATGAACAACACTGTCGTCACGGTGGCCGGCACTGTGAAGCACATGATGGTGGTGGGCGATAACGTCACCATCAACGGCAGCGGCACCATCAAGACCCTCCATCGCTTTGGTCTGAACCTCACCAACAGCTGCCGCACGGACTCCACCGTGGGCACCCTCCGGACCGGTCCGCAGGACGTGACCGCCTCCCGGACTGACTCCAGCGTTCCCAGCTCCACCGTTCCCAAGGTGACCCTGAAGCTGAAGCTGCTCCATATGCCCGAGGGCTGGTCGGAATGCGATCTGTCCTGGTGCCTGAACGGAAAGGAATTTGCCCGGACAGAACGGAATCTCTGCAAGGAAGGAACCGTGGTCTCCCAGACCTACGATTTCCGCAGTTATCTGGACGGCTCCATCAGCAAGGCTACCCTCACGGTGTACTCCACCATCGACGGCAGCAAGAAGAAAATCTATTCCGGCGAGCTGAAGCTGGATGCGCAGCTGGCTATCCTGGCCAAGCAAATTCGCACTCAGAACGTCCAGGGCAAGCTGACTCAGGCTTCCACCCTCTGCACCAACATGAATCTGACCGGCGCAATTGCCAATTATCCCGCCGGCACCCAGGTCACCATCCTGCAATCCAGGCAGAGCCGGTACACAAAGGTCCGGACACCTGACGGCAATGTGGGCTGGGTGAGCTTCTATGCCGTGCAGCCCAGCAGCGAAAAGTTCTACACCACCGAGGATTACAGCGCCCCGCTGAAGGAATATTATGTTAACCAAGTCCGAAACGCCTCCAGCAGCACCAATTATCTGATCTGGGTCAGTCTCTACACCCAGCGGGTTAACATTTTCCAGGGCTCCAAGGGCAACTGGAAGCTCATTCAGAGCGGCCAGATTTCCAGCGGACGCAACGCCTGTCCCACCCCCGCGGAAACCACGAAGATTCTCTACAAAACCTCCCAGTGGGAATATGAGGTCTACTATTGCCACCACGTCAGCGTTTTTGACGAGGCCCGGGGCTTCCACTCCCGGCCCACCGCCTATGGCGGTGGCGTCTACCAGCCCGCCATCGGCTATCCCGTATCCAGCGGCTGCGTCCGTCTGATGGACTCCGAGTGCATCTTCATCTACAACA
>JAGABH010000074.1 GCA_017614755.1 Oscillospiraceae bacterium
AGGAACCGCAGACAGTTCAAAAACTGTCTGCGGTTCCTTTTGGCACAGGACTCAGATCACAAGGGAAAGGTTGTTCAGGCCAAGAGAGTTTGCATAATTTGCTTCCTTCACCATCCGCATCACCATGCGCAGGCCGATGTGGGCAGCAGGGTCGTCAAATTGATGCAGCTCCAGATACTTGGTGGGGTCAAAGTTCACGCAGCTGTCCCGAATGCGGATAACCCGGCCATCCTCTCCCAGCACCAGACGTACGTCAATGTTGTGGGGCCGCTTGTCCTTGTTGAAGCCATGGGTCACGATATTGATGGTCATTTCCTCCACGCAAAGGCCGATCAGATTTGACGCACGCCGGTCCAATCCCTTTTCCAGGCAGAATTCGCTGAGCCGCTGGGAGGCGGAAACCGCCTCCTGGGCAGACTGAATCAAGCACTCAAAGCACCGATCCGGGGCAGCGCCGAACTCCGGCTCCAGCATACTGTAAGCGTCGGTGGAGAGGGCGAAGCCCCCGTGACGCCGCCAGACATTTTTCTCCGCCTTCCGACCGTTTCCAGCTTATCAGTAGATGGTCACGGCGGTGCCGGGGGTGACGGTCTGAAGAATCCGGATCATATTCTCCTCCGAGACGGCAACACAGCCGCCTGTGGGATAATCCGGCTCCTTCCAGCAGTGCAGGAAAATGGCGTTGCCCGCGTAGGGAGCGCCGGGGGCGTTATAGCCCAGGTCCAGCAGATAAGCGTAGCGGATAGGGTAATCCATCAGGTGCTCGTCCTCGGAATAATCCCAGTCGGGATGCTCGCTCTTGTAGAGCAGGGTATTATAGTTCAAACCGCTGCTGCCTGTGGCGCACCAGTACATATCGTCGGTGATTTGGGTAAACGGCACCTTGCAGCCGGGATCGGCCTTGATACCATAGGCCTCGCCGATGGTCCAGGTGCCCAGCGGCGTTTTCACATCGCCCTCGGACTGCTTGCCCGGGCCGTTTTTCCCCACCAGAGCCGGACAGGAAAAGACTTTCTCATACTTGCCGTCCCGAGCCTGGTAAATAGTGAGCTCCGCATGGTAGTCTCCGTCAATGGCCGTCTTTATGCCAATGCGGTATTCCCCGTTCCGCTCCGTGGAAATGGGCTGCCCAAAAAGGGTATGCTCCACCTCCTCCTGGGAAATGATGTTCTTGTACAGCTTATAGTGGGCCATGTCGATCCTGGACCAGACCAGCAGACCGGCCAGCACCAGAACGACCGCCCCCAGGACGCAGATAATTGTTTTTGCTCTTTTTGTCATGGTTTTTCTCTCTTTCCCTTCTGCTTTCAGCTTGCCGTTCCCTTTTGCTCCGGATCAGCCTCCACTGTAAAACTCCGTCACGGTCCGGTTCGTCTGAATCAGAACCGAGCTCTGGTTGAAGTCGCGAATCATGTCCGCTGCGGCGGCATGGACCTCCTCCAGGGTGGTATCGCTCAGATAGATCACAATGGTGTATTCCTGAAAGCGGGTCCCCTCATACTCCCAGCCCCCTCGGGCTTCCTGGATGGTATAGCCGCCGAAGTGGTCGATCAGGATATCCTCCGCCTTGGCCCGGGCCTCCTCCGGACTGAACACCTGTTCGTTGGTGTCCTTGTCGTTCGTGCCGAGATAGAGCACATACTGCGTGTCCCGCGCCTGCTGCCGGGATTCCAAAGTGAGATACAGCGTCACCCCGGCAAGGCAAAGCGCCAGAAACGCAAGCACAACAGCTGTCACGCCGAGTTTCTTCATGGTTTCCTCCTTTTGGCATCTGGCTGGTTTACAATTTTTTCCTTTCAAGTAATCCGACAAAACCGGGAACTCAAAGCAGGCATCGGGATAGGGCTCCCGTTTCAGGGTAAAATGCCGCTGCTCGCGGGAAAGGGGCCGAAGGCCTATGCGTACCATCATTTCACCGCAGACATTTTTCAGAGCCCGCGCCGCCCCCTCGGTCAGCAGTGCGTATGTCGGTTTTCTCCCTTTTTCAGCTTCTGACGGCTTCATTATATAACTAAAACGAAAATTATTCCATAGTCGCTGACAGAAATTCTTTAAAAATACACTATTCATTTGAGGTGAATTATGGTATTATGATACCGTAGGAACCTTGATATAAATGCAGAAAGAAGGAATCTTTATGCTGAACATTCGAAAAACCGTCGATCAAAAGATGCTTACTCTGGCCCTGGAGGGACGGCTGGACACGGTAACAGCTCCGGAGCTGGAAAAAGCGATTGCCGAATCCCTCCCCGGAACCGAAACCCTTGTGATTGATTTTTCCGGGCTTGACTACATCTCCTCAGCCGGCCTCCGGGTTTTGCTTTCCGCCCAGAAGCAAATGAATCTGCAGGGCTCCATGAGGCTCACGAATGTGGACAGTACCATTATGGAAATATTTGAAGTCACCGGTTTCTCGGATATCCTGACCATTCAGTAATCCGCTGACCATCCTGTATGAAAGGGGACGCCCTATGTTTCAGAGAAAAATTTACCGATCTGATATGCTGCGCTGCGTTTTGTGCGGCGGCGGCCCCTGCTCCGCCGCCTGCGGCCGCCTGGATCCGGCCGCTCTGCTCCGCAGCATTTGGTTCAACAACGAAAAGGTTGCCGCCGCCCGTCTGCCCGAGGCGAATCCCTGTTTGAACTGCGCCGCGCCCTGCGAAGCCGCCTGCGTTCGTCCCGGAGAGGTACCCATCCGCGGGCTGATAACCATGCTGCGGGAAGAAGTCCGAACCAACCTGGAAATCCCGGAGCCCACAGACGAAAACCGCCTGCGGACAGATATCTGCGGAATACCGCTGGAAAATCCTTTTCTGTTGTCCTCCTCTGTGGTGGCCAGCACCTACGATATGTGCGCCAGGGCCTTTGAGTCCGGGTGGGCAGGCGCCTGCTTTAAGACGATCTGTTCCTTTGAGATTCACGAGGTCTCACCCCGCTTTTCCGCCATCACCGGCGACAACGGAAGCATCATCGGCTTCAAAAACGTGGAGCAGCTCTCCGATCACAGCGTGGCGGAAAATATGGAAATCTTCCGCCGGCTGAAGAAAAACTACCCCGCCAAGTTCATTCTGGCCTCCATCATGGGGCAGAACGAGGCCGAATGGGAGGAGCTGGCCCGGCAGTGCCAGGAAAACGGCGCGGACGCCATTGAGCTGAATTTCTCCTGCCCCAATATGGCGGAGGGCGGGCTCGGCTCCGACATCGGCCAGGACCCCGATCTGGTGGAGCGCTACACCGCTGCGGCAAGACGGGGCGCGGCGATTCCGATTCTGGCAAAACCAACTCCCAATGTGGCCGTCATGGGTCCTGCCGCGGAGGCAGCCAGACGGGGCGGCGCCGATGGGTTTGCCCTCATCAACACCATCAAGAGCATCATCGGCGTCAATCCCCACACCTACATCTCCTCCCCCGCCGTTCACGGAATGTCCGCCTTCGGCGGGTACAGCGGCAGCGCAGTCAAGCCCATCGCCCTGCGGTTCCTGGCCGAGCTTGGAAAGAATCCCGCCCTTGCGGGAACGCACCTGAGCGGCATGGGCGGCGTGGAGACCTGGCTGGACGCCCTGGAGTACATTCTGCTGGGTGCCGGCAGCATTCAGGTGACCACTGCCGTCATGCAGTACGGTTATCGCATCATTGACGACCTTAAATCCGGCCTGAATCTCTATCTGGCAGAAAAGGGCTTCCGCAGCCTGCGGGAAGCCGTCGGCCTGGCCCTGAGCTCCGTCAGCGAAACCACAGACGTATTGGAACGGGATACCGTGATTTTCCCGAAATTCCACCGGGAAAAGTGCATTGGATGCGGCCGCTGCGCCATCTCCTGCGCCGACGGCGGGCACCAGGCCATTACCCTCAATCCGGAACGGAAACCGCTCCTGAACGGCAGAAAATGCGTCGGCTGCCACCTCTGCGTCCTGGTCTGCCCCCAGCGGGCCATCACCTCCAGCCGAAAGCGCATCACCAAGAAGGATTTGTAAGGCCATGAAGCAGAAAAGACGCAGAATCATCATACAGGTCGCGATTCTCTTCTTGATCGGCGCCCTCAGCACCGGTCTGATGGCATTCTTTTCCGAAACCCGCCTCTCTGACGAAAGCGTTAAGCGGCAGATGGAGCTCCATGCGGCGATGATCGCGGACGAATCCAAGCGGGCCGTGACAGAGTTTCCCGCCTATGAATGGCTGCTTCGGTATTGGTATACCCATCCGGAAACCATGGAGATCGAATACGACGCGGACTATACCGCCGACTCCCGGACGGCGGAAAAATGCCGCCTCTTTTCCGGGCGGCATCCGGAGCTCCAGCTCCGCTATCTGGAGCAGAATCAGGTTTTGACGCTTCCGGCGGAGGATCAGCGGCTCTTTGCGGAGATTGCCTATTCCTGGCTCATCACCCGCATCAATCAGATCAAGCAGTCCTACCGGGCGGACTACCTGTTTTGCGTCATCTCGCAGAAACCCTTCACCCAGCAGTTTTTCCTGTTCAGCGGCGCGGATGTCGGTGCGCTTCGCGGCACCAGCTATGAGGAGGTCTACCCCCTGGGCAATGTGGTGGACGTGTCGGAAAGCCAGACGGCTGCCATGCGGGAGGCAGTCCATAATTCCAGTCATCTGGCGGACGCCGGAAACTATGTGGATTACTACGCCAGCTTTTGCAGCTTCGATGGGCACCAGGTTCTGATTGGGTTGACCTACGATCTTTCCGCCCTGAAGGCGGACATCGCCGCCCAGACCCGGAAAGGGGCCACCCTCGCCTTCCTCAATCAGCTTGTTCTGTCCCTGATCTGTCTTATCCTGATTTTCTTCTTTGTGCTGCGTCCCCTGAAAAAGATGCAGAAACACATTCGCGGCTACAAGGAGACCAAGGACAGCAGCGCCGTCGCGGCCGGCCTGGCGGAGGTTCGATCCCGCAACGAAATCGGCCGTCTGGCGGAGGATGTCTCCGAAATGGTCCGGGAAATTGACCAGCACATGGAGAAGATTCAGCGCATCACCGCCGAAAAGGAGCGCATCGGCACGGAGCTGGCCCTCGCCACGAGGATTCAGGCTGCGATGCTCCCCCGCATTTTCCCACCTTTCCCGGAACGGAAGGAATTTGACATCTACGCCAGCATGGCCCCCGCCAAGGAAGTGGGCGGCGACTTCTACGATTTCTTCTTTGTGGACGACGACCACCTGGCTTTGGTAATCGCAGACGTCTCCGGCAAAGGGGTTCCCGCTGCGCTGTTTATGATGGTCTCGAAGATTCTGGTGAAAAACTATGCGGCTGCCGAGACGTCCCCCGCAAGGATTTTGGAGGCGATCAACAGCCGAATCTGCTCGAACAACCCGGAACAGATGTTCATCACCGTATGGTTGGGCATTTTGGAAATCTCCACCGGCAAACTCACCGCCTCCAACGCCGGCCATGAATACCCAGTGCTTCGGCAGGCAGACGCTTCCTTCGCACTGTTCAAGGATAAGCATGGCTTTGTAATCGGCGGCATGGAGGGGGTCCGGTATCGGGACTACACGCTGCAGTTGGAGCCGGGCGCAAAGCTGTTTGTGTATACCGACGGCGTGCCGGAGGCAACAGACGCCAACGGTGGATTTTTCGGTGTCGGGCGAATGCTTGACGCCCTGAACGAGATCCCTGACGCCGGGCCAGTACAGCTGTTGCGTCAGGTCCGCAGGCGTGTGGACGATTTTGTGGGAGACGCCGAGCAGTTTGACGATCTGACCATGCTCTGTCTGGAATATCACGGCAGCGGAAGATCCGGCGCCGGAAAGGAGATTACCCTTCCCGCGGTGGTGGAGAACATCCCCCAGGTAGCTGCCTTTGTAGACGCCGAATTGGAGGTCCTGGGCTGTCCTGCAAAAGCCAAAATGCAGATAGACGTTGCCATCGACGAGCTGTTTGGCAACATCGCCCGCTATGCCTACCAGCCGAATTCGGGCGAGGCCACTGTCCGCTTTGAGGCAGAAGATACCCCGAAGGCTGTGATTTTGACCTTTATCGACCGGGGTACGCCTTATGATCCCCTCTCCGCAAAGGAGCCGGATGTCACCGCTTCGGCGGAGGACCGGCCCATTGGCGGACTTGGCGTCTTCCTGGTCCGGAAAACCATGGACGAGGTACGTTACGAATTCAAGGACGGGAAGAACATTCTCCGCATCCGGAAACAACTGTAAATCCCAAAAAGCCCTCTGATCTCGATAGCGAGATCAGAGGGCTTTCCTATGCACTTAATCAATGGATTCCTTACTGCGAAACCTAACTGTCGCTGGCAGCCGGATCCTGAGGCGGGAGGTCAGGGTCCCAGGTGCCGCCCACCATGGTCTCATAGAAGGTGCCGGTCATCTGCACGGCGTAGATGGTGTGTCCGGGCTCTTCCTTGGTGCCCTTGGACTGCGTGGTAACTACCTGAACGTCGCTGATCAGGCAGCGCATTTTGCTGTTGGCAAAGTCTTCCAGCACCTGCTCCATCTGATCGTAGGTCTGGGTATTAAAGGAGATGACAAAGTCGCGGCGAATCTGTTTGCCGTTCTGGGTCGGCTTTTGAAAATTGAGCTTAAAGTCCGTCGTGCGCTTCAGAATGAGGTTGAGCATATTCTGCTCTTCCGACTGGGCATTGTAGCTGGGCATTGTGATGAGTTTACCGGCGTCTTTGAGCGTATCAAGCTCTCGCTTCATCTTTTCCATTTCAGCAGTCTGCGTCTGGATGCTCGCAATGGTCTTTTCCAGGCTGACCTGTTCTTCCTTCTCGTTCTTGAGGCGTTCCTCCAACGGATCGGAGAAGAACTTGCCGTAGCACACCACAAGCACAATGACAAGCGCCAGAAAAATGAGAAACTTTTCTTTCAAAGAAAAAGTATGATTCAGTTTCATCCCTCTTTCACCCCCAAAGCCGTGTTCGTCTCCCGATTCAGGTAAATCTCTATCGTGGCATACAGCACCTTTTCGCCGTTCGGATCGTTTTTATCCACGGGAACCATCTGGGAATCGTTGGACTGCGCCATTCTCACCGAGGGCTGCCTTTCCAGATTCGATACGTACAAGTTAAGGTCACGCAGGTCTTTCGCGGTGACTTCGACCTGCATCATATCTCCCCGAACCGTCCAGGATCTCACCATCTCAGGCGACAGGACTTTGTCAATCAGATGCATGGCCGTAATCCGGCTGGGCCGGGTCAGCTCCTCAGTGGTCATGCCGGAATAGGTGTAATGGGCGTAGTCATCGGCCAAGTCACCGTAACCTTCCAGTTTCGCGTTCGCTGCATTCAGCTCATCCCGCAGCCTCTGGGTCTCTGCCTCCTCTACGGAGACTTCGTCCAGACGGTCCAGAATCGCAAATTTGGCGACCACAGCCAGAACCACGAGCACGCCAATCACAATGGGAAGGATCGACATATAGTTTGTTTTCTTTTTGCCAGCTTCCGCGAAGTTTATTGCTCGTTTCGACGGCATACGACCGCGGGAACTCGGTTTCTTTTCATTCGCTGCCACAGTGATCCCTCCTCTCTTAATACATCGCGATTCCGGAAGCCTGAATCAGGACGTTGCCCTTTTTCGCTCCTTTGCCTCCGGAGAGAAGCTCGCTGGCCTGATGGACCTCCAGGTCCAGGGTGTCTGTAATGGCCTGGGTCAATGGGGAAAGCAGTGCGCCTCCGCCGCAGAGCCAAATATCAGACAGCCGGCTGTCGGGGTTGCTGAAACGATAGAAGTTCAATGCACGCATCAGCTCCACGGCGATGTCGTTGTAAGCGTTCTGGCAACATTCCCTGGTCTGGCATTCCTCATAGTTGGTCAGCAGATAAGTGTGTGCCAGGTGGGTGTCCACGCTGAACTCCTGCGCGATAACATCGTCAAGGGTGGAAAGGCCGGTTTCCAGCAAACGGGTGACGATGTACCGGTCGCCTCGGAACATATACATCCGAATCGCCCGGTAGCCCAGGTCCAGGATGCAGTACTCATCATCGCTCTTGTCTTCCATGGCGCGGATCAGCGGGATAAAGCTGCAAACCGCAGGCGCGATTTTCACCAGCTTCAAGCCCGCCTTACGGAACAGCGTCTTGGAATCCTCGATCAGAGAAGTCTGCACGGCGGCAGCCAAAATATCCATGTTTCCCTCGGAATCCCCAGCGACAGGATCCGATGCGAACGCATCATCGGAATCGTCGGAACCCTCTGATTTCTTTTTCTTCTTGGAAGCCTTGATTTCCTCGGCGGTGGAGTACATCGCGTAATCGTACGAGTAGTCCTTGAGCTCATCGGTGATAAAGTCACGGAACTCGTAGGGCAGGTTGTACTCCAGCTGTTCGGCGGTCATGCTGGGCATGACCACATTTCGAATGAATGCGACCTCGTTCGGGAGAACCAGTGCGCCATCGGTGCAGTGCAGCCCGTTGTCCCGCATGGCGGAACGAATCAGGTCGCCCATGGCGTCAATGGAAACCACACGTCCCTCCTTGACGAGACTGTGGGGCATGGGCACGGCAACTGCCTTCTTCACGCTCTTGCCGGTGACCAAAGCGAGCTTAAGGCTGTCAGAACCGATGTCCACACCAAGAATTGTTTTTGCCATCTGTCTATCCCTCGCTATCTCAAAATGAAGATTCAGAATTCCAAAACTAATACAAATTTCCTCAGGCGGTCAACGAACACCGCACTGCAAATTATTTAATGATGTCGGAGGCTTCCGCCAGGTTCATGCCCATCAAACCAAGATACCAGCCCACCAGCGCTTCCCCGCAAAACAGCATAATCACGGTGGCTAAGGCAATCCAGGGACCGAAGGGGAAGGGCTCGCTGTTTCCCCGCTGCCGGGGCAAATTCACCGCCAGACCCAGCACGCAGGAGAGGAACAGCGCGAACAGGGACGGAAGCAGCCCCAGGTACAGGCCCACAACGGCAAAGAGCTTTACATCTCCGCCCCCGAGGCTTTCCCGCTTCAGGACTTTGTCCATCACCATGGAGATCAGCAGCATACCGCCGCTGATGGCCACCGCAGTCCCCACATGAGCCAGCGTCTTTGTCCAGCTCTCAAAGAGGAACGGTTCCGCCAGGACCCAGGCGCCCGCCGCGATCAGGAGCGTGCCGTTGGGAATAATCTTGCTCTCAAAGTCCACCAGGGAAAGGCAGAACAGGCAGCAGATAAACACCCAGTTCCGCAGGCACAGCACCGTCAGATCAAACCGCAGCAGACAGCCGACGGTAAGCGCAGCGAACAGCAGTTCCGTAATCAGGTAGCGCGGAGAAATCTTTGCGCCGCAGTGGCGGCATTTCCCCCGCAGGAACAACCAGCTGAAGACCGGAACCAAATCCGGCACGCCCAGGTCGTGTCCGCAGGCGGGGCAATGGCTGTGACCCTTGATAAAGGGCTGATCCTTGGCCAGTCTGCCGGCGGCACAGTTGAGGAAGCTGCCCATGACAGCCCCCAGCATTGCTGCAATCACACAGCAGAAAATCAAAATCGCTGTACTATCATATACAGAAGTGAATTTCATTCGTAGCTGTCACCTTCCCAGCCTCTTGTGGTCGACCAAGTAGCACAGTGGTTCTCGTCCGCATAGGAGAAGTACCAAACCTCGCCCTCCTGCATTCCGGAATTGGACCCGAAATCACTATGGCCTACAATTGAATAATATGCAACGATGCCTTCCAGCCCATTGGTCTTATCAGTGCCCCGGGTCAGGCCGGTGTAGTCGTCCACCAGCACAGCGGTGAATTCCTGATTATGGAGCGTAAACTTCACGGACTCTGGATAGGGCACGCCCCTGGCGCCGGACTCAAAAACAGCGTTTTCGATCTGCGTATACACGTAACTGGCATTCAGCCTGGTGCACCGCTTGTCGTCCCGGTTGTGGAGGCCGCAGACAATCTCATAGGGCATCTCGTTGTCCACATCAAGCTCAATAAGATATACCGTGCCGTTGGAAGGGCAAAGGCCGTCCCCGCTGGGCATGGCGTAGGTGGCCGCGGCTCGCATATCCTTGGACGTGGGGGTGCTCTTGGAAGACAGGGACAGCAGATAGTCCGCTGTCATTTTCCGATAAGCAGACTCCATCGCAACCTCGCACGCGGACTGCTCGGAATCTTTCAAATATTGGCGGACATAGGGCACAGCGGCGATCCCGACAGCAACAAGCACCAGGATCAAAAGAACCACCGTCAGCCGGGAAGCCCCAGACCGGCTGCTCAACACCCGCCGCATTCGACATATCATTTTAATCGCCTCCAGCGGATCCGACAAATCGTCGTACACCTAAACTATATACTGGATTATACCATGTGATATTCCGTTTTGCAACAAAAAATTAATTATTTTTACGATTTCCTCACGTTTTTCGGTGCATTTTTTCTTTTTAAAAATTTTTTTAAAAAAAACTTGCGTTTATCGAGTCTTTGTTGTATAATCTTAAATGAAATAATGGTTCTGAAATTTTTTAAACATTTTGTTAACAAGTTCCGGGCAAACGCGCCGGGATATGCGGGTGTGAAGCTATGGCAACTTATAAAAGATTGGGCGAGCTGCTGTTAGCGGCCAAGACAATTACAGAAGAAGATCTCCAGCGCGGCCTTGAGCTGCAAAAGCAGACCAAGGAGCGTCTCGGCACGGTTCTGATCTCCAACGGGATCATCACCGAAGATGATTTGATTGCCGCTCTGCAGAAGCAGCTGGGCATTGAATATGTAGACCTCTCCAAGACCAGCATCCCCACCCACCTGGCGCAGATTGTTCCCAAGTCCCTGGCCCAGCAGTACACAGTCATTCCGGTCAAGGCGATCAATGACGAGCTGTACCTGGCCATGGCCGACCCCATGAACTTCTACGCCATTGAGGACGTCCGTAAAGCGGTTCGCCGGAGGGTCGTCCCCATGGTGGCCACCGCCTCCGCCGTTGAGCATGCCATCCAGATCCTCTACGGCAACGAAGGCGCCGCCAAGGCGATTGAGGAAATGCGCCGGGAGGCCGGTGTCAGCAGCGACACCAACGTCGATACCTCCTTCGTGGCTACCAAGCTGGACGAAGACATCGACGGCAGCGCTCCTACCGTTCGTCTGGTGAACTCCGTGCTGGAGCGTTCCATCACCGAGCGGGCCAGTGATATTCACATGGAGCCCAGAGAGACCGATCTCCGGGTCCGTATGCGTATCGACGGCGTCATGCGCGAGATTCTCACCGTTCCCAAGGAACTGCAGAACTCCGTTATCTCCCGTATCAAGGTCATGAGCAGCATGGACATCTCCGAACGCCGCATTCCGCAGGACGGCCGTTTCAACGTCCGTGTCCGCAACAAGGACATCGACCTTCGTGTTTCCACCCTGCCCACGGTCTACGGCGAGAAGGTCGTTATGCGTCTGCTGGACAAGTCCGGCACCAAGGTCACCAAGGAGCAGGCCGGTCTGGTAGGCAAAAACCTGGAAAAATACGAGCAGATGCTCCGCTGTCGAAGCGGCGTTATCCTGATTGCCGGACCCACCGGCTCCGGTAAATCCACCACCATGTACACCATGATTGACGACCTCAATACCCCGGATGTCAATCTGGTCACGCTGGAAGACCCCGTCGAGTACAACGTCGACGGCATCAACCAGGTCCCCATCAACGAAAAAACCGGCATGACCTTTGCCAGCGGCCTGCGTTCCATTCTGCGTCAGGACCCTGACATCATCGCCGTCGGTGAGATTCGTGACGGTGAGACCGCGGATATCGCCATGCGAGCCGCTATCACCGGCCACGTTGTGCTCTCCACCATCCACACCAACGACTCCGTGGGCGTTATCGAACGTCTGAACGATATCGGCGTCGCCACCTTCCTGACCTCCAGCGCCTTGCGCGGCGTCATTTCCCAGCGTCTGGTGCGCCGGGTCTGCACCCGTTGCCGCAAGCCCTACACCCCCACCGAGGAAGAGCTGGAGCTTTTGGGCGGCAACGTCCCCCCCGGCGCCCAGTTCTACCGGGGCCAGGGCTGTCCCGAATGCTCCAACCGCGGCTATCGCGGCCGTATCGCCGTATATGAGATGCTTCTTATGACCCGGGGCGTCCGTGCGCTGGTTTCCGCCGGCGCCAAGCGCGAGGCCATTGAGGAGCAGCTCCGGCAGGAGGGTTTTGAGACGCTGCATGAATGTGCTGTGCGCCTGGTCCTGGAAGGCACCACCACCGTGGACGAGGTCACCCGTGTCATTGCCCAGGAAGACTAAGTGAAGGAGGCGTCCCATTCATGTCGATTGTTGACGATCTTGTTGCCAAAGCCAAACGCGAAAACGCGACGGACGTTCACCTGATTTGCGGCGTCCCCCCCAAGTTCCGAATCAGCGGCTCCCTGGAAAATGTGGCCGATACGCCCCTCTCCCTGGACGATTGCGAGACAATCGCCCGTCTGCTGGCCGGATCCGAATACAAAAACATGGCAGAAATCGGCGAGCTGGACCTGGCCGGAAACTACGGCGGCGTTCGTTGCCGTGTGCACATCTTCCGCCAGCAGGGTGCGCCCTCTGTGGCCCTCCGTCTGCTGCAGGAGGAGATTCCCCGGCTGGACTCCCTGGGCCTGCCTTCCGCGGCCCTGAAGCTGCCCGATCTGCACAAAGGCATCGTGCTGGTCACCGGTGAAACGAGCTCCGGCAAATCCACCACCCTGGCCGCCATGCTGGACTACATCAACCACCATATGCGCTGCCACATCGTCACCCTGGAAGACCCTGTGGAATACGTTTACAAGCCCGACCTCGCCACCATCAACCAGCGTGAGATCGGCAAAGACACCAGGAGCTTTTCCGACGGTCTGCGCGCTACCCTGCGTGAGGACCCCAACGTCATCCTGATCGGTGAGATGCGTGACCGCGATACCATCGAGACCGCCATCATCGCCGCCGAAACCGGCCACCTTGTGTTCGCCACCTTGCATACCGGCAGCGCTTCCGATGCGGTGGACCGTATTGTGCAGGTCTTTGAAGAGGGTATGCAGGTTCAGATTCGCCTTCAGCTTTCCATGTGTCTCCAGGCCGTGCTGACACAGCAGCTCGTTGCCCGCAAGGGCGGCGGCCGTATCCTGGCCTGCGAGATGATGGTGGTCACGGACGCCATCCGGAACCTCATCCGTTCGGGTAATACCCCTCAGATCGCCAATGCCATCGCCACCGGCAACTCCATCGGCTCCCAGACCATGGATCAGGCTCTGATCCGTTTGGTGCGTAACGGCTCCATCGCCAAGGACACCGCCATGCACTACGCCCGGGACAAGGAGTACGTCAAGAAGAACGCCGTATAATCTTTAACGATAGGAAAAGGAGGGAGCAGCCACGATTACGTATAAGTATTCAGCCATCGGCAAGAACGGAGAGAAAGTCTCCGGCGTTGTGGAAGGCTACAACGAAGTTGACGCCGTGGAGCGCATCAAAAAAACCTGCGATGTCGTTCTGAAAGTCACCCCCATGGGGCAGGAGAAAAAAAGCCTCCTCAACATGGAGATTGGCGGCAACAAGCTCAACCCCAAGGCCTTCTCCATGATGTGCAGCCAGTTCTCCATCATTCTGAACGCCGGCATCCCCATTGCCAAAACCGTCCGTCTGATCGCTGACAAGACCAACGACAAGACCCTCAAACGGATTCTGGTCCAGGTGGGCGACGACGTGGAGGGCGGCCGTTCCCTTTCCGCCAGCTTTGCTGAGCGGGGCGGCGGCATTTTTCCCCCCACCTTTGTGGAAACTGTCCGCGCCGGTGAGGAATCCGGCAGCATTGACCGATCCTTCCTGACCATGCACGAGCACTTCGACAAGGTCATCAAAATGAAGAAGAAGTTGAAGGGCGCAATGGCCTACCCGCTCTTCGTCCTTGTCATCGCCGTTATCGTGGTTATCGTTCTGATGGTTAAGGTGGTTCCCACCTTCGAATCCATGTTTGACAGCCTGGGCGGCGAGCTGCCCGGCGTGACCAAGGCTCTGATTGCCATATCCGGCTTCTTCCAGAACTACTGGCTGCTTATGCTTGGGATTGGCTTCCTGATCTACGTTGTCTTCAAAATTTACAACAGCACCGAGAGCGGCAAGCTGAAGGTGGCGGAGATTACCCGTGATATGCCCATTGCCGGCAAGATCAGCCAGCTCAGCTCCGCCTCCCAGTTCGCCAGCACCATGTCCACCATGCTGGGCGCCGGTCTTCCCATGATCCGTGCCCTGTCTATCACCTCCCGCACCATTTCCAACTACTACGTCAGCAAACAGGTTGGCCGGATCGCCGCCAAGGTGGAAGAAGGCAGACCCGTCGGCGCCACTCTGAAGGAGTCCGGCTGTATGCCCGACATTCTGGTGGACATGGTTACCGTGGGTGAAAACACCGGTGAAATGGAATCCACTCTGAAGACCATCGGCAACTACTACGACGCGGAGCTGGATACCGCCATTTCCGCCGCCGTTGCCAAGATGGAGCCTGCCATCCTGGTGGGCCTGGCGGGCGTCGCCGGTTTCATCGTCGTGGCCATCTATATGTCCATGTTCGGCATCTACGGACTCATGTAACTGCCGGAAGCTCTCAGGTTTTTCCTTCCGGTCCCCTGGAAAGGAGTTTTCGGAATGAAAAAGGATCGAAGAGGCTTTACCCTGGCTGAGCTGCTGTTGGTAGTCGGCGTACTTGCCGTTCTGGTTGCCATTGTGATTCCCCTGTTTGGAACCCCTTTGGAACGCAGTCGTGAGGCCACCGACATCGCCAACATCCGATCCGCCTACTACGAAGTAGTGAACTATTACGTCGTGGAAGGCGCCGTGACCACCATCGAGGTCCCCGTCCGCCAGCGCTATGAGGGCTGGGCGACAGACCCTCCCCCTCAGTTGGTCTATGCCGGCAGCAGGGGGGGCCCATACAGCTATGAGGCCAAAACGTCCGGCTGTTACTTCGTCACCGTAGACGTTGACCCGGAAACGGGCGGACTGATTCCGAACGTTTCCTGACTGCTTTTCCCCGCGTTCCCCGGAAGAGAGCGCAAATCTCACAGGTTTTTAAACTACTTCCCGGGTAGTTTGAAAATATATCATTTCCTGCCGGGCCCAAGGCCCCGCGCATTTCTAAATCTGAAAGGAGATCATTAGAATGAAAAACAATCGCAAAGGCTTTACGCTGGCTGAGCTGCTGATCGTCGTCGCGATCATCGCCGTGCTCGTCGCTGTCGCAATTCCTGTCTTCACCACCCAGCTCGAGAAGAGCCGTGACGCCACGTCCGTTGCCAATATGCGTGCCGCTTACGCCGAAGCTCAGATCGCTTTCGTGTCCGAGTCCAACACCGGCAACGCCGTCTACGACAGAGCCTCCAACACCGTTACCGTCAGCAACGTTGTCATCAAGACCGAGGACGCCAATGACTGGAGCGAGCAGGCCGGCGATCTGCCCTTCGAAGCTCCCGGCGATCCCGGTGAATCCAACACCATGACCCTTGTTTTCACCTACGTTGACGGCGCGCTGAACAGCGTTGCTTTCGGTTCCTAATCTGAACTGCATTGCGTTTTTCTGACTAATTGAAATTTGAGCATAGCCGCAGCGAAGCATGGCTTCGCTGTAAGGACTACGTCCAGAAGCTCTGCTTCCGCTGCGGCCGTACTTAAACCTTCCGTACCCGGGAATACGGAAAAAAGGTCCCCTTTGGTCTCCAAAGGGGACCTTTGATTTAGAATCCTCTTCTGGCAGACCTTCTCCCATGCGGAGGCCCCAACACACGCACACACTATCCCTCGTCATTCTGTGCAATCTGCGTCTTCCGATTTTGCGTTACGAATTTCCGAAAAGGAGCCCGATATGACTGCGACTGCGAAACTTCGTCTTGAAACGGATCAATCCGCCCTATACGACATTTCCGTCTCCAACCACCGCCATACCTGTACGCTGCGCTTTTCCGTTACCCCGGAGGGCGCCCTTGGCTTTGATAATCGGCAGCCCGACGCCCGTTTCTGCGCAAAGAAACAGGCGTCCCTTGTCATGGCTGCGGAAATGCTCCGAACCGCCCGGGAACGGGTCCCCTCTGCCCTGCAGGGCCGAACCCAACGGGGGCTGGCCTTTGAGCTCCGCATCCATAACCGTTTTTACCGCCTGGGCCTTTTTCGCCGCCGCACCGTCACCACCGAAATGGGCAGTCCCCTGCCATCCGCCCCGGACTACGACCATAACGCTGCCTGGTTTGAGCACCCCATCCGGAGCCTCCCTCGCATGATTAAGGCCTTCCTACGCAAGTAAACCCGCACTTCCCTCGCCCGTCATGCTGAGCGCAGCGAAGAATCCATCTCCCCTTCCCCTGCCTGTATTGCCCTGCCGCGCCTCTCTGTCCAAGCAGCCCATAGGGACAATCGCTCCTCGCAGGGGCGGCCAGCGGCCGCCAGCCCAACGCAGCCCGCTCTCTTGTTTTCTGCGGCCCGTAGGGGCGGCCACGCCAGCCAAGCGCAGCGACTCTCCTGTTTCCCACAGCCCGCAGGGAACGCTCTTACCCCGCAGGGGTGAGCGTCCCGACCAGAAACCGCAGCCTCTGTAAGCCCTGCAAAAGAACCCCTCCCATCAGGCCGAAAACTCCTCGCAACAAAAAAACCATTGCTTTTTTTGTTGTTATCCGCTATAATATGGACGCCGTCGGTTCTCTGCGCAGAAATCCCTCGCCGCAAGCCGTTGGAGTATGTCGCAGCAAATATCTCCGGGGCTCCCTCTGTTTGGCATCGCGCTTGGTTTGGGAGCGTGTAACACCCCCCGCCCTCCGGAAAAATCCGAGACCCCGAAACCCCTTGTAAAACCTCAGTTTTTCGGCTCTCCGCATCTCGCATAATCTCTCGAACATGGCCCTTTGACCACATGTTTGACCACAACTGAAAAGCACACAATTGAATATCCGGGTGTAGCGCAACTGGCAGCGCGCCAGCTTTGGGAGCTGGATGCTGGGAGTTCGCGTCTCCACAATCGGACCAAAAAGCCTATGGAAGCATTAATTCCAGAGGATTTGTTATGTCTTTGATTACTGCGGCCCAATATTTTCTATTCTTGGAT
>JAGABH010000075.1 GCA_017614755.1 Oscillospiraceae bacterium
CCGTGTCTTGCGTGTCAAGACACGGGGCCGCACTTTATACCGGCAGATTGCCGACGCTACAAAATCGCTTCTCCGTTCAGTACCGCTTCTCGGAGGGCATCGCCTTCATAGCGGAGCTTCAGGGAGAAGAAGGGAGTCCGTTTTTCCATCAGGTCCAGGAATAGCTTGTCCCCCTCCCACTGGGGCAGACCACGGAACTTTTCCTTGGGGACCCATTCCAGCACGCCCTCGTCGCAGTCCCGGAGAGTGCCGGCAAAGTCCGTGGCGTGGAAGAGATGCATATACTCTCCCTCCCAGCGGTCAGAGACGAAGGTGACGATGCCGCAGTATCGGGGCGACAGCAGGGTCAGGCCGGTTTCCTCCCGGGCTTCCCGGAGGACGCAGTCCTCGGGGCTCTCGTTTTCCTCGAAGTGGCCGCCGATGCCGATCCATTTGTCCCGGTTGAGGTCGTTCTCCTTTTTGATCCGGTGGAGGAGCAGATAGGCCCCCTCCCGCTCAATGTAGCAGAGTGTAGTGTTTTTCATCGGTTGTTGACCACGATGTTGACGGCGCTGTGGAGGTTTTCAATCTCGATCTCGGCGCTGCCCTTGGCAAATTCTCCGTCCAGGGTCCAGTCCATGCCCGGGTCGGCACTGACGGTGAGTCTGGAGGCGGACCGGAAGACCAGGGAGGGAGAGTCATATTTCTGGGTGGTCAGCGCCCGAATGATCTCTGCCAGTTCCGCCATGCTGCCGGGATACTTCACCAGCAGCAGCTCGAACTGCCCATCGTTCATATCCACGATTTTGGGGTCCAGGGTCAGAATGCCGCCCACGGAGGTGGAGTTGCTGACAGCGCCGAAGATATAGTCTCCCGCCTCCCGGGCGCCGTCCTCCAGAGTCACGGCCACATGGTAGCGGTGCAGAGAGGTGATCTCCTTGATGCCCCCCAGCACGTAGGCCAGGTGGCCCAGGGCGTTTTTAACGCTCTGGGAGGTGGCGTAGGAGGTCTTGGTAAAGGCGCCGAAAGAGGCAACATAGGTGAAATAACGGTCCCGGAACCGCCCCACGTCATAGGGCCGGGGGTGGCCCGCCGCGATATACTGGGCAGCCTCGATCACATTCTTGGGCAGGCCCAGACTGGAAGCAAAGTCGTTGGTGGAACCGGCGGGGATGTAGCCGATGGGGGTCTTGGACCCAACCCGGACTACGCCGGAAATCACTTCGTTAAAGGTGCCGTCGCCGCCGATGCAGACGATCAGGTCTGCCCAGCCGGCGTATTTGGCGGCCAGCTCCGTGCCGTCCCCGCGCTTTTGGGTCATGCAGCTCAGGCAGACATAGCCTGCCCGGGCAAATACAGACAGAATCTCCGGCAGATGGGGGTTGGCCTTTTTGGTTCCGGCGGCCGGATTCATGATCAGCAGTAATTTTTTCATATGTGATGGTATCTCCTTTGCAGAAGAAAGAGGGAAAAAGAAAGAAGAAGGATACAGGTATCTTCTTACTTTTTACTTCTTACATGTTACCTCTTCCTTCTTCTGTTCAGCCGTGTTTGCTGTGAGCGCTTCCAGGGCCTGCCGGGCCGCGGCCTGTTCCGCCCGTTTTTTGCTGGTTCCCTCCCCGGAGCCGACGGGGGCGCCGTTGAGCAGCACCCGGACCGAGAAGGTCTTGTCGTGGTCCGGGCCGCTTTCTCCCAGGAGCTCGTAGCTGAGCTGCTGGTTTTTCTTTTGCTGGACCAGCTCCTGGAGCATGGTCTTGTAGTCGGCGTTCAGCTTGACCCGGGCCTTCACGTCCACCAGAACGTGATCGTAGATGAAGCGCTTGGCGGCGGCCAAGCCGCCGTCCAGGTAGATGGCCGCAATGACGGCCTCCACCACGTCGGCGATGATGGAGACCCGGCGGCGTCCGCCGCAGGCCTCCTCGCCCTTGCCCAGGCGCAGGCAGTTGCCCAATCCCAGCTTTTTCGCGGTCTCTGCCAGGCTGGTCTCGCAGACCAGCTCCGCCCGGAGCTTGGTGAGCTCTCCCTCGTGGAGCTCAGGGAAGGCCCCAAAGAGATAGTCCGCCGCCGTAAAGCCCAGAATGGAATCCCCCAGGAATTCCAGCCGTTCATAGCTCCGCAGCCCGTCCTTGCAGACCTCGTTGGCGTAGGAGGTGTGGGTCAGGGCGGTCTCCAGCAGGGAGAGATCCCGGAAAGAATAGCCGATGGCTTCTTGCAGCTGGCGCATTACTGAGCCTCCCTGGGTAAAATCATTTGGTCGATGTTGTCGGTGATGGCCTGGCAGATTCCACCCTCCACGGCGGCCACAGCCTGGCGGATGGCGCCCATGACGGCCTCGGCGTCCGCGGACCCGTGGGCCTTGATGACAGGTTTGCAGATGCCCAGCAGCATGGTGCCGCCCACCCGGCGGTAGTCCATGGTTCCCAGCATTTGCTTCAGTTCCTTTTTCAGCAGCAGGGCGGCCAGCTTGGTTTTGAAGTTTTTCAGCAGCATATGCTTCACCAGAGAGCCCATGAACATGCCGGTGCCCTCTACACCCTTCAGGAAGACGTTGCCGGAGAAGCCGTCGGCCACCAGAACGTCGCAGTCGCCCAGCATGGCTTCCCGACCCTCGATGTTGCCCACAAAGTTGATGACGCCCTTGTCCCCCGCATCTTTCAGCAGCTTGTAGCTCTCCTTGTGGAGGGGATCGCCCTTGGAGTCCTCGGCGCCGTTGTTCAGCAGGGCCACCCGGGGCCGCTCAATGCCCAAGGTCTGCTTGGCGGCAAAGGAGCCCATGCAGCCGAATTGCAGCAGGAATTCCGGGGTGCACTCCACGTTGGCGCCGGAGTCAATGAGAATCAGGCTGCCGGTCTTGGTGGGAATGGTGGGACCGAAGGCCGCCCGCCGAATGCCCCGCACCCGCTTTACCACCAGAGTGGCAGCGGAGAGCAGGCCACCGGTGGAACCGGCGGAGACAAAGGCGTCGCCGCCGCCGTCCGACAGGAGCTTGAGCCCCTTGACCATGGAGGAATCCTTCTTGGTGCGAACCACTGTGGCGGGGTCGTCGTGCATATCCACCACCTGCTCGGCGTCCATGAGCTCCACGCCCTTTGGCAGCGTGTCGATGCCCTGGGCCTTCATAAGCTCCAGCAGCTCTTCCACGCGGCCCACCAGGACCACCTCAACGCCCAGCTCCGCGGCGGCCCGGAAGCCGCCCTCCAGGAAAGCCTGGGGCGCGTTGTCACCGCCCATGGCGTCAATGATAATCTTCATGTATATGCCTCCCTTTCTGTGTTTCGGGGGTTGGTTGCGAAGTGAGAATTAAGAAGTAAAAAGTAAGAGAAATCTGTATGATAAATTCTCAATTCTCACTTCTCAATGCTTACCTGTTCGACTGCTTCCAGCGCCCGTTCGGAGATGGCCAGATTCTTATTGGCCTTGCCCTTGACCCTCCGGCCCAAAGGCGGCAGAATGCCGAAGTTGATGTTCATGGGCTGGAAATGGGTCACGGACTCGTCGCTGACATAGCGGCCCAGGGCGCCGATGGCTGTCTCCGCGGGAAAATCGGGGATGGGCTCGCCTTTGACCCGGGCGGCCATGCACACGGCGGCCAGATAACCGGAGGCGGTGGATTCCACGTAGCCCTCCACGCCGGTCATCTGCCCGGCAAAGGCCACCAGGGGGTTCCGCCGGTCCGCATAGGTCTTGTCCAGCAGCCGGGGGGAGTCCAGGAAGGTGTTTCGGTGCATGACCCCGTAGCGGACGAACTCCGCCTCCCGCAGCGCGGGAATCATAGAGAAGACCCGCTTCTGCTCCGGGAAGCGCAGGTGGGTCTGGAAGCCCACCAGATTGTAGACCGTCCCAGCGGCGTTGTCCTTCCGAAGCTGGACCACGGCGTAGGGGTCCTTCCCGGTCTTGGGGTCCGGCAGACCCACGGGCTTCAGGGGGCCGAAGCGGAGGGTGTCCTCCCCACGGCGCGCCATAACCTCCACGGGCATACAGCCCTCGAAGACCTTGCTGTCCTCGAAGCCGTGAACCGGAGCCTCCTCCGCAGCGGCAAGCTCCCGGACAAAGGCCTTGTACTGTTCCTCGTTTAGTGCGCAGTTAACATAATCCGGAGTCCCTCGGTCGTACCGGGAGGCGAACCAGGCCTCGTTCATGTCGATGGACTCGAAGGTGACCAGGGGGGCGGCGGCGTCAAAGAAGTTCAGGTAGCCTGCCCCGCCGAAATATTCGGCAATGGCCTTGGAAAGGGGCTCCGAGGTCAGGGGGCCTGTGGCAATGATGACGGGCCCCTCCGGCACGGAAGTGACTTCTTCTTCCACCACGGTGATCTTGGGATGGAAGCGGATCTTCTCTGTGACCATCCGGGAAAAGCCCTGCCGGTCCACGGCCAGACAGCCGCCCGCCTCTACGCGGGTGGCGTCGGCGCAGGCCATGATCAGGCTTCCGCAGCGCCGCAGCTCCTCCTTCAGCAGGCCCACGGCGTTCTCCAGCCGGTCTCCCCGCAGAGAATTGGAGCAGACCAGCTCGGCAAAGTCCGGGCTGTGGTGGGCTGGGGTCATTTTAACCGGCTTCATCTCGATCAGCCGTACGGGAATCCCCCGCTGGGCCAGCTGCCATGCGGCCTCAGAGCCGGCCAGGCCGGCGCCGATGACTGTTACAGTTGTTTGTTCACTCATAGTATCTCGCAAGCAAATAAGAACTAAGAAGTAGGAGGTAAGAAGCAAACGCGACAGAAGAGAAACGATTCGTTCTCGGATAATTCTTACTTCTCACTTATTCCTTCTTACTTTTTGTCTGTGTCTTTTTCTTGGCGCTTGATTTTTTCGCCGCGGACTTTTTTGCCGTCGTTTTCTTTGCCGGCGCCTTCTTTGCAGCCTCTGATCCTTGCCCCTTGAGCTCTGTTCCCTCCGCCTCGGCGGCAGCGGCCTCCTCGGGCGTGGCGGCGGGCTTCTTGTAGTAACCCCGCTTGTCCTCGGGAAGGAAGTTTTCGCACTTCTCGTTGATGCAGAAGGGCTTCATCCGGCCCTTGCCGGAGCGTTTGAACATGGTCTGGCCGCAAGCGGGGCAATCCTGATCCGTGGGCACGTCCCAGGTCATAAAGCCGCAGGCGGCGCCGGTTTCGCAGGCGTAGTAGGCGAAGCCCCGCTTGGATTTGCGTTTCAGCATACCGCCGCCGCACTTTGGGCAGCGGCCCGGCATATGCTCCACGATGGGCTTGGCGTTCTTGCATTCCGGGTAGCCGGGGCAGGCCAGGAACTTGCCGAAGCGGCCGAACTTGACGACCATCTTTCGCCCGCAGAGCTCGCAGACTTCCTCCGTGACCTCCTCGGGGACTTTGATCCGGGTGTCCTTCAGGGCCTCCTCGGCCTCTTCCATCTCCTTGTGGAAGCCGGTATAGAAGTCCCGAAGCACCTGCTTGTAGGGCAGCTTTCCGGCCTCCACCTCGTCCAGCTTGTTTTCCATGCCGGCAGTGAATTCCACGTCGATCACGTCGTTGAACCGGTCCAGCATGAGCTGGGTAACCACCTCGCCCAAGGGGGTGGGCTCCAGCTTTTTCTCCTTCTTTACCACGTACTCCCGATCCTGGATGGTGGAGACGATGGAGGCGTAGGTGGAGGGACGGCCCACGCCCTTCTCCTCCATGGCCTTGACCAGGGTGGCCTCGGTGTAACGGGCGGGGGGCTGGGTGAAGTGCTGTTCGGGCCTGCTCTCCACATGGCGGACCTGTTCGCCCTCCCGGAGCTCGGGCAGGGTGTCCAGTTTTTCCTCGCTCTCGTCGTCCCGACCCTCTTCGTAGACGGCCAGGAAGCCGGAGAAGCGCAGGCTCTGATGATTGGAGCGGAAGGTGTGGCCCTTGCACTCGGTATCGATGGTGGCGGTGTCATAGACGGCGCAGGACATCTGGCTGGCTACAAAGCGGCTCCAGATCAGCTTGTAGAGCCGGAACTGATCCCGGGTCAGATCGGCCTGCACGGTTTCCGGGTCAAGGCCCACGTCGCTGGGCCGGATGGCCTCGTGGGCGTCCTGGGCCGCACTCTTGGTTTTGAAACGCCGGGGCGTGCCGGCGTGGTAGTTCTTGCCGTAGCGCGATTCAATGTAGCCCTTGGCGGCAGAGAGAGCCTCCTCAGACAGGCGCAGGGAGTCGGTACGCATATAGGTGATGAGACCCACTGCCCCGTGGCCGGTGATTTCCACGCCCTCGTAGAGCTGCTGGGCCAGGGCCATGGTGCGCTTGGGGGTCATGTTGAGCTTTCGGGAGGCCTCCTGCTGGAGGGTGGAGGTGATGAAAGGGGGCGCTGGGGTCCGGCGCTTCTCCGCCGTCTTGATTTCCCGGACGGTGAAGAGCTGACCCTGCACGTCGTTCAGGACGGAAACGGCCTGAGCCTCGCGGGCAAGGGTGAGCTTCTTGCCGTTTTCCCCGTGATAGTGGGACTCAAAGCGGCCCGGCTTGTCCAGACATTCCAGGGTCACGTCCAAAGACCAGTATTCTTCCGGCACAAAGGCGCGAATCTCATTCTCCCGCTCCACCACCAGACGGGTGGCAACGGACTGGACCCGGCCCGCGGAGAGACCCCGGCGAACCTTCCGCCAAAGCAGGGGGGAGAGCTGATAGCCCACAATCCGGTCCAGAATCCGGCGGGCCTGCTGGGCATCCACCAGATCCAGGTCGATGGCTCTGGGCTGGCGGATGGCGTTGGTAACCACGCCCTTGGTGATTTCGTTGAAGGTCACCCGGCGGGTTTTGTTTTCCGGCAGGTCCAGCAGCTCCTTGATATGCCAGGAGATGGCTTCGCCCTCCCGGTCCGGGTCAGTTGCCAGATAGACGGTTCCCGCCTTGTCCGCAGCCTTTTTCAGCTCCTTGATGAGGTCCGATTTCTCCTTCATGGGGATGTATTCCGGGGTGAAATCGTGTTCCAGATCCACGCCCATGGTGCTCTTGGGCAGGTCCCGCAGGTGGCCCATACAGGCCTTCACCTGGAAATCCGGCCCCAGGTATTTTCCGATTGTTTTCGCTTTGGACGGCGATTCCACGATCACCAGATCGGGGTTTTGCTTTGACATGTAAGAATTTCCTCCTGAGAGTTCATATGGTAGGGACGGCGAACCGTCCGTTGGTTCATCGTAATTTGTAAATCTTCCCGGGCTCCTGGGAAAGAATTTTTTTGATTTGCAGCACAGTGAGCTGCGGCAGTACCTGGGCGGCGGGCAGACCGGTTTTGTCAATCAGCGCATCCAGCTGCATGGGGCCCTCCAGCAGGGCCTCCGCAATCTGCCTTTGGATGGGGGTCAGATCCTCCGGCAAGGGACGGCAGACCCTTGCCCCTGATTCCGGATCCTTGCTTTTTGATCCTTGATCCTTATTCTCTGATCCCTCACTCTGCGTTTTGCATTCCGCATTCTGCATTTTAACCGCTCCGGGGTAGCGATACACATACTCTCCCATCACGTCCCGGCCGGACTCGGCCAGACGGGCTCCCGCCCGCAGGAGCTGATTGCAGCCCCGGCTGAGGGCTTCTCCCGGGGGACCGGGAACGGAGAAGACATCCCGCCCCTGATCCGCGGCCCAGCGGGCCGTAATCAGGGCGCCGCTTCCTTCCGCAGCCTGAATCACCACCACTCCGTCGGACAGGGCGCTGATGATCCGATTCCTGGCGGGAAAATGTCGGGCGTTGGGAGCGGTGCCCGGGGGATATTCCGAGAGCAGACAGCCCCGGGCGGCCACCCGGGCGAAGAGCTCCGCGTTTTCCCGGGGATAGACCACGTCCACGCCGCCGCCCAGAACGCCCACCACGGGGCAGCCCTGCTCCAGGGCCCCTGCGGCGGCAGCGGCGTCAATGCCCTTTGCCATGCCGGTAATCACCAGGCCGCCGCAGGCGGAAATCTCCGCCCCGAAGCGTCGGGCCAAATCCAGGCCACGTCGGTCGGCCTGCCGGGCTCCCACCAGGCCGATCCAGGGCTGCTCTCCGGAAACGGGGAGCTCGCCTCGACAGTAGAGGACGGCGGGGGCGTCGGGGGTGTGCTTCATGGCGGCGGGGTAAGTTTCCTCCTCCAGGGTCAATATCCGAACGCCCAGCCGGTCGCAGTCCCGGAGAATCGCCCGGGCAGACGTCAGGTTTTTGTCCAATAGTGCGTCTTGCAGGCCGGGGGCAATTCCGGCACGCTGCAAGGCCGCTGCGTCGGCTTCAAAGAGCGCCTTCGGCGCTCCAAAGGTCTCCAAAAGCGTCCGCAGACCCTTCGCTCCAAGCCGCGGCCGCAGGGACAGCCAAACCCAGTACAAAACTTGCTCGTTCATAGAATGAGATTTCTCGATAATTCTTAATTCGTATCTATTCAGTCGCATTATGATCGCAGGGGCCGGCGCCTTCGACGGCTCGCTTCCGGGGTCGGATGCCTGGCACGGGGCGTCGTGGGCGCCGCCCCCTACAATGCTGCTGAACGGATACCTTAACGCTTAATTCTTACCTCTTCCCTCGTGCCAGCTCCCACAGTACCACCGCGGCGGCCACTGCGGCGTTCAGAGACTCGCAGTGGGGCGACATGGGAATGATGGCCTCCCGCCCGGCGGCGGAAAGAAAGGCCTGACTCACGCCCTGGCCCTCGGAGCCGATCACGGTGACGCAGGATTTCAGGTCGATCCGGCGGATGTCCTCCGCCTGGTCCGACAGGGCCGTGACGCAGATCGGGAGTGCCCGGGCAGCGCACTGGGTCAGAATTTCCTCGGTGGCCGCCTGCACCGGCGGGCGGCGAAAGACGGCCCCCATGGTGGCCCGGACAGTCTTTTCCCCGTAGGGATCGGCGCAGCCGTCCGCCAGCACCACCGGCACGTCAAAGGCGTCCGCCGTTCGCAGGATAGTGCCCAGATTGCCCGGGTCCTGGATTCCGTCCAGAATCAGGCAGCCGGGATGCAGGTCCAGAGGCTTTGGCTCCGGCATCCGGCAGAGGGCCAGCACACCCTGGGGGGTTTCCATCCGGGAGACATCCCGCATCAGGGCCTCGGTGACCCGCAGCTCCCGTACGCCGGGGGGCACGGGAAAGTCTACGTCCTCCCGGAGAATCAGGGCTTCTATACCCAGTCCCCAGCGCAGGGCTTCCGCTGCCAGCTTGGTGCCATCGGCCACAAAGGCGCGGCATTCATACCGGTATTTCCGGCTGGCCATCAGCTTTCGCAGATGTTGCAGGGTGCTGTTGGACTTGGACGTAATCAGCTCCGGCACGGCCACGCCTCCTCTCAAGCTATAGACACATTATAATGTATCGTAGCACACTTTTTCCGTGAATGCAAGGATAAAAATTTCGATTGTAATTTCCCGCCAAATATTATACAATGGGATCAATCGAAATGGGGGGGGGCTTATTTTTTATGGAACGCAAGCAGATTATCGTGCGCGCCAGCATCATCGGAATCATCGCAAATATCTTTCTTGCGGGCTTTAAGGCTGTAATCGGTCTGCTGTCCAACTCCATCGCCATTGTGCTGGATGCGGTGAACAATCTTTCCGACGCCCTTTCCTCTGTGATTACCATTGTCGGCACCCGGATTGCGGGCCGGAAGCCGGATAAGGAGCACCCCTTCGGCCACGGCAGAGCCGAGTATCTCACCGCGGCCATTATCGCCATTATCGTCCTCTATGCCGGCGTCACCTCCCTGGTGGAGTCTGTGAAGAAGATTATCAATCCGGTCACCCCGGATTACGGCCCAGCCGCGCTGATTATTGTAGCCGCGGCAATCCTGGTAAAGCTGGCGCTGAGCGTTTATGTGAAAAAGACGGGAGAACGGGTGAGTTCCGATGCGCTGCTGGCTTCCGGTCAGGACGCCCGGAACGACGCGGTGATTTCCGCCGCGACCCTGGCGGCCGCGGGAATCTATCTGATCTGGCAGCTCTCCGTGGAGGCTATCCTGGGCGCCGTCATCTCCCTGGTAATTCTGAAATCCGGCTTCGATATGCTCCGCCAGACCATCTCCCGCATCCTAGGGGAGCGAATCGATACCGAGCTGGCCCGCTCTGTCAAGGCGGTCATTCAGGGCTTCGAGGACGTTTCCGGGGCCTACGATCTGATTCTCCACAACTATGGCCCGGACCTGCTCATGGGCTCGGTCCACATTGAGGTTCCGGACTATTACACCGCCGACCGGCTGGACAGTCTGGAGCGGGAAATCGTCCAGAAGGTCATGGAGGAGACCGGCGTAGTACTAACGGGCGTGAGCGTCTACTCGGTGAATACCACCGACGACGAGGCCGCCCACATTCGGGAGGACATCCGCCGCCGGGTTATGATGAAGGACCATGTGCTGCAAATGCACGGTTTCTACATGACTGCCGACACCATCCAGTTTGACGTGATCATCGGCTTCGAGGCCCCGGACCGCCACGCAGTCTGGCAGCAGATTGAGTCGGAGCTCCAGGAGCGGTATCCGGGTTACAGAATCCGCGTGACAATGGATAATGATATGAGCGATTAGGCCCGGAAGAATCAGGGTTTGGGTTCAGAATTCAGGGTTCAGAGCCGCCACGCGGCAGGGTGCTGGTGGAAAGCAGACCCCTCCACCGGCTTCGCCGGTCCCTCTCCCCTTGGCAGGGAACCCGTCCCTGTGAACAAGCCTCTGAACAAACATTGTTTGTTCAGAAATGCTTTGGAATTGGCGAGCTTCGCTCAATTCTCAATTCAAGCGGGGGTGGCGATGCTGAAGCTAAAAAAAACTCTGCGCCTGGCACTGCTGACGGCGGTTTCGCTGGTGCTTTTCGTGCTGGAAAACCAAATTCCCGCGCCGGTGCCGGTGCCGGGGGTCAAGCTGGGACTGGGAAACGTCATTGTGGTGGCGGTGCTCTTTCTCTACGGACGCCGGGAGGCCCTGGCGGTGCTGACGGTGAAGATCGTCCTTTCCGCCGTTGTCACCGGGAACCTGGGGGCTCTGACCTATTCCGCCGGGGGAGGCCTGCTGAGCTGGGGCGGGATGTGCCTGCTCCGGGGACTGCTCCGGCCCAATCAGCTCTGGGTGGCCTCCGTTTTGGGCGCCATGCTCCACAACCTGGGCCAGCTTCTTGCCGCCGTCCTGATTGCGGCCACCCCCGGCCTCTGGGCCTATCTGCCGGTGCTGCTGCTCTCCGGCATGGTCACCGGCTTCTTTACCGGCATTGCCGCCCAGGCAGTCGTAAAACGCCTCCGGGCACCCGCCCCGTAGGGAATTTTGAATGATGCGCATCGCATTATTCCCGTTTTGCAGATGGCAATCTGCAAAACACCGAAAATTGTCAATTCTCAATTGTCAACTGTCAATACAAAAAGGAGGAACCACACGTATGAACAAAGAATGGGATCTGACGCCCCTGTATGAGGGCATGGAAACGGAGAAATTCCGGAACGACATGAAAGAGCTCACCGAGACGGTGGCTGCCGTAAATGCCTTTGCCGCCAAACTGCCGGAGGAGAATCGGGGCGCCGTGCTCCATCAGGCGCTGGAGCTGCAGGAGCGGATTACGAAGCTCGCCATCCCGCTGTTTGAGTATGCGGGTCTGCGGAGCAGCGTCAACACCTCCGACGAGGAGGCGGTCAACGCCGAGGCGAAGCTGCAAAAGCTGCTGTCCGAGACCAGCGCCGCTCAGGCCGCTCTGCAGGCCTATGTGGGCAAAACCGAAAACCTGGAGGAGCTGATTGCCGCCGATCCCTTCCTGGGCGAGTATGCCTATCTGCTGCGGACCATGAAGGACGACGCCAAGTACACCCTGGATGAGAAGGTAGAGGAGGCCCTGGCCAAGATGAACCTCTCCGGCGGCTCCGCCTGGGGCAATCTCCAGGCCTATCTGACCTCCACGGTCACCGCCGACTACCGGGGCGAGAAGATTCCCCTCTCCGCCGTGCGGAACCTGGCCTATGACGCCGATCCCCAGGTCCGCAAGGACGCCTATGACGCTGAGGTTGCCTGCTACGACAAGATTAAGGACGGAGTCTGCTTCGCGCTGAACTCCATCAAGCAGCAGGTCACCACCGAGGCAGATATGCGTAAGGCCGGCTCCCCGCTGGATATGACCCTTCGGGCCAGCCGCATGAAGAAAACTACCCTGGACGCCATGATTCAGGCCATTGAGGAGTATCTCCCCGTGTTCTGGAAGTATCTGCGGGCCAAGGCCGGGATGCTGGGCTACGAGGGCGGCCTGAAGTGGTGGGATATGTTCGCCCCCATGGGCAAGAACACCGCTGTCTACACCGTGGAGGACGCGAAAAAGTACCTGGACGATCATTTCCGCCCCTTCGCCCCCGATATGGCCGACATGATGATGCGGGCCTTTGACGAGGCCTGGATTGACTTCTATCCCCATCCCGGCAAGGTGGGCGGAGCCTTCTGCGCCAACATCGCCTGCATCAAGCAGAGCCGGGTGCTCACCAACTTCGACGGCTCCTTCTCCGACATTGTCACCCTGGCCCACGAGTTGGGCCACGCCTACCACGGCATGATGATCGAGGAGCACCGCCCCCTGAACCTGGACTATTCCATGCCCGTGGCGGAGACCGCCTCCACCTTCAACGAGACCGTGGTGATGAACGCCGCCCTGGACGAGGCGTCCGATCGGGAGGTCAAGCTGGGCCTGTTGGAAAGCCAGCTCCAGGACACCACTCAGATCATGTGCGATATTATGAGCCGCTATTGGTTTGAAACCGCTGTCTTCGAGAAGGCCAAGGAGGGCTTTGCCTTCCCCGACGAGCTCTGCGCCCTGATGAAGGAAGCTCAGAAGCGGGGCTACGGCGACGGCCTGGATCTGGACACCCTGAACCCCTATATGTGGGTCTGCAAGAGCCACTACTATTCCTCCGGCCTGAGCTTCTACAACTTCCCCTACGCCTTCGGCGGCCTCTTCGCGGCGGGTCTCTACGCCCAGTACCGCAAGGAGGGCGAGGCATTCCTGCCCAAGTACCGGGCCCTGCTGAAGGCCACCACCGTGGCCTCCGTGGAGGACGTAGCCAAGATGGCCGACATTGACCTGGGCGACGTGAACTTCTGGCGCTCCAGCCTGGAAATCTTCAAGGCGAGAGTGGAGCAGTTCCTGGAGCTGGCTGAGGCGTAAGCGTCGACCGAAAGGCTCTGCAGGCTCGCTTTTCCGGAAAGCAAATAGAGATAAAATTGAGGGGTAAGTCACAACGATGAAAAAATGGATTGCGCTGGCAGCGGTCGGCCTGCTGCTGGCTATTGGGCTGGTGCTTTTGCTTCGGCCCGGCAGTGAACCCGCGCCCACTTCCGGGCCGGAGACCACCGCGGCTCCCGCCGTGGTTACGACGACCCAGACACCCACCGTTCCAACCACTACGGAGGCGCCCCCGGCCCGGCTGACGGGTCTTGTGGAGGCCCAGGGGCTGGAAATCGGGTTGGACGAAGGCGTCTTCGGCCTGTACAGCGCCAACGGCATGGGCTACATCCTGCTCCAGCACTGGGATCAGGAGATCGAAGGCCTCCGATACCGTCTGGCGGTGCTGGACCCGGAGACCGCGGCCGTGACGGAGATCACAGAGTTGGCCGACTTCCCGGCGGACACCGGATTGTCCAGGATGGTTGTGACGGATACGGAGCTCCTGCTGATCGACGAGTACGGCGGAAAATGCGGGGCCTTTGACCGAACCGGCGCCTTCCTGGGACTCCGGGATTACCCCGCTGTAAGCACGGAAGACCTGGGCCGGGGAAACCGTCTGCTGAACGACAGCTGCTTTTGGAAAAATACCGACTATGCAGGTTTCACCTACGGCTCCGACGACGAGTTTTCCCAGATTGTGGCCTTTTACGACGAAGAAGACCGAATCCATTTTCTGCGGGAGCCCTTTGACGCAGTGGAGACGGTGTCGGGGCACCGGCTGCTGACCCGCCGCTACCTGCCTGACGAGGGCCTGGCCTACACCCTGCTGGACCTGGATGAACAGCTCTGCCTGGGAGAGATCAAGCTCTATGCGGAGGAGGTGGAGGGAGCCATCTGGGTGAACCCCTGCGGCTCCACCATCGGAGCGGACTGGGTCCTGCTGACGGCGGAGTGGAGCGCGGGGGATGCAATCTGCCGCCGGGCGCTGTTCTGGTATCCGCAGCCGGAGGAGCAGAGCCCCCTGGAGGAAGAAGTTCTGACGGAGCAGAACCTGAAGGACCGGATCGCCGC
Organism: Oscillospiraceae bacterium; assembly: GCA_017614755.1. Classification (GTDB taxonomy): domain Bacteria; phylum Bacillota; class Clostridia; order Oscillospirales; family Oscillospiraceae; genus JAFRPC01. The sequence goes on from JAGABH010000075.1 coordinate 14,097, forward strand.
GCTGAAAGCCGAACTGGAGACCCTGGGCCTGACCTTCCATCTGGATGAGGCGCCCCCGCCGGAGTTAACTTCCACCTATGGCCTGGATGTGGACGAGAACGTCTGCGAGGTGGGGGCCTCCCTCTTTGGCCAGTACCGGATTCTCACCGATTTGAAGGGGTTTACGGAAAAACTGCCGGATGGCTTCGTGGAAGAATTGTTCAGCCGGATGCCCGATCCCGAAATGGACCGGGATACCCTGCACATCTTTATCGTCCGCAACATTCCCGGTGACGCCGCGGGCTTTGCCAATGCCTGGTCTGAACCCATGCTGATCTGCTTCGCCACCGAGGAGTATGACCCATCCCACCCGGCCCACGAGTTCATGCACATCATCGACTACCGGCTGAACGATTACAGCTGCGTCTATGACCTGGATTACGAGACTGCATGGCTGGACCTGAGCCCCACCTGGGCCTACGAGGAAAGCGAATTGCTGAACGAGACCCAGCTGGCGGAAGTGGGCGAGTACTTTGTCTCCGAGTATGCCCGGAGCAATACCAACGAGGATCGGGCAGAGACCTTCGAGCGGCTCTTCAACAGTACGAACCCGTTGGAGGAGTGGTGGTACTCTGACAGCCCCAAAGTCCAGGCAAAGGTAGCCCGCCTGATCGAAATGATCCGGGAAGCCTTCCCCAGCGTCCAGGCCGTGGAAAGGGCCTGGTGGGAAAAGCTGCCGGAGTGACAAAGAGAAAACCCGGGAAATGGCGGTGAATTTGCTGAAAAACCGCCATTTCCCGGGTTGATTTTCTGTAAAAATGATGTATAATACCTCGTGGCATCTGTTTCCCCGCAGTATTACTAACGAACAGAACCTCGAAGGAGCGTGTATCATGTATCAGATCGTCCGCAAGAAAGAACTGAACCCCACCGTGACCCAGATGGAGATTCTGGCTCCCATGGTGGCCAAGAAGGCCAAGCCCGGCCAGTTCATCATCCTCCGGGTGAATGAAGAAGGCGAGCGCATTCCCCTGACCGTTGCCGGCACCAACCCCCAGGAAGGCACCGTCAAGATCATCTTCCAGATCGTCGGCGCCACCACCGCCCTGCTGAACGCCAAGAAAGAGGGCGAGTCCATTCAGGACTTCGTAGGTCCTCTGGGCGTTGCCACCCACACCGAGGGCATCAAGAAGGTCTGCATCGTGGGCGGCGGCGTAGGCTGCGCCATTGCCATGCCTGTGGCCCAGGAGTTCCACCGCCTCGGCGCGGAGGTCACCTCCATCATCGGCTTCCGCAGCAAGGACCTGCTGATTCTGGAAGACGAGTTCAAGGCCTGCTCCGACAGGCTCATCGTTATGACCGACGACGGCTCCTATGCCCGTCACGGCAATGTCACCGTGCCCCTGAAGGAAATGCTGGAGGCCGGTGAGAAGTTCGATATGGTCATCACCATCGGACCTCTGATTATGATGAAATTTGTCACCCTGGCGGCCAAGCCCTTCGGCGTGCCCGTCACCGTGTCCATGAACCCCATTATGATTGACGGCACCGGTATGTGCGGCGGCTGCCGTCTGACCCTGATCCAGGACGGCAAGCGGGTCACCAAGTTTGCCTGCGTGGACGGCCCCGACTTCAACGGCTACGAGGTGGACTTCGACGAGGCCATGTCCCGGGGCCGGATGTACTTCGGCTTCGAGCGCCACGCCTACGAGGAAACCTGCAATCTGCTGAAAGGAGGCAACTGAAATGGCCATTGAACCCAAGAAACACGAAATGCCCTCCCAGGAGCCCCAGGTCCGGGCCCACAACTTCAACGAGGTGGCCCTGGGCTACACCCAGGAGATCGCCCTGGCCGAGGCCCAGCGCTGCCTGAACTGCAAGAACCGTCCCTGTGTCCAGGGCTGCCCCGTCAACATCGCCATCCCCGACTTCATCGCAAAGATGAAGACCGGCGACTTTGAGGGCGCTTATCAGGTCATTTCTCAGTCCTCTGCCCTGCCCGCCGTCTGCGGTCGTGTCTGCCCCCAGGAGAGCCAGTGCGAGAGCAAGTGCACCCTGGGCATCAAGTTTGAGCCCGTGGGCATCGGCCGTCTGGAGCGCTTTGTGGCCGACTGGCACAACGCCCACGCCACCGAGGCTCCCGTGAAGCCCGCCTCCAACGGCCATAAGGTGGCCATCGTGGGCGCCGGTCCCTCCGGCCTGACCTGCGCCGGCGACTTGGCCCGGAAGGGCTATCAGGTCTCCATCTTTGAGGCCCTGCATACCGCCGGCGGCGTGCTGGTCTACGGCATTCCCGAGTTTCGTCTGCCCAAGGCCATCGTGGCCAAGGAAGTGGAGGGTCTGAAGGCCCTGGGCGTGGATGTGGAGACCAACGTGGTCATCGGCAAGACCCTGACCATCGACGAGCTCTTTGAGGACGGCTATGAGGCCGTGTTCGTGGGCTCCGGCGCGGGCCTGCCCAACTTTATGAACATCCCCGGCGAGGCCTACAAGGGCGTCTACTCCGCCAATGAGTTCCTGACCCGCTCCAATCTGATGAAGGCCTACAAGGACGACCCCGTCACCCCCATTATGAAG
>JAGABH010000006.1 GCA_017614755.1 Oscillospiraceae bacterium
AAACGGCCCCCTTTTGTACAGGGAGATAGTAGATGGACTTGCCTAAAGAGGGCTTGGATTTCTGCTTGATCGCAGGAGAAGTTCGCACAAGAGCCCAAGAATGAAAACATTTTGTAAACAATTGACAACGTGACCTTAAAAACGGCGTTTTAGTGAGGAAACAAATAGAGGACCACACCATGTGGCAAGTAAAAACCTTCACATAATGCCTTCAAAATCACAATTAGTAGAGGGACTTTGACAGAGGGTTGAATGATCCGGTAGTAAGTGAGGGGATCCCACAAGAACCGGGAAATGAAAATTCTTTGTGAAATAATTGTTAAATACTGCCTGCAAATGATGGTTAAGTGAGGAAACATATGGAGGACCTTTTCCTCGCAAGAAACCGATAATGAAAACATTTTGTGAACATTTGCTTTGGAGACCCGAAAAACGACTTCCAAGTGAGGAAACAAGTAGAAGGTCATTCAGACGATTGAATCTTGACAACTGAATCACCTGCCGGGATGAGTACGACGGGCCGGACTCTGCGAGGACGCGAGGCGAGCGGAGACGGTCAGTGGAAATACGTGGTCGGAAACGGAGCACAGGAAGCGGCCCGGGTGAACAGGGAAAGCACTTATTTGCAAATAACTGACTGTAACACGCGCTGACCCACGTTTCGGAGCCAGCGTTGTGCCGTTTTACAACAGCCTGAGAAAGGAGATGACAATCATGCCACAGACGGACAGGGTGTCGGCCAGGCCCACCCGGAGCTGCATGAGGATCCCGCAGGCGCAGATGCCGGCGATCCGCAGGCTGGTGCGGCAGTGCTGCAATTTCGACAACGGGTACTGCCTGGCGCTGGACGAGGGCGACGGCTGCGCCTGCATCCAGAGCTATTCCTGCTCCCTGCTCTGCAAGTGGTTCCGGGAGGCGGTGCTCCCCCTGGACCCGGTGCTGGAGGCGTCTCTGCTGGGCGGGACGATGAAACAGTGCGCCATCTGCGGCGAGGCCTTCGTCCCCGGCTCAAACAGGGCGAAGTACTGCCCGGCCTGCAGCAAGGAGCAGCGGCGAAAGGCGGACGTTGAGAGGCACCGGAGAAAAAACGACCCCGGCAACAAACAGTAGAGATTGCCGCTGTCAGACAATCTCCCGATTCAGAATGCCGTGAGAGCCGACAGAGGCCCGTTTTTCAGCCCTGCGGGCCGGAGGATGGATAAGGATACTCCTTCCTCTGAAATCGGGGTTCTAACGGCGGAAAGGAGGAATGAAAACGAATGACTTTATAACCCGCAAAAGCAGGCTCCCGCCCTATCTGATGTATCCCAGGTTTTTGATCGATCTGAAGCTCAGCGAGACCGCCAAGCTCGTCTACATCCTGCTGCTGGACCGCACTCGTCTTTCGGAAAGTAACCGCGGCTGGGAGGACGAGGAGGGGCGGGTCTACATCAGCTATCGCCATTCCGAGCTGGCGGAGAAGATCGGGAAGGGAAAAACCGCCGTCAAGGAGGCCCTGGCCAGCTTGGAGAAGGCGGATCTGATCAAGCGCCGCCAGGACAAGGTCGGCAGACCGGGACGGATCTACGTGAAGCTCCCGCCGTCCCCGTGGCCGGAAAACCGGCCCCCGGATGGACGGAAAAGCGTCCCCGCCGCGGCCGGAAATCCGGCCCCGCCACCTTATAAGAGCAAGAATTACAGGATTCAAAACAACAGAGACAGATATGCTTATCAAGGAGATGACAGTCTATGAACGCATTGTTTGAAACGCTTCCCGTTCCGGCGGAGCCGGGCCCGCCCGGCGACGACGAGTACCGGGATGAGGCAACAGGGCTGCTGTACTGCAAGGAATGCCGCAGCCCCCGGGAGATGGATGTTTTTCTTTTCGGCCAAGTAACCCGGGTTCGGTGCCTCTGCGCCTGCCGGAAGGCGGCAATTGAACGGGAGGAGCTGGGCCGAAGAAAAAAAAGTTCCTGGACACGGTGGCCCGTAACCGCAGCGTCGGCCTTCCGGACCCCTGTCTCCGGAAACACACCTTTGAAAACGACCGGGGCGAAAACCCGGAGCAGACGGCCAAGGCCCGGCGCTTCGTGGAGCACTGGCAGGAGTTCCGGGAGCGCTCCCTGGGCCTGCTGTTCTGGGGCGGCGTGGGCTCGGGCAAGACCTTCCTGGCCGGCTGCATTGCCAACGCCCTCCTGGACAAGGGCGTGACCGTCCTGATGACCAACTTCATCCGTCTGCTGAACCGGCTCATGGACCTGCACGCCGGAGACCGCAACGCCGTCGTGGACGACTTCAACCGCTACGAGCTGCTGATCCTGGACGACTTCGGCACGGAGCGCGGTTCCGAGTTCGCCCAGGAGCAGATGTTCCACATCGTTGACAGCCGCTACCGCAGCCAGCTTCCCATGATCGTCACCACGAACCTGACGCTGGACGAGCTGAAGGAGCCCCAGGACCTGGGCCGCGCCAGGATCTGCGACCGGCTGCTGGAGCGCTGCGTTCCCATCCAGGTGGCCTCCGGGAGCCTCCGTCAGCAGAACAAAACCGAGAACCTGAGCTACGCCCGCAGCCTTCTTCAGGCGGCGGGACCGGTCTGAAAGCCGTCCCGAAACCGGGGCGGCTTCTTCATTCGGACCCGGCCTCCGGGCCGGAGAACGAACTTGATTATGGGGCGGGAATGGTGCGGTGTCAGTCTGAACAAGCAACGTATCCGTATATAACCCGTTATATACCGCTACAGCTTGTCAGGGGCTGCGCACCCCCTGAGACCCCATTTCAGAAGGGGAGGTTGATCATGAAAAAACGCAATCGCAGCATGCTCGTGTTCTATACGGACGACGAGTTCAACGATCTTAAAGCAAAAGCTTACACCACAGAAGATTAAAAAAGAATTAGGAGGAATCAAAAATGTTCAACGATCAAAACACGAGACAGGAAACGGTCCAGATCCCGCTGGGGAGGCTGCACCGCTTTCCGCACCACCCCTACAAGGTGGAGGACAACGAGGAGATGGATGCTCTCACCGAGAGCATCCGGGAATACGGCATTCTGAATCCGCTGCTGGTGCGGCGGGTGGACGGCAGCGAGACGGACTACGAGCTGATCTCCGGGCACCGGCGGGCCTACGCGGCGGCAAAGGCAGGGCTGAACACGGTCCCTGCCTTAATCGTTGCCCTGGACCGGAACGCCGCGGCCATCGCCCTGGTGGACAGCAATCTCCACCGGGAGCACATTCTCCCGTCTGAAAAGGCGTTTGCCTACAAGATGAAGATGGAAGCCATGAAGCGGCAGGGCTGTCGCACGGATCTAACTTCGTGCCAAGTTGGCACGAAGTTGCGCACGGACGATCAGATTGCAGAAACCGCAGATGATAGTGCCAGGCAGATCCAGCGCTACATCCGCCTCACTAAGCTGATCC
>JAGABH010000007.1 GCA_017614755.1 Oscillospiraceae bacterium
CCTGCGGAACGCGAGGCTGTGAGCGGCGGCCAGGGGTCTGGCCGCCCTACGCACGGCGAAGAATCCGTTCCCCCGTCCCCGCCTTTTTCTAACGGCCAATGGGTCCGCCCGCCGCAGCCGCAGCCTTCCTATCCGAAACGGCGCTCTCAGCGGCGGGATCTGGTCCTGGCCGGGGCGCTGCTGATCATTTGCTTCCTGCTCTGGGACGCTCTGTGCTGGGCCAGGGGGCTGGGGCTTGGGGAAGCCCTGGGGCTGGCGGGTCTGCTGCCCGCGGTCCTGATCTATCTGAGAAAGCGGGAGGGCCGCATGACTTGCTACGGCTGGATCTGCGGCGGGCTCTATCTGCTTGGCGCGCTGAGTCTGGTTTTCTCCGGCGACTGCGTGCTGAAATTTCTGACCCTTCTCACCCTGGTTCCCCTGTTCCTGATTGTGATTCTGGAACGGCTGGGGCTGCGAACCGGAACAGAACTTCGGCATCGGCTCCACGACCTGTTCTCCGCCTGCTTTGCCATGACTCTGGGCCGGATGGGGGCCGGCGCCTGGGCGCTGGCCCACTGCGGGGAAGCTGACTCCGCCCGCAGCAAGTGGGCCGGGGCCGCCCTGCTGGGCCTTTTGTGCGCAGTGCCCATCCTGATGATTGTGGTTCCCCTGCTGATCTCCTCCGACGCGGCCTTTGCGGGTCTGGTGGGCAGGCTGGACTGGTCCCAGGGAGCGCACGCCTTGGTCGCTCTGGGCTTCGGCGGCTTCACTGCCCTGCTGCTCTTCACCCTGCTCTTCACCTCGGACAAGGGGCCGGGGAAGATGGTGGAACTCCCCTGTAAGGGGGTGGAGCCCGTCGCCGTCGCAGCCTTTCTGGGCATCATCGGTGCGGTCTATGTACTCTATCTGGCGGCACAGTTCGCCTACTTCACAGACGCCTTCCGGGGCTTGTTGCCCAAAGGCTTCACGGTAGCCGAATACGCCCGCCGGGGCTTCTTTGAAATGTGCGGCATCATAGCCATCAATCTGTTCCTGATCGTTCTGGCACTTGGCCTGTGCCGCAAAAACGACGGACGGGTTCCCGGCGCGGTGAAGGGTCTGGCTCTCTTCCTCTGCATTTTTTCCCTGATTCTGGTGGCTACCGCCTTGTCCAAGATGGTCCTTTACATGGGCAGCTTCGGCCTGACCCGGCTGCGGCTCACCACCTCAGTCTTTATGGTCTTCCTGGGTCTGGTAGTGCTGGCCGAGGGGCTGCGGCTGTTTGTGAAAAAGCTCCCGGTGGTTCAGCTCGCCGTCACTCTGGGCGCTGTGATTCTCATCGGGCTCAGCCTCGCCAACGTGGACGGGATCGTGGCCCGGTATAACGTCGACGCCTGGCGTTCCGGCAAGCTGGACAGCCTGGACTTGGAAATGATCTGCGAGCTGGGGGACGGAGCCGTCCCCGTGCTGGCGGAGCTGGCGGAAGGAAACTATTATTCCGTCAGCGAAACCGCCCGGCGGGAGCTGCGAAGAAGAAGCCCGGAAACGGACCTGCGCAGCTGGAATACCGTCACCCAGGAGGCAAAGGAGACACTGGAGGCATTTCGGTAGGCTTTTTGATACGGTCTGAAGGGCCGAGCATTGCCCGGCCGCCGTTTCCGGTCAGCGTATCCTGATGCGGGCCAGCAATGCTTATCTCTACGGTTTATCCAAACAGCTCCGCCAGCCAGTCCAAAAGGCGGAATTTGAACTGGACGTGTTCGCTGTCCGACGAGACCAGCTCCAGCTCCTCCGGCGTGAAGCCCGCATCCAGGGCGGTTTCCGCGAAGCTCTCCTCCCCCCGCTCCGTGACAGCGGGCAGGCAGAGAGCCGGAAAGGCTACGCACCACCAGTTGTGCCCCGCCCCGGCCCCCAGGGTCACCCGCAGGGCCCGGTAGTTTCCCGCAGGCAGGGAAAAGCTGTCGTAATCCCGCCGGGGAAAAGCCTCCTCGGCAAGGGCAGCCTGAACCGGCTCCCCGGTCCCCAGGGCGGAAAAGGCCGTGGCCTGCAAGGCGGGCAAGCCCTGCTCCAAAGCAGCCGCCGCAGCCTCCGCATCGGCGCAGTCCGCCGTCAGAGCGGCGATTTGAGGCAGAAGGGCGTCCCGAACCGCCAGCTTTCTTGCCTGATCCAGGGGGTCATCCGAGGCCGCCACCACATGCAGGCGAATCAGCCGGTCCGCCAGAGCCCGCTGCTGAGACCAAACCTGCCAGCTCAGCGCCAACGTGCAGAACAAGAAGCAGGAGGCCGCCAGAACAAAATAACGTTTGTACATAGAAAACACCTGTCCATATTTGGATTTGCTCCAAGTATGGACCGGTGTTTTTGATTTTATACATTTTGTGTTAATTGCTGTGATGGGACCTGGCGAGAAGCAATTACCCAGCAGGTCGAGAGAATGAAAATATAAATGGTGGTGATTTCAAATTACCATTTGAATAAGAACGTGGGGCGCGGATTGCCACACCAGTGATTTCGGTCACTGGTTCGCAATGACAAACGGGGAAATCTATTCCGTTTTGCAGATGGCAATCAGCAAAACCCCGCCAATTTTCAATTCTCACGCTCCCTGACACGCGAAGTCCTCTGTCCCCAATCCACGCTATCCATTTTCCAAATACTGTAGCATCAGCGCCAGGACGATTTTCAGTCCCGGTTTCAGGCTTTCCAGTTCCACCCACTCCTGGCGGGTGTGCTCCAGGCCGCCCCGGACCGCGCCGACGGTATTGGCCGGGATGCCCAGAGACAGGGGCACGTTGCTGTCGGTGGAGGCGGCACGAATGTCCGCCGCCTCCCCGCAGAAGCTCTCGATCACCCGGGCGCTGCGGGCGGTAAAGTCCTCCAGCACCGCCGGGTCCACCGGGCCGCTGCCGGGTCGGATGCCCAGCAGCTCCACAGTCAGCTCGCCTCCCAGTCCCTGACACTCCGCCAGGATGCCCCGGAAGATTTCCTCCATCTGTTCCAGACAGGCCTGAGAGGCGGAGCGGAACTCATAGAGGATGGACGCCTCCTGGGCGATGGAGTTGACGGTGCTGCCCCCCTCGAAGCGGCCCACGTTGTAGGTGGTCTTCTCCGCCCGGGGCGGCTCCACGGCGTAGAGCTTTTCCACCAGCCTGCACAGAATCTCAATGGCATTCGGTGCGCCGAAGGCCCCGTAGGAGTGGCCGCCCCGGGTACGGCAGGTAATTTTGTAGCGGTGGGAGCCCACGGCCCGGTTAATGCAGGCGGGCATACAGCAGTCAAAGGAATAGAAGGCCTTGATCCGGTCCCCGCAGCGGGCAAAGAGGGCTTTGGTGCCATCCAGGTTGCCCAGGCCCTCCTCGCAGGCGTTGGCAACAATCAAAAATCCGTGTTTGCCATGCAGACCCTTTTGCAGCAGGTGCCTGGCCGCCAGCAGCAGGCAGACCAGGTTGGCGGTGTCGTCCCCAATGCCGGGGGCGTAAAGCCGACCCCTCTCCTCCCGCATGGGCAGTGGCTCCAGGTCCGGGAACACCACGTCCGTATGGGCCGCAAAGACGACCAGCTCCCCGTCCCGGGGGCCGATGGGGCAGATCACGTTCTTGGCAGCGTCGATCTCCACGTCCTCCGCCCCCTGGGCCAGGAGCCAGTCCCGGCAGAATTCCGCCCGGCGTTCCTCCTGCCGGGTGGGGGCGGGAATACGCCCCAGCGTCCGCAGCAGCTCGCAGGCCTCGGCATAGCTTTCTCCCGCGAATTGTTCCACAATGGCTTTGATGGTTTCGTTCATCTTGTTTCTCCCTCGGTATCATTTGCGGCCGGCAGGGGCCGGTCCCGCGGCGCACCGGTGTGCGCCGCTGCGGGGGCGGGTGCGGATTGCGGGCGGCCAATACCCATGAA
>JAGABH010000076.1 GCA_017614755.1 Oscillospiraceae bacterium
CCGGAACGGCAAAGCCCTGGGCGTCATCGCCGTGGCGGACACCGTAAAGGAAGACAGCCCCCAAGCCATCCGGCAGCTGCAAAACATGGGCATCCGCGTGGTGATGCTCACCGGAGACAATGCCCGCACCGCCCGCGCCATCGGCGCGCAAGCCGGTGTGGACAATGTGATCGCCGAGGTCTTTCCCGACGGCAAGGAGTCGGTGATCCGTGAACTGAAGAAGTACGGAAAAGTCGCCATGGTGGGCGACGGCATCAACGACGCCCCGGCCCTGACCCGGGCGGACATGGGCATCGCCATCGGCGCCGGAACGGACGTGGCCATCGACGCGGCGGACGTGGTTCTGATGAAGAGCCGCCTGACGGACGTGGCTGCCGCCATCCGGCTGAGCCGGGCCACCCTGCGGAACATTCACGAAAATCTGTTCTGGGCCTTCCTCTACAACTCCATCGGCATACCCCTGGCGGCCGGCGCCTTTATCAAGGCCTTTGGCTGGACTCTGAACCCCATGTTCGGGGCGGCGGCCATGAGCCTTTCCAGCTTCTGCGTGGTGACTAACGCCCTGCGGCTGAATTGGGTTCGGTTAGGCAATAGGCAACAGGCAACAGACAATAGGAGACGCGAGCAAGACGCAGCTGTTATCAAGGTCGAGGGCATGATGTGCGGCAACTGCGAGCGCCATGTGAAGCAGGCGCTGGAGGCTCTGCCGGGGGTGGAATCCGCGGAGGCCGATTTCCGGACCGGCCTGGTAAAAATCCGGGGCGCGGCGTCGGAGGCGGCGTTGAAGGCCGCCGTCAAAAACGCGGGCTATAAATTTAAAAAAACCGTGAAATGAGTTTGCCGCACTTGCGAAACGGGAAAAACTATGATACAATACGATACAAACTATGTAACTTGGAGGAGCAGCAGCATTTTTGGGCTGCGAGCTTCCCGCCGGGAGTAATGCAATGTCCGAATTAAGCAACTGGTTTCAGGGCATCGACCTGAACCGGATCAGAGAATGGCTGATGTTTGCCGTGGCGGCAATGATCTCCATTTCCGTTCACGAGAGCAGTCACGCCCTGTCCGCCTACTGGCTGGGGGACGATACCGCCAAGCGCATGAAGCGCATCAGCCTCAACCCTCTGCGCCACCTGGACCCGGTGGGCTTTGTGATGATGGTGGTGGCCCACTTCGGCTGGGCCAGGCCCGTGCCCATCAACCCCTACCGGATGACCAAGGTGAAGAGCCCCAAGCTGGGCATGGCCATCACCGCCGCGGCGGGGCCGATTTCCAATCTGCTGCTGGCCCTGCTGTTTGGCCTGCTGTTCACGCTCTGCGGGGGCCGCATCACGACGGCGGGGGAGCTGCGCGTTTTTCTTGGAATCGAGAAGGATGCGCTCTACTATCTGTGCCAGTTCTGCTTTAGCTGCTTTATGCTCAACGCGGGTCTGGCGATATTCAATCTGATTCCGATCTCCCCGCTGGACGGCTCCAAGATCCTGGCCATCGTCCTGCCGGAGGATAGCTACGCCCAGCTCATGCGCTACGAGCGCTACGGGATGATTCTGTTGATTGCCCTGCTCTGGCTCGGCGTGCTGAGCGGCCCGCTTGAATTTCTTGTGACGGGTGTTCTGCGGGGTATTTACGCTGTGGTGGAGCCCCTGGCGCGGCTGGTCCTCGGATAGCAGGTGACAGGTGACAATGACACACCCGCCTGTAGGGACGGCACCCTGCCGTCCGCGTATCCCGTAGGGGCGGTCATTGGCCGCCCGGTTCGCCATCGGCGAACAATCGCCTGACAGGGCGATCCAACCGGGTACGACGAAACCGTGCTGGATTTGTCTGCGGCAAATTGCATTCGTTCCGAATGCGGGGTGGGCAGATTGCCTGCGCTACAGACTCTGAACGCTGAACCCATCAAACGATAAGAAGATAAAACAATGACAGACGAACCGAAATACCACCTCACAGGCGTGGTGAAATCCCGGGACGAGACCGTGGAGGACTTCGACGGGCCCCTGGATGTGATCCTGCTGCTGTTGAGCAAGAATAAAATTGAAATCGAAGACATCTCGATTGCCGCCATTCTGGAGCAGTACCTGGCCTATCTGGACGAGATGAAGCGGATGGATATGGAGATTGCCAGCGAGTTTATCGCCATGGCCTCCCACCTGATGCTCATCAAGACCAAGATGCTGCTGTCTGCCGCCGAGCAGGCGGAGGCCCAATCGGAGATGGAGCTCCTGATTCAATCCCTCCAGGAGCGCCAGCGGGCGGACGCTATCGAAAAGATCCGCACCGCCGCCGCCTTTTTGGAGGGCCGGAATGAGCTGGGCCTGGGTCTGTTTACCAAAGACCCCGAGCCCTTTGAGCGGGACCGGACCTATCGGTACCGCCACGAGCCCACGGACCTGCTCCGGGCCTTTGAGACCCTGACCGAACGGAGCAAAAAGCTCCTGCCGCCCCCCAAGGCCAGCTTTGAGGGCATTGTGGGCCGGGAGCCCTATCCCGTGGGAAAGAAGACCGGCGAGCTGCTGAAAAAACTGCTGCTCCGGGGCGTTGCCGCCCTGCGCCGTCTGTTCCAGGGCTGCCGGAGCCGGTCGGAGATTGTGGCCACCTTCCTGGCTGTGCTGGAGCTTTGCAGAAACAACGCCGTGGAGTTGGAGGACGAGGGCGGGGAAACCAAGCTGCGTCTGATCCGGGTCCCGGACAACGAGGAGGAAGCGAATGGATCGGAAAGAATTGCAGCGCGTCTGTGAGGCGATCCTCTTTGCCGCCGGGGAACCGGTGGAGACGGAGCGGCTGAGCTTCGTCACCGAGACCGATCCGGACGAGGTTCGGGAGGCCCTGCGGGGCCTGGCGGATATCTACGCTTTTGAGCGTCGGGGCATTCGCATCCTTCGGCTGGAGGACAGCTGGCAGATGTGCTCCCAAAACGACCTGGCCCCCTGGGTCACCAAGGCCTTGGAGACCCGGAAGCCACCCAAGCTCTCCGCCTCCCAGCTGGAGACCCTCACCATCATCGCCTATTATCAGCCCACCACCAAGGCCTTCGTGGAGAAGCTCCGGGGGGTGGACAGCGCCTATTCCGTGGCCGCCCTGCTGAATAAGAAGCTCATCGAGGAGAACGGCCGCCTGGACGCCCCGGGCCGCCCCATCCTCTACCGCACTACCCCGGACTTCCTGCGCACCTTCGGACTGGAATCCCTGGAGGAGCTGCCGGAGATGGAGAAGGTGCAGTTCAGCGCCTCCGCCGAGCGGCCGGAGGACGAGGCACCGGCGCAAACCGGTGCGCCGCAGGAGCAGCCCGCAGGGGCCGATGCCCGCATCGGCCCGCCCGACACCGCATCCCAGACTGAGATGGAGGGCATCAGACAATGAAAGTTCTGCTGATCATCGCCGCCGTAATCTTCCTGATCGGCTGCATTCCGGTCAGCGTTCTGTTCCGTTACCATGAGCGGATCGAGCTGCGGCTGTCGATCCTCTTCCTCAAAATCGGCATCATTCCCAAGAAGCCTCTTTCCCGGAAGAAGCGGGAGAAGCAGGAGGCCAAGAAGGCCGCCAAGGCCGCTAAAAAGGCGGAGAAGAAAACGCAGGACGCCGCCCACGCACTGATTGCCAAGCCCAAGCCCGCGGAGCCCCCCAAGCCCAAGCAGCCCCTCACCGACAAGATTGCGGTGTTGATTCCCTGGGCCAAGCTGGGCGCGAATTTCGTGGGCGAGTTCTTCCGCCGGAAGCTCACCGTCACCCGGCTGCGCATCCGGGCGGCGCTGGCGGGAGGGGACCCGGCAAAGACCTCCCTTACCGTAGCCAAGGCCTGGGAAACCATCGGCGTGGCGGTCCCCATCCTGGAGCGGGGCTTCCGCATCAAAGAGCGGAAGATTGCGGTCTATCCCGATTTTACCGCCGCCAAGACGGAGCTGGAGGCGGAGCTGGCCGTTCGCATCCGCATCGGCGGCCTGGTTCTGCTGGGCCTGAAATACGCCTGGCGGGCTCTGCGGCTGTACCTGCGGCAGAAGAAAGAAAAGAAAGCCAAGGCGGCAGAGAGCAAAGTGCAGGATAAGGCGTCAGGCATCGGGGATCAGGCATCAGTTATCAGGGATTAGGCATCAGGAGATGCGGCGAGCCCGTGCCGGGTTTGTCTGCGGCAGATTGCGTTTGTCCCGAATGCCGGATTGCAGAGGGAGCGGCAAACGTCCGGCTGAATCCTGAACTCCGAACCGAATTAACCAGTTAAATAATGGAAAGGTGGAAAGAAAATGAACAACAACATTTCCGAGATGATCTCCTCCTCCATGGAGCGGATTCAAAGAATGGTGGACGTCAACACCATCGTGGGCCAGCCGGTCCGGGTGGGGGAGGACGTCACCATCATCCCCATTTCCAAGATTCATATCGGCATGGGCGGCGGCGGCACCGACTTCGCCACCAAGAGCGCTCTGACCGCCAAGAAGGACCCCTTCGGCGGCGGCATGGGCGCGGGAGTCAACATCGATCCCGTGGCCTTCCTGGTGATCCAGGGCAAGACCGTCCGGATGCTCCCCGTGGCCGAGCCCGCCTCCTCCACCGTGGACCGCATTGTGGAGCAGGCCCCCGAGCTGATTGACAAGCTGGCCGATTTCCTGGACGGCCGGAAGGCCAAAGAAGAGGCATAGCGCCACGCCCGCAGGGACAAGCATTGCTTGTCCATGTGTCCCGCCTGGAAGCAGTTGAAAGTTGAAAATGGAAAGTTGAAAGGTTCGGAGTTTTGCAAATTGCAATTTGCAAAACACATTCATTTTCAATTTTCAACCTTCAACTTTCGACTTTCTTCGTATGTTTCTCCCTGTTTCGGGGCAAACTGCCTCCGGGTGATGAAATATGAAACGACTGATATCTGCGCTGGCGGCAATCTTTTTCGCCGCCACGCTTTTGTGCGCTCCCGGCTCCGCCGCGTCTGAACCGACGCTCTCTGCCGGGTGTGCTGTTTTGATGGACGCGGACACGGGGGCGGTGCTCTATGCCCGCCACCCGGACAACCCGGGGCTGATTGCCTCCACCACCAAAATTATGACGGCCTTGCTGGCCTGTCAGGCCGGAGACCTGGACCGTCCCGTGACCATCCCCGCCCAGGCGGTGGGAGTGGAGGGCTCCTCTCTGTATTTGAAGGAGGGGGAGACCCTGACCCGGGAGGAGCTCCTCTACGGCACCATGCTCCAATCCGGCAATGACGCAGCCCTGGCCCTGGCCATTGACGTAGGCGGCAGCGAGGCGGCCTTCGTGGAGCAGATGAACGAAACCGCCCGGGCCCTGGGCCTGCAAAATACCCACTACGCCAACCCCCACGGCCTGGACAGCGAGGGAAACTACAGCACCGCCCGGGACCTGGCCCTGCTGACGGCCAAGGCCCTGGAAAACCCGGATTTCCTGCGGATCTGCGGGACGAAGGCCGTCAAGGTGGCAGGGGAGCGAGCGCTGACCAACCACAACAAACTCCTCTGGCGCTGCCCCGGCTGCATCGGGGTGAAGACCGGCTATACCAAGGCCGCGGGCCGACTTCTGGTGAGCGCCGCCCGACGGGAGGGCCGGACCCTGATCTGCGTCACCATCAACGACCCCGCCGACTGGCAGGACCATGTTTCCCTGCTGGATTGGGGCTTTGGCCGCTATGAAGCCCGGACCGTGGCGGTGAAGGGCGAGACCCTGCTAACCGCGCCCGGGGGAACGCCCCTGGCGGCAGGGACTGACCTGACCCTCCGCCTGGCCCCCCGCGAGGAACCACGTCTGGTCTTCTGCCCCGGATTATGCTCCGACCTGCTCTCCGGCGAAGCCGCCGGAACGGTGCGCATTTACTTGAATGGCAGGCAGGTTGCGGAAATCCCGGTGATTTGGGGCGAAAGTAATTGACAAGTATTGGAGCTTCGCGAATGTCAATTTGCGAAACACGTTCGATTGTCACCTGTCAACTGTCAATTATTGCCTGTCACTTTTCCAAAGAGGCAAATGCTGCCATGAAAGAACGCTTGCAAAAACTGATTGCCGCTGCCGGGCTCTGTTCCCGGCGGACGGCGGAGGAATGGATCATCCAGGGCAAGGTTACCGTCAATGGGAACCTTGCCCGGCTTGGCGATTCGGCGGACCCGCAGGCGGATGAAATCCTGGTGGAGGGACGCCCTCTGCCCGCCGTCCCGGTCCGAACCACCACCGTCCTGCTCTATAAGCCCCGGGGCGTGGTGACCACCATGCAGGATGAAAAGGGTCGTCCCACCGTGGCGGAGCTTCTGCCGCCGGAGCTGGGGCGGCTCTATCCCGTGGGCCGGCTGGACCAGTTCTCCGAGGGCCTGCTGCTGATGACCAATGACGGGGCCCTGGCCAACCGCCTGACTCATCCCAAGGGGGAAGTCCGCAAGACCTATCTTCTCTGGGTGTCCGGCTGGCAGGACGGTGCGCTGGAAAAGCTCCGCCGCCCGATCACGCTTGACGGCTATCGAATTAAGCCGCCCGAGGTTCGGCTGCTGTGGGAATGTATGGGCAACAGGCAACAGGCAATAGGCAATAGTGGACGCGAGGATGCGCCGGTTGAGGCGGCCAATGGCCGCCCGCAGCCCGCAGCAGACTCCGCAGCGGCGCACACCGCTGCGCCATCGGACGAGGCGGGTTCAGAGCCCGTAGGGAGCGATGCCCACGTCGCTCCGGTCATTGCCTGCGGCAATGACGCCGCCGTTCCGGCGTCAGGAGGCGACAGGAAATGCGGCCATGTGACCAAGCTGACCGCTCATGCAGGGCTCGCTGCCCTGGAAATCACGATCCACGAGGGGCGCAACCGGCAGATTCGCCGGATGGCGGAGGCCGCAGGCCTGAAAACCACCCGGCTGAAACGGATTGCCGAGGGCCCCGTCCAACTGGGCAGCTTAAAGCCCGGAGAATGGAGAAGGCTGTACCAGGCGGAGCTTGCTGCCTTGGGAGCTGAAAAAAGGTAAGAGATTGATATGCGGTACCATGAAAATCCAACAAAACAAAGGGGCAAGAGGAAGCGCATTCTGCTTCTCTTCCTTGGAATCTTTTTGCTGATTGTAGAGATCCACACCTATCGAAAGCAGGAGCTTCGAATTCAGGGGCTTCCGACTGCGGAGGCGCGGGTGGTTGCTTCCTATTACCCAAGCCACGGCAAAGAATACGTTGAGGTTAGATATTCGGTGGATGGACAGACTTATACCTATCGATTCCGTGATTATTATTTAAGAGTTCTGCTGTCCAGGGGTGACCGGATGACGGTTGCCTATTCTCCGGACAAGCCTTCCAGAGCCTATGCCACCGGTCTTTTGGGTCATGTCAGGGAGTTCGGAGGCTGGGTCCTGAGCCTGGTTTTCCTTCTGCTCAGCGGGTATCCCAAGCGGGCAATCCGCACCCTTTTGGGGAAGGGAACCGAGAAGGCTTCCGACGGGAAACCGGAGGATGAATTTAAGCGCTGGCTCCGGGAGCCTGACCCGGATCCCCAAACTGCGAGGATAAAGAAACAGCTTCGCATTGCCCGGCGGAATCGAATGGCCATACTCGTGGTTTGTTTCTCCTTTGGACTGTCCGGTTTGATTGTCGGGCCGATCTCGTATTTCAAGAATCAGGCGGAGACGCGGAATCTGCCCAGCGTCAGGGCTGTGATTATGGAAACAAGATCCAGCAGATATCACCATTCTGTCGTGGTGGAATATGAGGTAGACGGGAACCGTTATGCCCGGGAGATAGAAGGTCGCGGAAAAAAAGGCCAAGGGATTACGATTTTGTATGATCCGGAGGACCCGGAACGTGTTTACAAAACGGAACATACCTTGTGGAAAACGATTATCTTAGGCTTGCTGATGCTGCTGGCTGGCTTTGCCGTAATGATGAAGACCCCCCAAAAAGCTTTCGAACGGCAAAGGATGACAGAGGAAGCGCTCCGGCGGCGGGCTTGCGGAAACGCTTTTTGTGAGCGCTCTGACCGCGCGGGTGACGGCCTCTGACGGCGAGGGAGCTGGAACAGTTGCAAACGGAGAATGAAGAGGATGAAAAAGGAAGTGCGCACCCGAGTCAGCGCTCGCTATGAGGAAAACGACGAGAATGAACAGGTCAAGCTGCGTGTAATCTTTTCTGTCAGCTTGATATTGTTTGTTATTTTCGCGGCGCTGATTGTTTCCGCAGCCGTGCAGCTTGGCGGGATGGAGAAAGCAGAGGCCATGGTGCTGAAAACCAGGACGGGACGTTTCCGCGGCCCACTCACCGCGACTGTGCGCTACACTGTGGAATATAAGCCTTACATTGGCGAAGTCAGCCAGTCTCTGTTTCTGGTCTACCCGGGAGAAACTATCCGTGTTGCTTATCATCCGGAAGACCCCGGGCATCCGGTGCTTGCCGGTTTCTGGCGCTTTTCGTTTTTTTCGTTCATGGTGATTTTACTGCTTGTTCTGATGGCTTGTACCGGAATTCCACGGTATCTGTACCAGACCCGGATACGACGGGTGTTTCGGCCTCGGCGGCTGAAGGGCAAGGGTCTGGTGAAATAAAGACGGAAAGATGAATATGCAAATGCAAATGAATTCATACGACGTGATCGTTATCGGCGGCGGGGCCGCCGGGATGTTTGCCGCCATTCAGGCGGGCTGCGCCGGGGCGAAGGTCCTGCTGCTGGAGCCCAATGAGCGGCTGGGGAAGAAGCTGCTCATCACCGGCAAGGGCCGCTGCAATCTCACCAACAACTGCCCCTGGCAGGAGGTGCTGAAAAACGTCCCCCGGAACTCCCGCTTTCTCTACTCGGCCCTCTCCGGCTTCACCCCGGAGGACGCCATCACCTTTTTTGAGTCCCACGGCTGCGAGACCAAGACCGAGCGGGGCAACCGGGTCTTCCCGGTGTCCGACAAATCCGCCTCCGTGCTGGAGGCCCTGAAAACCGCTCTGGGCTACGCCGGAGTGGAAATAGTCCGCGCCAGAGCGAAGGAGCTTCTGACCGCAGGGGCGGCCAATGGCCGCCCACAGGGCGCGGAGGCCCCCAAAAGCCTTTCCCTCCAAGGGGAGGCAACGGACGAAACACTGCGCATTTCCGGCGTCTGCACCGACAGGGGGGACTTCTTTGCCCCGGCGGTGATCCTGGCCACCGGCGGGAAATCCTACCCCGCCACCGGCTCCACCGGGGAGGGCTACCGGATGGCCAAGGCCCTGGGCCACACGATCATTCCGCCCGTGGGCTCCCTGGTTCCCCTGGTGGAGGAAGGCCCCTGGTGCGCCAAAATGCAGGGCCTGGCCCTGAAAAACGTCAACGTCCGGCTCTATGAAGCGCCTGCTGATCCCGCCGTAGGGACAAGCATTGCTTGTCCGCGGACGAGCGATACTCGTCCCTGCACGCAGGAACGGGGAAAGCCTGTCTTTGAGGAGTTCGGAGAGCTGCTCTTCACCCACTTCGGCCTCTCCGGGCCGGTGATCCTCTCCGCTTCCGCCCACATGGAGCAGGGAAAGGTTTACATAATTGATATTGATTTAAAGCCCGCCCTGGACGAGGAGAGGCTGGACGCCCGGATTCTCCGGGACTTTGCCGACAGCAAAAACCGCAGCTTTGAAAACGCCCTGTCGGGGCTCTATCCCAAGACTATGATCCCGGTGATGGTGGAGCGCTCCGGCATTCCGGGGAGCACCAAGGTCAATTCCGTCACCAAGGAACAGCGCCGGGCGCTGCTGGAGCTGACGAAGCATTTTACCGTGAAGATTTCCGGCCTGCGCCCGGTGGAGGAAGCCATCATCACCTCCGGCGGCGTCAGCACCAGGGAGATCGACCCGAAAACAATGGAAAGCAAGCTGGTTTCCGGCCTCCTCTTCGCCGGGGAAATCATCGATGTGGACGCCTACACCGGCGGCTTCAACCTGCAAATCGCCTGGTCCACCGCCTACGCCGCGGCAAATGCCGCAACAAGTAATAGGTAATAGGTAATAAGTAATAAGTAGGGACGGCACTCTGCCGTCCGGATGGCGCATGGCGCATAGAACCCAGCCCGGACGCGCCCGTCTGTAGGGGCGCAAATTGTGCGCCCGGAAAAAGGAGTGAATTCTACATGGACTCCCGCGTTTTGTATGAGGCATCCTTTGTGTTTCAACCGGCGTGGTTGCTTATGTTGTTAATTGGAGCAGTCTGGGTTACGGGCACGATCCTGACATTAAAGAGTGGAAAACCGCCGAAAGGAGAGCGCCGTGAGACGCCTCTCTGGGTTTTTGTGGTTGGGTTGATTATCCTGGCTTTTGTCTACATCAGGGTAATTCCCGACCAAATAAATATGTACAATGCCACAGTCGGCGCATATCACCGCGGTGAATATCAGGTCGTGGAGGGCTATGTAGAAGATTATCACCCGATGCCGAAGGAGGGACACGATCAGGAATCGTTTACAATCAATGGAGTGACGTTTGAGTACAGCGATTATACGGTACAATTTGGTTATCATAACACAAAGCCCTACGGCGGCGTCATCACGGAGGACGGCCAGCATCTGAAAATCGGATACACAAATTATAAAAAGCTGGGCAACGTGATCGTTTATATCGAGGAATTTCCATAGTCCAACATAGAAACCGACGGGCGCACGATGTGCGCCCCTACGGATGCCGAACCCGGAACTCTGCGCCATAACTGCGAACACCAAACCGAAAGAAGGTTTACATAATATGAACGAACAAAACATGAACCAAACTCCCTATATTGCCGTGGCCATTGACGGCCCGGCCGGGGCGGGGAAGAGCACCATTGCCAAGCGGGTGGCCGCCGATCTGGGCTGGCTCTACGTGGACACCGGGGCCATCTACCGTGCCGTGGGCTATCACATGAGTCTGATGGGCATCGGCCCTAAGGACAAGGACGGCATCGAGCGCTGCATCGACGACGTGAATGTGGAGATCGTCTATCAGGACGGGGTTCAGCACATGATCCTCAACGGCCAGGACGTGACCGAGCTGATCCGCACGCCGGAGATGTCCATGATGGCCTCCGGGGTTTCGGCCCAGCCCTGCGTTCGGGCCTACCTGCTGGATATGCAGCGGCAGCTGGCCCGCACCCACAACGTGGTGATGGACGGCCGGGACATCGGTACCGTGGTCCTGCCCCACGCCCAGGTGAAGGTCTATCTCACCGCCTCCGCGGAGGTTCGGGCGGATCGCCGCTGGAAGGAGCTCACTGCCAAGGGCGAGCAGGTTCGCTATGAGGATGTGTACACCGACGTGGTGAAGCGGGACGAGCAGGACATGAACCGGAAAATCTCTCCCCTGAAGTGCGCCGACGATGCGGAGGTTCTGGATTGCTCCTATCTCACCGTGGATCAGGTGGTGGCGGAGATGAAAGAAATCATCCGGAGGAAGACGGCCCAATGAAATACAATAAGAAGACCCATATCTGCTACCGAATCTTCTGGTGGTTTTTCCGGATTATCTTTTTCTTCTACCATCCCTCCAAGTTCATCGGCCGGGAGCGGGTTCCCGAGGGGCCCTGTATGCTCTGCGGCAATCACTCCGGCTTTGCGGACCCCCTCTGGGTCTTCCTGATGCTGAACGGGCCCTATCCCCCCTGGAGCATGGGCAGGAAATCCCTGTTTGAGAAGCCGCTGCTGCGGAAGCTGCTGCCCTTCTTCGGCTCCTTCCCCGTGGACCGGGACAACCCGGACCTGTCGGCCATCAAGAAGTCCCTGGCCGTGCTGAAGGAAGGCCATCAGCTTTTGATCTTCCCGGAGGGTACCCGGGTCAAGAAGGGCAAGAAGTCCGAGCCCAAGTCCGGGGCCGTGATGCTGGCCAACCGGGCGGGGGTCCCCATCGTGCCCATCTACATCAGCCACAACCGCAAGCCCTTCAGCCGTGTCCGGGTGGTGGTGGGGGAGGCCTACACCCCCGAATTCAGCTCCCGCCGCCCCAGCGGCGAGGAACTGGAGCAGGCCACGAAGGAAATGATGGAGAAAATCTACATCCTGGGGCAGGGGAAATGAAGTATTTGCTGCGGCAAGTATGAAGTACGGCGCCATATCTTTCCGAATGAATTGCGCCTTGCGGCGCATGAATTTCCGCTGTACGGCATGAATTGTGCAGACGCACATGAATTGCCCTGCGGGGCACAGAGGCACAATTCAATTCATGGAGCGCAGCGAGAAATCATGGCGGAGCCAGATCACGACGCCGGCGTCAATTCATCCGTTTCCGCCCGTAGGGACTGCGCCCTGCCGTCCGCGTTCCTTTGCAGGGGCGGTCACTGGCCGTCTGTCGTTCCCCGCAGTACGATGTTTTACTGAAAGACTGACAATCTTTATGTTTTAGATAACAGATGAGAGAGTAGAGAATAATAAAATCGGTGTCGCTGTGTGACAAATTGAATTATGATTTACCAATGTTTCTAATCCCTTACGTCGATTCTTTATTCGCTAATACACCGGTAAAGATTAAAGTGAAACAGAGGACTACGGCGAAAGCCGCTGCGAGCTGCGGGCGCACACTGTGCGCCCCTACAGCGTATCACGAAATCCTCAACGGCGTTTTCAAGATGTTTTTCCCCGAATCCAAATATATGCGGCAGCGCATTCTTTCTATCGCCGCCAGGCGATACTTCATGCAAGCAAGGGGGCGTGTTGTATGCAGATAACTCTTTCCGAAACCGCCGGCTTCTGTTTCGGCGTGCGCCGGGCGGTGGAGCTGGTGGAGCAGACCGCCGCGGCGGGGAAGACGGTGGTGACCCTGGGGCCCATTGTCCACAACCGGCATGTGGCGGAGCGCTTCAACCGCCTGGGAGTCCGGGAGGCCGCCGGGGTGGAGGAGGTTCCCGACGGGGCCGCCATTATCATCCGGGCCCACGGGGTGGGCCGGGCGGTCTACGAAGCCCTGGAGGCTCGGGGTCTGGAGGTGGTGGACGCCACCTGCCCCTTTGTGGAGCGGATTCACAAGCTGGTCCGGAAGGCGGAGCTCGAGGGCCGCAAGTCGGTGATCTTCGGCTCCAAAACCCACCCCGAGGTGGTGGGAATCTGCGGCTGGTGCCGCGAGCCGCTGGTGGTGGAGACCCCCGAGGAGCTGGAAAACTGGCTCCGGGCGGACCCCAAGCGGGGGGAAATGCCCCTGATTTTGGCGGCACAGACCACTTCAAACCAAAATTTGTGGAAAAAAGTCCGAGAAATCGCAAATTCACTCTGTACAAACTGCAAAATATTTGATACAATATGCGAAGCGACTGAAAATCGGCAAACTGCCGCCGCTGCTCTGGCCGCAAAAAGCGACGCCATGGTGGTGGTGGGAGATCGGACCAGCTCCAATACCAGACAGTTGGCGGCCATCTGCCGGGCGCACTGTCAGCGGGTTTTCGCGGTAGACAATGCCGCCGAGCTGGCGGATTGCGATTTTTCAGGCATTCATACCATTGGCATCACTGCAGGGGCGTCAACACCTGCGTGGATAATAAAGGAGGTCAATCAAACCATGGATGAAATCAAAACAGTAGATACTGCTGCAACGGAGGAAAGCTTTGAGGCGCTGCTTGACGCAAGTATCAAAACTCTAAAC
>JAGABH010000077.1 GCA_017614755.1 Oscillospiraceae bacterium
CGAAATGGCAATCCGGAATCTGCCGGTCCCGGCCGCGATAACAGCGCAGGAAAACCCGGGGGCGTCTGTTGTGCCGACACCCGATTGATTCAACGAATGGAATTTGGTATAATCGGCTGGGCAAGTCGACATTTGAGGAGAAACGGAAATGACGGCGGAAAAACTGAAAGCCATATGGAAAAGCGAAGAGGACTGCGCCTTTATAAAGGGGTGGGATTTTTCGCACATCAAAGGACGCTATGAAGAAGAAAACCGTCTTCCCTGGGATTACGAAGCGATCATCCGCAGTACCCTTAAGGACGAAATGAAGCTTCTTGATTATGATACAGGCGGCGGGGAGTTTCTTCTGTCCCTTCAGCACCCTTATGAAAACACCTCCGCGACAGAAGGGTATCCGCCAAATGTTGCGCTCTGCAAGGAACGGCTGTTGCCGCTGGGGATCGACTTGCGCGAATGCAAAGACGCAGCACATATCCCCTTTGACGATGGATCCTTTGATATCATCATCAATCGGCACGGTGACTTCTATCCCCCGGAGATCAGACGGCTGCTGAGATCAGGCGGGTTGTTCATTACCCAGCAAGTGGGTTCCGATAATGACAGAGAATTGGTTGAAATGGTTCTCCCCGGTGCCGAAAAACCGATTCCTCATGAGAATCTGCGGGAGCAGAGAACGAGATTTACGGACATAGGTTTTGAGATCCTGCAAGAGGATTAAGCGTTCAGCCCGATCTCTTTTTACGACGTCGGCGCATTCGTGTGGTTTGCCAGAATTATCGAATGGGAGTTTCCCGGCTTTTCTGTCGATCGTTGTTTTGAACGGCTTCTGCAATTGCAGAAAACCATAGAACGAGATGGGAAAATCGTCGGAACGACGCACCGATACCTGATTGCCGCAAGAAAGAACGGCTGAACACATCCCGCTTTGCGGGGGCAAGGCGCGGATCATTCTGACGCTTTTTATAAAGTGAAAGCTCCGCCTTTTAGACGGGGCTTTTCTTTTACGGTATTTCTTCGGACGTCGGGGGAGAGGCCGACGCTGCGCTGCGGCATCATTAAGCAATGATGAAGATATTGTGAAAATATTGGTCATTATAGTTGAAAAATTATTTCAAAAATGTTATGCTTTGGAGGAAATCACCAAGAAGGCAAGAACAGCAAAAGGAAGGAGTAAAAGATGAAAAAGCGCATCCTGATCCTCTGCCTGGCTGCAGCGATGGTCCTGGCGCTCTTCTCCGGCTGTGCCAAGACCCAGCCCGCACCGGCCACCGCAGCGCCGGAGACCCAGGCGCCTGCAGCGACGCAGAAGCCCGCCGCAACCACCGCGCCTACCGCGAAACCGGCCGAGACCGAGGCACCCGCGCCTCAGGAGACCGAAGCGCATCCGGAGGAACCCGGCCTGCCCTTCGCTGTGGATGAAAGAGGCATCGCCACCGAGCGGTACAACTGGCCGCTGCCCCTGACGGACAGCGACAAGCCCATTTCCTATTGGTTCACCGTCTGGACCCCCGAGTATCTGCCTGAGGGCGGCTTCGGCGAGACCGAGCTGCCGATGGAGGCCCAGAAGCGCACCGGCGTGCATGTGGAATATGTCTCCGTTCCCTCCAGCAGCCGGAAGGAAGCCTTTGCCGTTGCGCTGGCAGCGGACGATCTCTGCGATATCTGCTGCAACGCCAACAGCTATTATCCCGGCACCCCCGTGGAGATGGTGGAGGACGGCTTCTTCGTCAACGTCTTCGACTATAAGGAATACATGCCCAACTATATGTATTACTCCACCTATGACCGGCCTGACGATCTGGACACCCACAGCCGTATCTTCTACTTCGAGGATTTCGTGCCCGCGGTGTACAACATGAATATCCAGCCCGGCGAGATGATCGGCGGCTATGTCATCCGGCAGGACTTCATGGATAAGATCGGCATGGATCCCGATAAGCTGGTCACCTGGGACGACTGGTTCGACTGCCTCACCGCCCTGAAGGTGGGCATCGACTCCGTGGAATACCCCATGTGGTTCAACAACACCCTGGAAGTGGTGAACTACTGGCAGTTCCATTCCTTCGGCAGCATGACGGCCATTCCTTCCACGGCCCTGCCCGCCATCTACCTGAAGGACGGACAGGTCCAGCTGGGCTGCACCACACAGGAGGACCTGACCCTGATCACCAAGCTGCGCACCTTCTTCGACGCGGGCCTCATCACCCCCAACTGGGCGGGTTATACCTCTGCGTCGGATTATTCCGAGGATCGGCACAATGACCACATCGCGGTGATGTACGACGGC
Organism: Oscillospiraceae bacterium; assembly: GCA_017614755.1. Lineage (GTDB taxonomy): Bacteria > Bacillota > Clostridia > Oscillospirales > Oscillospiraceae > JAFRPC01. The sequence goes on from JAGABH010000077.1 coordinate 2,288, forward strand.
GCCGTGAACCTGTACGACGCCGAGAAGCTCTGCACTAATCCGGACTGCAACTGGCAGCCGGTCCAGAAGCCGCTGCAGTATGCGGATCAGATCGTTACCGTGGGCAAGAGCGGCGCCCGTACCGGCACCGGCTGCTGCTCCTTCGCCTCCACCTGCGAGGATATCCCGCTGGCCATGAAGTGGATCGACTACCGGTACAGCCCCGAGGGCTGGGAGCTCTACTGCTACGGTCCCGAGGGCGTCATCTGCTATATCGATGAAAACGGCGTGCGCCGCAACACCGACTGGGCCGTGAACAACCCCAACGGCTGGTCCCTGTCCTGGCTGACTTTCATCTACTCTCTGGACGCTTTCTGCGATCCCGGCCTCTGCGCCACGGAGACCAAGCTGCTGAACCCCTCCGGGGACAAGGCGGTCGCCACCATCAAGTACTGGACCCAGTGGCTTGCCGAGCACTATGACAAGAGCGGCCTGTATCCCGTGGGTGCAAAGCTCACCAGTGAGCAGAGCGACGAGATCGCCCAGTACCGCAACAACGTTGCAACCTTCATCGCCGAGAACTTCACCCTCTTTGCAGACGGCGCCCGCCCGCTCTCCGAGTGGGACAGCTATGTCTCCGAGCTGGAGAAGATCGGTCTGAACGAGATCAAACAGATCTATCAGGATGCCTACCAGGATTACCTGGATATGATCGGCGCCTGAGCCGGCTGAGCCCGGCGGAAGGCTTCCCTGAGTTCTGCAGCACCTGTCCCGCGGAAGCCCTGCTTCCGCGGGCCTTTTTGATAAAGCGCAGGACCGGACACGCATTTACAAATGCGGACGCATCCGCTATAATCAAATCAGAATCAATTACATAAGGAGGCCGAAATATGGGAACCTGGCATGATTATCTGAAATCCAAAGGCACACCCCCCGAGTGGCCCTATCCCATCAAATTCGGAGAAGAGACCGAGCTGGAGGCCGACGTCTGCATCCTGGGCGGCGGTATTGCCGGCTGTTGGGCGGCCATCAGCGCAGCCCGGAACGGGGCGAAGGTCATCCTGATGGAAAAGGCCGACGTGCGGCGCAGCGGCGCCGGCGGACCCGGCTGCGACCACTGGTGCAACGTTCCCGGCAACCCCTGCTCCCGGGTGGACCCGGATACCTGGGCCATCGAGGAAATGAAAGCGGGCGGCGACTTTTCCAACGGCATCGGCATCCAGATCCAGTGCAGAGAGGACTGGGACACCCTGCAGGAGATGGAGCTGATGGGCGGAAAGATCCGGGACGACAAGGATGAATTCCTGGGCGTGGAAGGCCGGGATGACAAGACAAAGCTCATGTTCTCCCCCCGGTACAGTGCAGGCGCCGGCCTGGGCCTGCCCAAGGGCTACGGCGAGCCCAACTTCAATCCCCCGGAGAAGCGCAACAACATGGTCATCCGCATCTGGGGCAGCACCTTCAAGCCTGCCCTGAAGAAGGAATGCAAGCGTCTGGGCGTGAACGTGCTGGACCGGGTCATGGCCACCAGCCTGCTGAACGAAAACGGCAAACAGGGCAGCCGCATCGTGGGCGCTACCGGCATCAACACCCGCACCGGCGAGTTCGTCATCGTGAAGGCCAAGGCCGTCATCATTTCCGCCGGCGGCTCCGGCAACCCGTGGTTCATGGATATGGAGCATGGCGGCTATTCCTCCATGTATTCCCGGACCGAGAGCAGCGACGGAACCGCCATGGCCTGGCGGGCCGGGGCAAAGCTCACCATGATGGAGGCCAGCTCTCCCTACCGCATCGCCACGGGTCTGAAGCACAAGTGGTACACCGGCGGCGGCGACGCCAGCTATGAGAACATCCCCATGGTGGACTCCAACGGCAAGATCCTGCCCTATGCCACCCAGGGCTGGCAGGACGGCGGCGCCATGTTCTCCGACGGGCCCAAGATGCGGGCCGGGATCCAGAGCGGGGAATATGAGCTGCCCTTCTACGCCGACTTTGCGGGCATCGATCCCAAGGAATCCAACGCCACCTGGAACCTGATGCTGAACGAGGAATCCACCACCAAGATCATGGTGAAGACCATGACCGAGGGCGGCTTCGATTACAAGCGGGACCAGATCATGAACTACAACATGATGGAGTTCGGCGGTTCCCAGCAGTATCGGGAGCCCGGCCGGGGCGGCCTCATGGTGGACTGGGATCTGAAGACCAACCTGGACGGCCTCTATGCCGCGGGCACAGCCACCTTCCAGCCCGGCGACCACAGCTACGCCGCCGCCACGGGACGGTACGCGGGCCGCAAGGCCGCCGCCTATGCCAAGAGCATTGATGCGGGCAAGGTCTGCGCCTTCCAGTTCTGCATCAATCTGGGTAAGTCTTGCCTCAATCTGTTCGATTGTCATTTGAATCCCTCCATGATTTTCAGTCTGAGTTTCAGTTTTGCTATATCAAGCGCCCTCAGTCTC
>JAGABH010000078.1 GCA_017614755.1 Oscillospiraceae bacterium
CGGCTACGCCATCGGCGGCCTGGCAGTGGGAGAGCCCACAGAGGTCATGTACGAGATCATTGAGGCCGTGGAGCCCTACCTGCCCGCAGACCGGACCCGCTACCTCATGGGAGTGGGCACCCCCTCCAACATTATCGAAGCCGTCTGGCGGGGAGTGGACTTCTTCGACTGCGTGATGCCCGCCCGGAACGCCCGTCACGCCCGGCTCTTCACCTGGGAGGGCGCCATCAACCTGAAAAACGCCAAGTATGAGGCCGACGAGAGCCCCATTGATCCCCAGTGCGACTGTCCCGTCTGCCGTCGCTACTCCCGGGCCTATCTGCACCATCTGTTCAAGGCCGAGGAGATTTTGGCCCTGCGACTGAGCGTGATGCACAATCTCTATTTCTACAACAAGCTGATGGAACGGATCCGGGAAGCCCTGGACAACGGGAGCTTTGGGGCCTTCCGGGCAGAATATTCGGAAAAACTGAGCCGAAAAATCTGATTTGCCCCTTGCATTATTTGTATTTTCCATGTATAATACACTGGATTTCTGATTGGAGGTATTCCCTATGTTATCTTATGTGTTGTCTGCTGCCACGGCGACCGACGCAGCCGCCGCTAACGGCGGTAATCCCATGTCCACCATGCTGATTATGCTGGTGGGTCTGTTCGCTGTCATGTACTTCATGGTCATTCGCCCGGAGAACAAGAAGAAGAAGGAGCAGGAGTCTCTTCGCAACTCCCTGCACAAGGGCGACAAGATCACCACCATCGGCGGCATTATGGGCAAGATCGTGGACATCAAGGACGATAAGATCGTTGTTGAGTCCGGCGAGGATCAGGTCCGTCTGGAGATGCAGAAGTGGGCTGTCATGACCAACCACAGCGCCGAGAAGGAAAAGAGCAAGCGGGCCGCTGAGGCCAAAGAAGCCGCTCAGAAGGCCAAGGAAGATCGGGCCAAGGCCAAGGAAGCCAAAAAGGCTGAAAAGGACTTGCGCTGATTTCCCTTTCATGTCAAATTTGCAGGCAGACCGCTCCGGGGGATCTCCGGTGAGACGGTCTGCCTGCTGTTTTTTTCTCCGGGACTTGTATTTCCCTCCCGTTTGGTTTATAATATAGACGCTACACAAGGAGGTGTGACCATGCCCCACGGATTTATCAACGATATGCTGGACGTGAAGCTGCTGATCCTGTACATCACCAACCGTCTGCTCTACCCCGCCGATACCAAGACCCTCTATGAACTCTGTCTGCAAGACGATAAGCTCAGCTATTTTGACGTGATGCAGGCGGTGCCCCAGATGGTGGAATCCGGCCATTTGGAGGAAAAGGACGGCGGTTTCGTCATCACCGAAAAGGGCCGTGAGGCAGCCCAGATCACCAAGGATTCCCTGGCCTACCCGGTCACCCAGCGGGCGGCCCGGGCCGTGGAGCGCTTCAACCGGGAGGTTCGCCGGGAGAGCTTCGTCCGCACGGAGGTCCTGGAACGGCCCGACGGAGAGGCCTTGGCAGTCATGCACCTGGACGATGAAATGGGCCCCCTCATTACCATCGAATACACCTGTCCCTCCGCCCGTCAGGCGGCTTTCCTCACCAAGGCCTTCCCCGCCAAGGCGGATAAGCTGTACCAGTTTATTACCGAGACTCTGACGGCAAAGGAAGAAGTTGACGAAAATGCCCCTTGATTATACCATAAAATGTGGTATAATAATACCAGAGAGATCGGTTGGTTTCTCAAAGCACTTGAAAGGAGCGACGCAATATGAAATTCCAGATCAACGAGAAGAAAGTCACCCTGCCGGAGAATGTTCACGCTTACGCCGAGAAAAAGGTTGCCAAGCTGGACCGCTACTTCCGGGATGACGCGGAAGCCTTTGTCGCTTTTTCCGTCGAAAAGAACCGCAACAAGGTGGAGTTGACCGTTCATGCCTCCAATACGTACTTCCGCGCCAGCGAGAGCACGTCGGATATGTTCGCCTCCATCGACGCCGCCGTGTCCGACATCGAGCGTCAGATTCGCAAGAATAAGACCAGACTGGCCCGCAGAATCCGCCAGGACGCCTTTGTCCGCAGCACGGAGCCCGAGACCTCCTTCGTCCCCGACGTGGAAGACACCGAGGACTACAAGCTCATCCGCATCAAGGAATTCACCATGATGCCCATGAGCCGGGACGAGGCCATTCTGCAGATGAATCTGCTGGGTCACAACTTCTTCGCCTTCCGCGACGAAGACGCCGAGGGCGCCTTCGCGGTGGTCTATCGGCGGAACGACGGCGACTACGGTCTTCTGGAAGACGTTCGTTGATATATTCATACAAAGGACGTTTCCACAGCGTTGAATTCACACAGGGGACGGAAATCCGTCCCCTGTGCTCGCACTTGATATCCTTTGATTCTTTCCCTTGTGGTTCGGAGGTTGCTCTATGACAAGACGCATGGTCCTATACGAGGTCGGCAAGGCGCTCCTGCTGCTGGCAGAGATTGCCTGTGCGGCCTTCATCGGCTACACAGTTGTGATGCTGTTGTGGTTTGGGGTACAGTATGCGCTTTCCGCCATTGACCCGGAGCTGATGACGTCAATCGCGGACGGCGGCCTGCCGGACCGGGTAGCCTTCGCGGCCAAATATATCCGTTTCTTCAACCGGGGCATCACCGCCAAGGAGGCAACCGACCAACTTATTCGGTTCGGGGTGATGCTGGCAGCCGGCGTCGGTGTGCTCACCGGACTGCGGCTCTGCCTGCGGAGACTGGAACGGGAATTCAAACAGCGGTATATGCCGGAGGTTTTGGAACAGACCTTCTCCGACTTCACCTATGAGGCCAAGCGGCGCAGCGCGGTGGAAGAGGTCCTCTGCGACGTGGGCCTGCTCAGCACCGTGGAGCGCTACTACACCGCCAACCGACTGGAGGGCCTGTACCGGGATTGCTGGGTAGCCGCCCAGGAGATTATCTGCGGCGGCGTTTACGCCGACGACTACACCAGCCACAAAATCAAGGTCCGGGGGCAATGGCTGACCATTCGGCTCAACATGGATTTCGAAAGCGTAATCATTTTGGAATCCCGGGAGACCAAAAACCGCTTCTCCCACCGTGGCCTGGCAAAACAGATGGTGGAGCTGCAGCCGGATCACACGGGCCTTGCCCAGCAATTCCGCTGTTTTGCGGACTCCCCTGACGACTTCCGGAGTCTGCTCACTGTGGAGATGGCGGAGAAGATTCTTTCCATGACGGACCGTTACCCGGATTTCTGCGTCATCTTCCGCCGAGGCTGCATCCACATTCTGATCCGCCGCCGGTCCTTCAACCGCCGTTGGGAGCCTCTGTGCCCCTTCTGTTTCCCCCAGCTGAAGCGGGAAGCTCACCGACTCTACGGTCCGCTGATGGATTTTACGGATATGCTGCTGGAATAAAGCACAGGGAAGAGGTAAGAAGTGAACCGCACTTCTTACCTCTTCCTTTTTTGTCTTTCTGTATGCTTCCCGTATCCGGGGCGTCCCCGAAAGGACTTGCTTCGCCTCGGAGGGTGCCGCCACCTACAGGCTCTTGCCAGCTCTGTCCTGCTCGATCAGCCGCTTGAGGGCCTCCACGGAAACACGGACGGAGGCGGAGGTGTCTTCGTTCATGGTCTGATCCAGACCGGCAGCCTCCCGTTCCTGGTTCCAGATCACATGGAAGCAGGAGCCGCAGCGGACGCCCAGCGCATCCGCCACCACAAACAGGGCCGCAGACTCCATCTCAGAGGCCAGGACGCCCAGCCGCTTCCAGGCTTCCCACTTGTTCAGCAGCTCATAGGAAACGGGCATTTTATGGGGGCTGTGCTGACCGTAGAAGGCGTCCTTACACTGGACCACGCCCACATGGGTGGTCTTGCCCATGGCCAGAGCGGCGTCCCGGAGCGCCAGCGTCACGTCAAGATTAGCCACGGCAGGGTACTCCAGGGGAGCGTACTCCCGGGAGGTGTGCTCAAAGCGGATGGCGCCGGTGGCTACCACAATATCGCCGGACTTGACCTTGAGGTTGATTCCGCCGCAGGTACCGGTGCGGATAAAGGTGTCCGCGCCGATGTTGTGGAGCTCCTCCATGGCGATGGAAGCGGAGGGTCCGCCGATGCCCGTGGAGCAGACGGAAACCTTTTCCCCCAGCAGGTAGCCGGTGTAAATGTTGTACTCCCGGTTCTGGCCCACGTGGTGGGCGTCGTCGAAGAGGGCGGCAATAGACGCACAGCGGCCCGGGTCGCCGGGCAGGATCACGTATTTGCCCACATCGCCTTCGACACAATGGATATGGAATTGCTTTTCAAGCTGTTGCATAGTGGTTACTCCTTTCAAACATTTTCAGTTGGGCGGGCGCACACTGTGCGCCCCTACAGATCAAACAGGGAAACCTGACTTGTCATCGGCAAATCCCCGAACGCGCCCGCCTCGCGCAGTGTCTCGATATGGGTCTGGGAGACCTTGGGACAGGCGGCGGAGAATTCTTCGATGGAGATGAAGGTCTTGCCCCGACGGCCCTCCGCAATATCCTTGGCGGCGTTTTCGCCCAGGCCGGAAATGGCCACGAAGGGCGGCAGGAGCTTCCCATCCCGGGGCTGGAATTTCAGGGCGTCAGACTCATAGATGGACACGGGCAGAAACGCAAAGCCCCGGAGATAAAACTCATAGACCACCTCCAGAGTGGTGAGAAGCTGGTCGTCCTTATCCGTGCGGTTTTCCATGGCCTGAATGGCCTGGAGGGCAGCGAGACATTCCTCCTTGCCCTTGCACATGACGGAGGCATCAAAGCCGCCCTTCTGACTGCGGCGGTAGAAATAGGCAGCGTAAAAGGCCAGCGGCTTGTGAACCTTGAACCAGGCGATCCGGAAGGCCATCATCACATAGGCCGCGGCGTGGGCCTTGGGGAACAAATACTTGATCTTTTTGCAGGAGCCGATATACCAGTCCGGCACGCCAGCGGCAATCATCTCCTCCTCCGCCCCCTCCGGAAGACCTCTCCCCTTTCGGACCGCCTCCATAATCTTGAAGGAGCGCTTGTCCGGCATACCGCACTGAATCAGGTAGTTCATGATGTCGTCCCGGCAGCCGATGGCCTGGGAGACAGTGGCAGTCTTGGAAAGAATCAGATCCCGGGCGTTGCCCAGCCAGACGTCGGTGCCGTGGGAGAAGCCGGACAGCCGGATCAGCACGTCAAACTGGGTGGGCTGGGTCTCCTTCAGCATACCCCGGGTAAAGCCGGTGCCGAACTCGGGAATGGCTACCGCCCCGGTCTGGCCCAGGATGGGGTCGTCCTCATAGCCCAGCACCTTGGAGGAGGTGAAGATGGACATGGTGTCCTTGTCGTCCAAAGGAATCTTCTGGGGGTCTACCCCGGTCAGGTCCTGAAGCATTCGGATCATGGTTGGGTCATCATGTCCCAGCATATCCAGCTTCAGCAGGTTTTCCTCCATGGGGTGATAGTCAAAGTGGGTGGTAATCCACTCGGATTCGTGATCGTCCGCCGGGTGCTGGACCGGGCAGAAATCCCAGATCTGGTTTTCCTGGGGAATCACCACCAGGCCGCCGGGGTGCTGGCCCGTGGTGCGCTTCACGTCCACACAGCCCATGGCCAGTCGGGTTTCCTCGGCACGGCTGGCCTTCCGTTCCCGCTCCGACAGATATTTCTTCACGTAGCCGAAGGCGGTTTTCTCTGCCACGCCGCCGATAGTCCCGGCACGGAAGACGTGGGATTTTCCAAACATCTCCACGCAGTAGGCATGGGCCTTGGCCTGGTATTCGCCGGAGAAATTCAGGTCAATATCCGGCACCTTGTCGCCGCCGAAGCCCAGGAAGGTCTCAAAGGGAATGGCAAAGCCGTCCTTCTCAAAGGTGGTTCCGCACTTGGGGCAGAACGCGTCCGGCAGGTCCGCACCGCAGTTGCAGCCCGCCGGAACCTCAAAGGTCGTGTACTTGCAGGCCGGGTTGGGACAGCGGTAATGAGGCGGTAGGGAGTTAACCTCCGTGATGCCCGAAAGGTAGGCCACCAGCGAGGAACCCACGGAGCCGCGGGAACCCACCAGGTAGCCGTGCTCCAGAGAGTTCTGAACCAGCTTCTGGGCAGAAATATAAATCACGTCGTAATGGCAGTTGATAATGTCCCCCAGCTCCGTCTCCACCCGCTTGGTGATGAGCTCCGGGGGATTTTCCCCGTAGAGCCGGTGGAGCTTGCCGTAGACCAGGGATTTCAGGTCCTCCACAGAGTTTTCGATCTTGGGGGCGTAGAGCTTGTGGGGCAGGGGCCGGACCCATTCGCACATATCGGAGATCAGGTTCGTGTTCTTCACCACGATCTCATACGCCTTCTCCGTCCCCAGATAGGAGAACTCCTCCAGCATTTCATCGGTAGTACGGAAATAGAGGGGATTGGGCCGGTCGCAGTCGTCGAAGCCCTTGGAAGCCAGCAAAATCCGGCGGAACACCTCGTCCTCAGGGTTCAGGAAATGAACGTCGCCGGTGGCGCAGACGGGCTTTTCCAACGCCTCGCCCAGGCGGACCACCGTGCGGTTGAAGTCCCGCAGCGCCTCTTCCGACTCCGCAAGGCCGTTGTTCAGCATGAACCTGTTGTTGTCAATAGGCTGAACCTCTAAAAAGTCATAAAAGGAAGCAATCTGCTTCAGTTCCTCCCAGGGCTTCTTTTGCACCACGGCGGTGAACAGCTCGCCGGCCTCGCAGGCGGAGCCGATAATCAGGCCCTCCCGCCAGCGCTGCAGCTCGGATTTTGGAATCACCGGCGCCCCGTTGCCGCCCCGGCGGGCGTGGAAGTAGTAGAGGTTGGAGAAGGAGATCAACCGGTAGAGGTTCCGCAGACCCAGGGAATTCTTGGCAAACAGAAGGATATGGTGGATGCGCTGGTCCTTCGGCGTGGGATGGGAGCCGAAGTCCATGGCTGCGGCGGCGGAATTCACCGCCTGAAGCCGATCCACGCCCCGCTCCAGCAGCATCCGGGCAAATCGGTCATAGAGCAGGCCGCAGGTAATGGCGTCGTCGGTCGCCCGGTGGTGGGCAAAGTCCGGCAACTCGAAGTACTCCGCCAGCACATCCAGCTTGCGCTTGGTAAACTGGGGCAGCAGGTCGTAGGCCAGACCCAGAGTATCCACACAGGTGGGATGGAAGGGCAGATTCAAACGGCGGCAGGCCGCCTTCATCATGCTCAGATCATAGTTGGCATTGTGGGCAACCAGGGGCAAGTCCCCGCAGAAATCCAGGAAAGCGGTAATCGCCTCCCGCTCCGAGGGCACCCCCACAAGCATTTCGTCGGTAATGCCGGTGAGCTCCACAATGGTATCCGTCAGCAGCCGTTCAGGGTCCACAAAGGTGTTGAACTTTTCCAGGATCTGATCGCCCCGCATACGGGCCGCACCGATCTCGATGAGGCGGTCTCGTTCGGCGGACAGGCCGGTGGCCTCCACGTCGAAGGCCACAAACTCCCCGTCCAGTGGCGCGTCCTCCTCGCCGAAAACGCAGGTCCGGAAGCTCTTGGCAGACTCCGGAGTAGCATCGGTGTCTACGTCGTTGATAAAGTAGCCCTCGCAGCCGTAGAGAATCTTGATGGGCTCCTCCGTCCCGGCCACGGTGGTCTTGGAATTTGCCAGTGCGTCAGTGAAGGAATGGGTAACGCCGTGGTCGGTAATGGCAATGGCCCGGTGTCCCCATTTGGCCGCCTGGTTGATGGCCTCCGCGGTATCGGCAACGGCGTCCATGGCGGACATTTTCGTGTGCAGATGGAGCTCCACCCGCTTTTCCGGGGCGTTGTCCTTCCGGACCGGGCGCTTGGCCTCCTGAATGGAATAGGGCTGAATCACCAGCTCATTGTCATAGCGGCTGACAGTAACCTTGCCGTAGACCCGGATATAGCTGCCCGGCTTGTGCTTTTTGGGGTTAGGACCGTGAATGGCATCCAAAATGGGCTTGGCCTTGGCCTCCTCCATGTACTGATTCACACAGACGGAGCCGGTATGGTCGGTCATATAGAAGCTGACCACCCAGGCCTTGGCCTTGGGCAGCTCCTTGTGGTTGACGGAAAAAACCTCTCCCTCCACGCAGACCTTGAACATATCCACCTGGAGCTCCGACATGGGGACGGGGTCCTGGAAGATCGGCTTGCCGAAAATCACGCCCGGGACCGGAGCCGGTCCGCCGGATTTGACTGCGGGGGCCGCCGGGGCCCCAGGCGCGGGCCTGTCCGGAATGGGAGCATGGGCCTGGGCCTCCTGCCGGAGCCGTTCGGTCTGTGCAAAAAGCTCCTCGGCGGTCAGCTCTTTCCCCCCATGGAGCTCCACATGGATGGGAAGGCCAAAGCAGTCGGAGAGCCATTCCTCCGCGTGACGCAGATGGGGCTTCAACTCCGCCAGCCCGTTGCCCCGGAGATGGGCGTGGAGGGTAGCGCCCTCCGCCTCCCAGCGGCAGCCCGCCAGGGTGGCCGGAGCCGGAGGATAGAAGCCCGCCAGCAGGCCAGTCACATCAGCAAAGTCCATCTCTCCCAGCAAGGCCATATCATAGCGAGGCTCCAGCGTGACTTTGCGCAGATCGTATGCGCTCTGAATCTGCTGTTCCGCCCGGGCCAGGGTCGGCAGGGGCAGATAGGCCCGGCTGCGCAGCGAGAGAGAGACCTCTCGTTCCTTGACCCGGAGCTCCACATCTTCTACCGTATTCTGTTGTAGCAACGCATTGGCCTCGTCCCCCAGCTCCAGGCCGGGAAACAGGTCAAGCAAAGAAATCGTTTCGTTCATTATTTCTTAGAGCCTACAGCCCACAGCGAAGAGCCTATAGCCCATAGCTATCAGCTATCGGCTATTTGCCCTACATCTCATCCACATAACGCAGCAGCGCAGGCAGCAGCTCCTCATAGGGTAGCTTTTCCTTCAGCTCCCCCTTGACGAAGATAATGCCGCAGCCGTCGCCGCCGGCGATGCCCACGTCGGCCTCCCGGGCCTCCCCGGGGCCGTTGACCACGCAGCCCATGACCGCCACGGTCAAAGGCTTTTTGCAGTCCCGCAGGGCCTCCTCCACCCGGCCCGTCAGACCGATCAAGTCGATCCGGGTCCGGCCGCAGGTGGGGCAGGAGACAATGTTGACGCCGTCCTTCCGCAGACCCGCGGCCTTCAGGATAGCTTTGGCGGCCACGACCTCTCGGACGGGGTCCGCGGTGAGGGAAACCCGGATGGTGTCGCCGATGCCCAGGCAGAGCAGGCCGCCGATGCCCATAGCGGATTTCACCGTGCCCATATACTCGGTTCCGGTCTCTGTGACCCCCACGTGGAGGGGATAGTCGGACTGCCGGGCAAAGAGCTGGCAGGCCCGCATCATCAACGGCACATTGGAGGATTTCATGGATACACAGGTATCGTAGAAGCCGTACTTCTCCAGCAGACGGATATGGCCGAAGGCGGACTCCACCAGAGCCTCCGGCGTGGGATGGCCGTATTTTTCCAGCAGTTCCTTTTCCAGACTGCCGCCGTTGACGCCAACCCGGATGGGAATGTGGTGGGCCTTGCAGCAATCCACCACCGCCCGGACCCGATCCTCTCCCCCGATGTTGCCGGGGTTGATGCGGATTTTGGCCGCCCCCTGCTCCGCGGCGGCAATGGCGCAGCGGTAGTCAAAGTGAATATCCGCCACCAGCGGCAGGGGACTTTCCGCCGCGATCTTTCCGAAGGCCTCAGCGGCCTCCAGGGTGGGGACCGTCAGCCGGGCGATCTCACAGCCCGCGGCGTACAGGGCTTTGAGCTGGGAAAGGCTCCCCTCCACGTCCGTGGTCTTGGTGTTGCACATGGACTGGATGGAGACGGGGGCTCCCCCGCCCACCTTTATATTTCCTACTTGAATTTGTCTCGTCATAGAAATATCCTCGAAAGTCTCTCCGCGGCTCAGCGCTTGGCGATTACAATGACGTCCTTGACCAGCAGCACCGCCATAAGTGCCAGCAGAAGGATCATAGCGCCGGCGTGGATATAGCCCTCATATTTGGGGTTGATTTTCTTCTTGGTGATGGCGGTGTAGACCGTGTTAATCAGCAAAAACAGCACCCGCCCGCCGTCCAGGGCGGGAATGGGCAGCATATTCATCACAGCCAGGTTGATTGCGAGAAAAGCACCGATATAGAGCACGTTTTCAATGCCGTCGGAAACGGATTTCGCCTGCTCGCCGGACTGAACCATCACGTCCACCGCGCCGATCACGCCGCCCACATCCTTCAGGGCCGCACGGCCGGTGACCAGGTCCGACAGGCCATACCAGACCATACGGGCAAAATCCACGCACTGATAGGCGGCATAGCGGTTGACTGTGGAAAAGCTGGGCTCAGCAACACCGAGAGAGATGCCGTAGAGAAGGGCTTTTTCGCCGTTGCCCATGTCAAACTCCCGCTTTTCCATTCTGAAATGCTCGAAGGTCACTTTTTCACCGTCCCGAACCACCACCAACTCCGTGTCGGCAGGATCGAAACGGCCCTCCAGCAGGTCCAGGTCCACCCGCATATAGGTTCGCTTGCCGTCGATGGACCAGATTTCATCTCCCACCCGGACGCCCTGCTCCGCAAGAGCGCTGGCCGGGTCTATGGAGCTTATCTTCGTGTGCTGCATGGCCCCAGGAATGGCGAAACCGAAGAGAAGGGCAACCACCACAAAGCCCGTCAGCAGATTCATAAAGGAACCGGCGCAGAGAATAATCAGCCGTCTCCACCAGGCAGCGTTCACAAAGCAGCGGGGATCGCCGGTGTCCTGATCCTCTCCCTCCATGGCGCAGTATCCGCCGATGGGAATCAGGCGGAAGGAATACTGGGTCTCTCCCCGCTTCCAGCCAAAGAGCTTGGGGCCCATGTTGATGGAGAACTCATTGACCCGCACACCCAGCAGCTTCGCGGCCAGGAAATGCCCCAGCTCGTGGATAAAAATCAGAAAACCAAAAATCAGAATCGCCAACAAAATATACAATGCAGACATATCAAATGATACCTTTCCAGTTTTCGTTATTTGCAATCAAACGGGCCCGACGGTCCGCCTCTATAATCTCGTCGAGAGAAGGCGAGGAAACAAACGGCACCGCGTCCAGAGCCCGCCGCACCAGGGCGGGGATGTCGTAGAAGCCGATCTCCCTGCGAAGAAACTTCGCCACTGCAACTTCATTGGCTCCGTTCATCACGGCGCAGGCGCTGCCCCCCTGCCGGGCCGTCTCTCTCGCAATGGCGAAGCAGGGGAAGGTCTCCGGGTCCGGGGCGGCAAAGGTAAGGGGCGGACAGTTCAGCAAATCCAGCCCCGGGGCCGGGTTCTCCGTCCGGTTTGGATAGGTCAGCGCCAGCTGAATGGGAATCCGCATATCCGGCACCCCCAGCTGGGCCAGCATGGCCCCGTCCACAAATTCCACCAGGGAGTGGACAATGGACTGTCGGTGGATCACCACATCCACCCGCTCCGGGGGCAGCTCATAGAGCCGCATGGCCTCGATGACCTCCAGGCCCTTGTTCATCAGGGTGGCACAGTCCACGGTGATCTTCTCGCCCATTTTCCAGTTGGGATGCCGCAGGGCGTCGTCCCGGGTCACACGCTCCAGCTCCGCCCGGGTCTTGCCGAAAAAGGGGCCGCCGGAGCAAGTCAGCAGCAGGCGCTTGACCTCTTCCCTGCCACGGCTGCCCATGAGGCACTGAAAGATCGCGGAATGCTCCGAATCCACCGGGATGATCTCCCCCCCGTGGGCTCTGGCGGTCTCCATCACCAGCTCACCGGCACAAACCATAGTCTCCTTGTTGGCCAGGCCGATGCGCTTGCCCCGCTCCAGAGCAGCCAGAGTGGGACGCAGACCAACCATGCCCACCACGGCGGTAATGACCGTGTCGGCCTCGTCCATGGAGGCGGCGGCCAGCAGTCCCGCCTCACCCCAGCGTATTTCCGGCTGGGGATGGGGTAGCAGGGCTTTCAGCTCCTTTGCAGCGGCCTCCGTGGCCATGGAGACCAGCCGGGGCCGGAACTCGGTCACCTGCTCCGCCATGCGCTCCGCATTGGTGCCGGCAGTCAGGGCAGCCACCCGGATGGGAAGGTGCCGAACCACGTCCAGGGTCTGGCGGCCGATGGAGCCGGTGGAACCCAATATTGAAAGTGTTTTCGTCATTTTGTTCTCCTGTAATGAAGAAGTAAGAGGTAAAAGGTAAGAAGTAAGGAAGAAAGGGAGCGAACAAGATACTTCTTACCTTTTATTTCTGACGTATCTATCAATCGCCCCTTCCATGTGTAGGGCGGCCGGACCTTTGGCCGCCGGAAACACAGCAAAACCGGAGGGCACGGCGGTCCGGGGTCAGACCGACCTGCGAAGCGACTGATCAGATACCCTCTGATTTTTTACTTCACCGCGAAGGGGATGGTCAGCAGCAGCACTTCCACCAGAGGCGCGACGACGGTGGTGGAATCAAAGCGATCCAGCACGCCGCCGTGGCCGGGCAGAAGGCTGCCGTAGTCCTTGATCTTCGCCTGGCGCTTGATGACGGAGAAGGTCAAATCTCCCAGCATGGAGGCACCGGCCCCAAGAATACCATAGACGATGGCCCAAATATAGTTCACCCGGAAATCAAAGGCCTTTTCCATAAGCAGGGTATAGAGCACCATAAAGATTACGGTGCTGACCACACCGCCGATGGCGCCCTCCACGGTTTTGTGGGGGCTGATAACGGGGCACAGCTTCCGCTTGCCGAAGGCCCGTCCGGCAAAATAAGCGCCGGAATCCGGGACCA
The DNA here is from genome assembly GCA_017614755.1 of Oscillospiraceae bacterium. GTDB lineage: Bacteria > Bacillota > Clostridia > Oscillospirales > Oscillospiraceae > JAFRPC01. Next base: position 12,736 of record JAGABH010000078.1, read on the forward strand.
TGGTGAGGACAAAGGCCGCAATGATGAAGAACTTGCCGTTCTCCATCACCCGCAGCCGGATTAGAGCACCCAGCAGATAGGGAATCACAACGCCCGCAAAGATGGCGGCGCAGACCGCAGTAAAGCTCAGCTTGGTGTGAGCTGCCAGCATTTCCCCGAAGAGAACAGCCAGGTAGACCAGCACGGCAGCCATACCGAGAATCCGGGGCTGGCCCAGCCAGCTCCAAAGGCTGACCATCAGCGCTATGCAGCTGGAATAGGCAAAAATCCGGACGTGCTTGCAGAAGCCTGCGCCGATCAGCAGCTCATAGACCGCCACAATGGACATGGCCGCCACCAAAATAGCCGTCGCAACCGCGGGCAGCACCAGCACCACCACCAGCAAAAGGGGCAGGCCGATGGCCGCCACGAGAATCCGTGTTTTCATACCGTTCAGCTCCTTCGGGGAAAAATCGCAGGGGAAAAATCGTATAGTTGCAGGGGGAAAAATCGTATAGATACCCCTATAAAACATTTCGTATAGTTTACCACAAAACCCCCTCGTTGTCAATGAGAGAAGGCGTCCTCCCGGGACGCCTTCTCTCTGTGTTTGCACTTATTTCACACCGCCAAAACGGCGGTTTCTCTTGTTGTAGGCTTCGATTGCTAGGTCCAGGTCCCGGGGGCCAAAATCCGGCCAAAGGGTATCGGTAAAGTAGTACTCCGCATAGGCGCTTTGCCAGAGCAGGAAGTTGGAAATACGCTGCTCTCCGCTGGGCCGGATTACCAGGTCCGGGTCCGGTACACCGGCGGACCAGAGCAGATTGGAAAAGCCCTCCGCGGTCAGTTCCTCCGGCTTTGCTTCCTCCGCAGCGCACTTGGCGGCAAAAGCCCGGGCGGCCCGCAGAATCTCGTCCCGGCCTCCGTAGTTCAGGCAGAAGTTCACCTGGACGCCCTCGTATTGCATGGATCGCTCCATGAGCTCCATCGCCTCCTGCCGCAGGCTGGGAGACAGGGGGGAAAGGTCTCCGAAGAAGCGAAAGCGGACCTGATTTTTGTCCATATCCCGAAGCAGCTCCAGCCGGTATTTTTCCAGCAGGCCCATGATGGTGCTGACCTCTTCCTGGGGCCGCTTCCAGTTCTCCGTAGAAAAGGCGTAGACCGTCAGGTATTGCAGGCCGATGGACTTGGCGTAGTTGGCGATGGTGCGGAAGGCCTCCGCCCCCACCTTGTGCCCCGCCGTCCGGGGCAGGCCCCGTTTTTTCGCCCAGCGCCCGTTGCCGTCCATGATGATGGCAATATGGATGGGGACGGACATCGGGGCAGCTTCGGATTTCTTTGTGAAGATAGGCATTGTTTTACCTCTATTCTGAGTTCTTTTTCACAAAGTAAGAGGTAAAAATATAGATATATGAATGATTCTTTCCTTCTTTCTTCCTACCTCTTACGTATCTATTCGGTCGCGTTATGATTGCAGGGGCCGGCGCCTTTCGAAGCGAGTCCTTTCGGGGACGGCCTGCCTGCAGGGTCGGATGTCTGGCACGGGGCGTTGAGGGCGCCGCCTCTACAATGTTGTCGAGCAGGTACCTTCTTTCTTCTTACTTCTTACCTCTTACTTCTGATTATCCGCATTGATCAAATGTGCGATACAGTCCGCCCAGGGGCCGTAGGCGGTGAAGTTCAGGTGAACCCCGTCCCGTGTCAGGGCCGGATTCAGGGCGCCGTTCTTCTCGTAGGCGGCGTAGAGGTCGGCAAAGCCGCAGCCTCTCTCCTTCGCAAGAGGCTCCAGCCCGGCGTTAAAACGGCGGACGGCGTCGTTTTCTCTGCCGTCCGGGTCCAGCTCCGCCCCCACCGGGAGGACGCTTTCCACGCAAATCCACGCATCGGGGCAGGCCCGGCCCAGGGCGTCCAGCAGGGCGGCATACTGCTCCAGGCAGAGCTCCACATTATCCGGCCGCAGGCAGTTGATGCCTCCCAGGAGAAAGATTTTTTCCGGGTTCGCCGCCCGAACAGAATCCACCCGGTTCAGCAGGTCCTCCAGAGTATCGCCGTAGACCCCCAGATTCACGATGGAGAGCTCCGGGAAGAACTCGTCAAAATTGCTGTCGGCGGTGATGGAATCTCCGAAGAATACCAGGTCGCAGGAAAACTGTTTGGATTCGGTGGTCGTCATAGATTCCGTCGCCTCCCCGATGGTTGTGATGGATTCTGTTGCTTCTCCGGCGGTTGTCGCGGTTGTTTCCGGTCCGGCACAGCCGCACAGAAGCAGGAGCGCAAGTAAAACGGTTACGATCTTCATGTATTCTCCCCATTCGTCCGCATACGAAGCGGATACGAAGCAAGGCGGGCCGAAGCCCGCCTTGTTTTACAGCTCCATGAGCTCCTTTTCCTTGACCGCGCAGGCCTCATCCACCTTCTTGATATACTTGTCGGTGAGCTCCTGCAGGTCCTTCTCGGCCTTCTTCTGATCGTCCTCGGTGATCTCCGAGTCCTTCTTCAGCTTCTTGATGTAGTCCATGGCGTCCCGGCGGACGTTGCGGACGGCCACCTTACCGCCCTCGCCCAGGTTCTTGACCTGCTTGGTCAGGTCCCGTCGGCGCTCCTCGGTGAGCTGGGGGAAGACCAGACGGATTACACGGCCGTCGTTCTGGGGATTGATGCCCAGGTCGGAGGCCTGAATGGCCTTTTCGATGGGCTTCAGCAGGCTGCCGTCCCAGGGCTGGATCACCAGGGTTCTGGCGTCCGGAGAGGTGATGGTGCCCACCTGACCAACGGGGGTGTCCACGCCGTAGTAGGGAACGACGATCCGATCCAGGACCTTGGCGTTGGCGCGGCCGGCGCGGATGGCGCCAAAGTCTTCCTGGAGCACCTCCAGGGTGCGGTCCATCTTTCTGGTAAATTCTTTGAAGTCAACTGCCATTTTAGATTCCTCCTTACTGATTAGTCCGTGACAAGGGTTCCGATCTCCGCCCCGGTGACCACCCGGTAGATGTTTTCCGGGTCCTTCAGGGCGAAAACGATGATTGGCATGTGATTATCCATGGCGAGGCTGGTGGCGGTGGAGTCCATGACCCCCAGGCGGCGGGCCAGGACCTCGTCGAAGCTGATCCGGTCAAATTTGACGGCAGAGGGGTCCTTCAAGGGATCGGCGGAGTAAACACCGTCGATGTTCTTCGCCAGCAGAATTGCGTCCGCGCCGATCTCCACGGCCTTGAGGACGGCCCCGGTGTCGGTGGAGAAGAAGGGATTGCCGGTGCCGCAGCCAAAGACCACGACCCTGCCCTTCTCCAGGTGGGAAACCGCCTTGTCCCGGATATAGGGTTCCGCGATCCGGGGCATATCGATGGAGGTCATAACTCGAGCGGGAACCCCGTGCTGCTCCAGTCGGTCCGCCACGGCAAGGGCGTTGATGACCGTAGCCAGCATACCCATGTGGTCCGCCCGGACCCGCTGCATCCGGTCGCCGCCGTCCTTGATGCCCCGCCAGAAGTTGCCGCCGCCGACCACGACGCCGACCTGTACGCCGGCTTCCACGCAGCGCTTGATGACCGCGCATACCGAGCCGATCACGTCAAAGTCCAGCCCCCGGTGGGCGTCGCCCGCCAGGGCCTCGCCGCTGACCTTCAGAAGCACGCGCTTGTATTGGATTTGATTTGCCAAGGGAGTTCCTCCTTCGCACAATGGGTTTTTATCGCCTCTCATTGTATCTTATTTCCGCCGAATTGACAACAACAAATTTCGGAAATGCGAAAAAAATTTTGAAAAAAATGCAATTCCGTTAAACCTTTTCCTCCGTTCATGTATCTATCAGGCAGAACGAAGCGAAATGGAGGCGAGAAGATGCCAAACGATACCAGCTTTGCAATCATGTATAAAAAGCTCGTGGATCACAATTTTGATCCGGATCCGCAGCAGCTTGCGCGAAGCCGCAGCTATCTTGTCACGCAGCTCTCCGTCCACAGCCCTCCCGACAGGGCAAACCGACTGTGGACACAAACAAAAAAATATGATACAATCCATTCCGGGAAAAAAGAAGGAGAACAGTGAAATGAAAACCACCCCTACAACCAACGATTATTCCGCCCTGGTAGCCAAGGCTAAGACCGGCGATCAGGCAGCCTTTGCCGAGCTCTATGACCGCACCGCCCCGGAGCTCTACCGCTGCATCCGGGCCATGACCCGGGACGAGGACCTGGCCTGGGACATTCAGCAGGACAGCTACCTGCGCGCCTACGACAGCCTGGACACGCTGGAAAACGACGCCGCTTTCTTCCCCTGGCTGCGTCGAATCGCCGTGAACATCACCGCAAGAAAAATGAGCCAGCGTCGAACCCTGACCTTTACCGAGCTTGCGGGCGACGACGATGACGACGCATTCCCCGAGCTGCCGGACCTCAGCCCGGAAAGCCAGCCGGAGCTGGCCCTGGACCGGAAGGAGACCTCTCGGCTGGTGCAGGAGATTCTGTCCAAGCTGCCGGAGGAGCAGCAGCTCATCGTCGGTATGCGATACTACGACGAGCTCAGCATCAGGGAGATTGCGGAAACCCTGAACCTCTCCGCCGGCGCAGTGAAGGCCCAGCTCTTCCACGGGCGGAAAAAGGTGGAAACCGCGGTGCGGGAGCTGGAGAAGCAGGGCGTGAAGCTCTACGGCCTGTCTCCCCTGCCCTTCCTGATTGCCCTGATGAAGCAGATGGAGCCCGCGGAGGCCGCAAAGCAGACGGCAGTGAAGGTCGCTGTGGCAAAGGGTTGCCTCACCGCCGGGGCAAAGACCGCAGCGCTTGCCGCCGGGGCCTCCTCCGCCGCCCCCGCAGCAGAAGCCGTGGTTTTTCACGCCACCCGTCCCTTCCTTTCGACGGCAGTTGGCAAGATCGTTTTGGGCGTGCTTTGCGCCGGCGTGGTGGCAGGCGGCGCGGCAGGCTACCGCTGGGCAAAAAACACCCTGTTTGAAAAGTCGAATCCGCTCCCTTACGTGGACACCGACGAGGACCTGCGGAACAGCACCGACGCTCCCACGCTCCCGGTGGAGATCGACACCACCGGCGAAGTGGAGATTGAGATTTCCCGACCGCTGGACACCGAACCCGCGGAATCTGACGCCGCCTCAGCGAAATATTCCGGAACCTGCGGAGAAAATCTGACCTGGCGCTTTGACCCTGAGACCGGAACGCTGACCATCGAAGGCAGCGGCGCAATGCAAGAGTATGCCGATTACCAAAGCGTGCCGTGGAGCACCCTCAGTCAGCAAATCACTGCGATCCGTCTCCCGGATGGACTGAAAACCATTTGCGACGGGGCTTTTTCCGGTTCCTCTGTGACCAACATCACGATTCCGGACAGTGTGGAGCGCATCGGCGCCCATGCATTCTACGTCTGCCGCTCCCTCTCCGATGTGACCATTCCGGACAAAGTGACGCAAATCGGCTTCGACGCATTCTTTGACTGTTCTTCTCTGTCCAGCGTAAAAATCGGAAGCGGCTTGGCCTACATTGGCGACGAGGCTTTCTCCGGCTGTGCTTCTCTTGCGGAGATCGACGTTTCCTCCGCAAACCCCAACTTCAGCAGCTCTAACGGCATTCTCTTTAACAAGGCGCAGACCGAATTGCTCCTTTATCCTGCCCAGAAGCGTGATTCCGCCTATCAGATTCCGGATCGCGTGACCACAATCGGCAATTTCGCGTTCCGGAACTGTACCGCGCTGGAAGGTGTGACGATTCCGGACAGCGTAACGCACATTGGCGAATCTGCGTTTTATGGCTGCAGCGCCCTGCGCAATGCAACAATTCCTGACGGCGTGACCGACATCGGCAGCAATGCGTTTGCGGACACTGGCCTGACCTACGTGATAATTCCCGGCAGTGTGAAGCAAATTGGCCATGAAGCGTTCTGCGGCTGTACGAATTTGTCCGGCGTGTCCATCGAAAACGGCGTAATCAGCATTGGCGACTATGCGTTCTCGGGCTGTTCCATTTCCACCGTGGCAATCCCTGAAAGCGTGGAACAAGTCGGCGACTATTGCTTTTACCATACCACCCTGACCAGCGCGAGTATTGGGAACGGCGTGACCAGTATCGGAACACAGGCCTTCGGCTATTATAATGATCCCCCAACATACAGAAAAACGGAAGGCTTTACCCTCTACGGCACTGCCGGCTCCACTGCGGAGACCTATTCCAAAGAGAACGGCTTTTCCTTTGTTGCCCTGGATGCCGTAGCCGGAACCGAGCTTGACGTCATTTTTGAGCGGATGGCACAAGACGAGGCCGATCGCACCGGGCTGGACGGAAGCTGGAGCAGAGAACTGGGCGGCGTCACGGAAGTCTCCACAATATATCAGGTCGACGGCCGCTGCCTGGCAAAGGTTGTTCGAACCGTAGCCCTGACTGTCACCGAAGCAGAGCTGGCCCAGGCAAAGCAGACCGGCACAATCACCCTGAACGGGCAGGAATACCGCCTCACGGAATCCCAGGAGCAGTTCAACGAATGGATGGGCTGGGAGGAGAGCATCTTCTCCATGGAAGAGTTTGGCGGGTGCGTCATTGTAGGTGATACGCCATACGGGAAGAGCTTTTACGGCGTCTTCCAGGCCGACGACGTTTATCTCTTCGCCAAGGAAATCGGCGGCGTCACGAGCCGGATCGAAACCGTTACCAACGAGGATTGGGTTTGGCTGGACGGTACGACGCCGGTAATCCTCGGCCCCGGTTCGGGCAAGTTCGCGACCTGTCTCGCGCAGATCTACCACGAGTACCGGCAGGGCAAGACGGCGGGCTACTCGAAGTTCGAGTCGTTCCCGGTGTGGAACCTGCCGCTCGACCAACCGCTCAACATCGCCTACGAAGCCGCGACCATCGACTTGAACGACAAGAA
>JAGABH010000079.1 GCA_017614755.1 Oscillospiraceae bacterium
CCAGATTCAAATGCTTTTTTGTCATAAACCAGGTCAAGAGGTAGTAGACCGTACCGAAAAGGATGTATTGGCCGGCGGAGAACCAGAGCATGGTCGAAGAAATGCTTTCTGTGGTTGTTCCGAAAAGCGTTGCCGTGGACCCTGTGACCGCATACTTGGCGGTAAAAACAGCGACCATAGCGATGGAGACGATAAGCTGCTGCGCAAAGTACAGAACAAAGAAGAACAGGACGCTTTTGCCGGTCTTGCCGGTGGGGAAGCTGTGGCCGATGGAAATGGCAGCGGCAATCATCAAAATTGTGACCAGAATCCCCATGGCGCCGATGCAGCAAATTCTAATCAGCATGACGCTTGTTTCAATGCCAGCCCCTTTAAAGATATTTTTGATGCTTAAACCGATCGACTTGATGGAGTCCACACCCAGCGTGGCAATCCGAATGCTGAGGTAAACTGCGGCGAAGGAAAGCAGCACTGCCACAAAACTCACCAGCAAATGGCTGAGCAGGATCGAGTTGACGCCGACCGGCAGGGTGTGGGTCAGATAGCCTTCATCGCTGTGGACGGATTTTTTGAAGCGGACCATCATCAGAATCATCGTAGTGACGACCATTGCGCCGCAGGCCAGGAAAAAGGCCCCGATCAGGAATACGCCGATGATGCTTGTGACCGTGGAATCGACGGAGTCTGTCATCCAGATGGAACCCCGGGCCAAAAGAGCCATGACCAGAAGACCGCCCAACAGAGGCAGCATGGCCCGGGTTGCGGCATGAGATTCGTGTTTGACCAATTTCAGAAACATTTGAATTCCTCCCTGAACAGAGCGTCCACCGACTTGCCGATCTCCTCGCGAATCTCATCCACGGGAGAGTGGCGAATGATGTGTCCGCCGTTGATGAAAATGACCTCGTCCAGCATCTGCTCCACGTCCGCGATCAGGTGGGTAGAGATCACCACCGCCGCGCGGGGGTCATAGTTGCCGATGATGGTGTTGAGAATGTAGTCCCGGGCGGCGGGGTCCACACCGCCGATGGGCTCATCCAGCAGATAGAGCTTGGCCCGGCGGCTCATCACCAGAATCAGCTGAACCTTTTCCCGGGTGCCCTTGGACATCTGCTTGATCCGCTGCTTTTCCTCAATGCCCAGATGGCCGAGCATGGAGATGGCCCGCTCCCGGTCGAAGTCCCCGTAGAAGTCCTGAAAGTAATTCAAAATCTGACGGACGCTCATCCAGTCGGCCAGATAGGTCCGCTCCGGCAGGTAGGAAACAATGGTCTTGGTCTCCACGCCGGGGGCCTTGCCGTCGATCAGAATTTGTCCCTCGGTGGGGGTCAGCAGGCCGTTGGCCAGCTTGATCAGCGTGGATTTGCCGCTGCCGTTGGGCCCCAGGAGCCCCACGATCCGGCCCGGCTCAATCCGCAGATTCACATGGTCCAGCGCCTGGACGGCTCCGTATCGCTTGGAGAGATTTTCACAGGTTAAAATTGGCATAAAGAATCATTCCTCCTCTTTGTTTTCCAGCTTCCGATGAAGCAGCTCGGCGGTTTGCGCCGAGGTAAAGCCCAACTCCCGCATATCCTGCAGGAATTGGTCTGTGTGGAGCTCCGCCAGCTCCGCCCGGACAGAAGCGATCACCGCCTGGTCCTCGGTGACAAAGTGGCCGGAGGTCCGCTGACTGTAGATCAGCCCGCCCCGCTCCAGCTCCGTGAGCGCCTTCTGCATGGTGTTGGGGTTGACCCCCGCCTCCATGGCGAAGGTCCGCACCGAGGGCAGCCGTTCTCCCGGCGCCAGTGCGCCGGAGACAATCATCCGTTCCACCCGTTCCATAACCTGGGCGTAGATCGGCGCGTCGTTGTGGAATTCCCACCGCATGGCATCGCCTCCTTTTGACAGTTGGATTGTGTTGCTGTATTATTGTTTTACTGTGTTATTGTTATAATACAATTTGATCAATTTGTCAAGAGGGAAAATAAAAAAATTTGGTCGGTGAACGCACCGACCAAATTTTTTATGATGCAGGATGCGAAATGATACCGCAGCGGCGGGCGGAAAGGGGGACGGCAGCGTACGGTCCCCGCAGGCGGGCACACACCTGTCGCCCGTCATTGCCGCTTCATCTGGCGCAGGAAGGCCCAGACGGCGGCCCCGGAGAGACCGGCGGCCCAGGCCAGGACCACCCAGAGATGCGACAGGGCGCCGCCCAAGGTCCCGGCGTAGGCGGCCCGGGCCAGCTCTACCGCATGGTAAAAGGGCAACACCTCGGCAATGGCCGCAAAGACGCCGCCCACCAGGGTCACGTCAAACCAGATTCCGGCAAACCAGCCGGTAAGATTGGTGAGCAGGGCGCCGCAGACGCCGCCCACCTGCTTGTCCGTCAGCAGACTGCCGCAGAGCAGGCCCAGGGCGATAAAGATCAGACTGGCAGGAAGATTCACCAGAACGCAGAGCAGAAGCCTGGGGGTCCAGCTCAGTCCCAGAATCAGGCCGAAGACCAGGGTGATAAGCGTCTGGGCCAGGGCAATGGGCACCATGGGCAGCGTGTAGCCCAGGATGTAGTCCAGGGGGCGGAGGGGCGTGGTATAGAGCCGGAGCAGCAGGGCGGAAGTCCGGTCCTTGGAGATCAAAGTGGCCGAAAACAGGCTCATAAAGGCCAGGCCGAAAACCGTGATCCCTGGAGCCAGCTGATCCAGGGTAAACAGCTCCTTGGGGATGTTGGATTGAATGGCCGTCAGCAGGCCCAAAAGCACCAGCGGAAAGCCCAGCCCGAAAAACAGATTCAGGGGGTCCCGCAGGATCTCCTTGGCGTTTCGCTTTGCCAGCAGCATTGCTTGTCTCATCTCGCCGCCTCCTTTGCCAGAGCGATGAAGGCCTTTTCCAGGGTGTCGGTTCCGGTGACGGCCTTTAGCTCCGCCGCCGTGCCCACCTGCAAAAGCTGTCCCGCTCCCATGACGCCAATCCGGTCTGAGAGCTCCTCCGCCTCCTCCATGTAGTGAGTCGTCAGAATAATCGTCAGCTCTCCCTTGAGGCCCCGGATCACGTCCCAGAGCGCGGACCGGGCCAGCACGTCCAGGCCCAGGGTGGGCTCGTCCAAAAAGAGAATCTTAGGTTCCAGGATCAGGGCCATGGCAATGCTCAGCCGCCGCTGCCAGCCCCCGGAGAGCTTCCCGGCAGGACGGGGCAGGACCTCCTCCAAGCCCAGCTGATTGCAGAGGGCGCTGATCCGCCGCTTGGTCTCTTCCTTCCCCGCGCCGGAGATTCCGGCCATCAGCTCCAGGTTTTCCCGGACGGTGAGCTTTGGGGCTACGGCGGTCTCCTGGGGAGAAACCGCCAGCAGCTTTTTTACTTCCTCCGGCTCCTTCGTAATGCTCTTGCCCAGCAGCAGAGCGTCGCCCCCGTCGGGGCGGGTCAGGCAGGAGAGCATTTTAATGGTGGTGGTCTTGCCGGCGCCGTTGACCCCCAGCAGAGCGAACAGCTCTCCCTGGCAGACCATCAGGTCCAGGCCGTTTACCGCGGTCAGGTCCCCATATCGCTTGGTCAAGCCCTTGATTTCCATGGCATTCATAATTCTTTCTCCCATCTTGCTTTGGTGCCCCGGAACACGTCGGTCAGCATCCGGCTGACGGTTTCCTCGTCCAGGGTAAGATATCCCGTGGCCAGCATCACGGCAATGCCGTGAACCATGGCCCACATTTCCAAGTGAAACAGCGCTGCCTCCGATCCGGCCAGACCTGTCGTGGTCGAAGCCCGGGCAGTGTCAGAAATCCAATCCGCGTCTTCCGGGCTTTCTGTTTCCCCGGCCCGGCTGCGCATAAAAAGCAGACGGAAGAGGGCGGGCTCCGCCCGGGCAAAGCCGATATAGGCCAGGCCCCGGGCCTTGTAGGGCGGATGGGGCGAGGCCGCCACGGCAGCCTCCACAAAGCGGTGGTAGGCGGCCAGGGCATCCTCCACCACGGCCCGCCGCAGGGCCTCCATAGAGGGGAAATTTTTGAAAATGGGCTGGGTGGAGCAGCCCAGAGCGGCGGCCAGGGCTCTGGCGTTCAGGGCCTGCGCACCATGGTCCCGGACCATCTGGAGCGCGGTCTCCCGAATCGCGGTCTCTGTGATTCTCACCGGTGCCGTCACGGTCTTCCCTTCTTTCTTTAAAATAACATTTGTTATTTTAAAGAAAGAAGGGCGTTTTGTCAAGTCGATTTTGAAAAAAATCAGCCCGCAGCGTGTCTTCGCTGCGGGCTGTTGCGTTAAGAGGATTTCGTGCGGGCCTCCAGACTGCGCAGAATCATGGTCAGGGGGACAATCAACATCCCCAGGGCCAGGTTGCCCAGGGCGTGGGTCAGGTCCCATGGCAAGCCGGCAACAATCCAGGGCAGCATTTTGCTCCAATCTCCCCCCATAAAGGCAATGACATGGAAGGGAGCCCAAAGCGTCCCGTAGACCATTCCGAAGAGGGCGCAAACGCCGGCGTACACCGGGACGCCCCACCGGGGCGGCAGCTCCTTTGGCAGGAGCATGGTAACGCCCCAAAGGACTGTCCAGACGTAGAGATACGGAACCCACCAAAGCGGAAAGCCCCAGAAAATGCCCTGTAAGAAGGCATACAGGTAGATGGGAATCAAGGCCCATTTTCGGTAGACCAGGGTATAGACCATGGTAAGGGTGCTGACCAGCTCCACATTGGGCAGCGGCTCCAGCAGCTGCTTGGAGCAGAACTGAATCGCCGCAAACATGGGGAAGATGATCAAATGCCGCAGGTCCAGCCCGGGTTTGGTCTTCATTACCCCTTAGTGGCGACGAAAGAGTAGGTAGCGCCCTGGGTGATGGGCGTAGCATCCACGCCGGTCATGGCGTACTCGCCGTTCTCGTAGAAGGCCCAGTACATTCCGTCGGCGTCGAAATCCAGCGTCTCCTCGCCGATGGTCTTGACGTAGAGACCGTACTCGCTGTCGTCACCGGCAATCAGCTCCAGAGCAAGCAATGCCTTACCCACAGTCTCTTCGTTGGTGTTGATGGAGTAATAGGTAGTTTTGCCGTTGGAGAAGGTCACTTCGAAGTTGAATTGCTTGTCGCCCTCGCCCAGCTTGACCACCTTGTGAGCATTGGTTTTTCCGGCGTCCTTGGTGGCTTCGGGCACGTTGGCCTGGGTCTGTTCCGGGGTCTTGGGGGCCTCGGTATTGCTCTCGTTCTTTCCGCATCCGGTCAGCGCCGCCACCGCAAGCAGCAGGACCAGGAGCAGGCACACAAGAGATTTGCGGATGTGTTTCATGTGCATTTTTCTCCTTTATGTTTTATGGTTCGCAAAGGCTTTGCCGTCCTTGGGGAGGCGAAATCCCCTCCCTGCGGCCAGGGAGCCCTCAGGCAGCGCCGATGTGGACATCGGCCCCTGTTCGCTCACAAGAACCGCCCCGGAGCTCGCGGCGGCGGCATCGCACGGGTCAGTCTTCCGGCTCATGGCAGACCGGGCAGACCTTCTCGGGATATAGCTTCCCAATGGTCAGTTCCCGCCTTGCGGCAGGCGGTAAGTCCGGTTAAAAATGCCATCTACGGCCACGGTCTGGCGCAGGTATTGGACCTGCTTCCTGATTAAGTGCTGGGCACGCCCATCTTTGCAGAGGACATTATAACAATTTCCCCTGCGCTTGTCAACGAAAACCCCGCAGCATATTCCCTTCTCTGCCGCATAGGCTGTACAAAACGATTCTGGAGGGAAGCGGATGCAAAAAGCAATTTGTTTGCTGATGATTACGGCAATGCTCCTGGGGCTGGCTCCGAAAGCCCTGGCGGAAAAGCCCACAGAGGCTGATGTGGAGACCGCCGCAGCGGCTCCGGTGGAGCTTCAGGCCCCCTCGGCCATTTTGATGGACGCAGCCACCGGGACGGTGCTGTTTGAGAAAAACGCCGACGCCCGGCGGGAGCCTGCCAGCGTCACCAAGGTTATGACCCTGCTGCTGGTGATGGAGGCCCTGGACGCCGGGCAGATCGGCTGGGAGGACGAGGTGCCCGCCTCCGCCGCCGCAGCAGCCAAGGGCGGCAGCCAGATCTACCTGGAGGAGGGAGAACGGCTGTCCATGGACGAAATGCTGAAATCCGTGGTGGTCAGCTCCGCCAACGACTGCGCCACCGCTTTGGCGGAGCACGTGGCAGGCAGCGAGGCCGCCTTTGTGGAAAAAATGAACGCCCGGGCGGCGGAGCTGGGGATGAACAACACCCACTTTGTCAACTGCACGGGGCTGGACGACGAGCCGGAGGCCCGGGAGCACCTGACCACCGCCCGGGACGTAGCAATCATGTCCCGGGAGTTGCTGCGGCACGACGCCATCCGCCGCTACACCACCATCTGGATGGACACGGTTCGGAACGGCGCCTTTGGGCTTTCCAACACCAACAAGCTGGTGCGCTTCTATGAGGGAACCACCGGCCTCAAAACCGGCTATACCTCCCGGGCGGGACACTGTCTCTCCGCCTCCGCCAAACGAAACGGGCTCGAGCTGATTGCGGTAATCCTGGGGGGCGACTCCTCCTCCCACCGCTTTGAGGACGCCAAGGCCCTGCTGAACTGGGGCTTTGCCAACTACTCCCTGGCGGACCCCACAGAGGGCTTCACGCCTACGCCCATTCCCGTAACCCTGGGCACGCAGGCGACTGTTACTCCGATTCCGGCGGACTGTGGACCAATTTTGCTGGAAAAGGCAAAGGCCGCCAACCTGACCCGGGAGATCGAGCTGGCGGAAATCTGCCCGGCCCCCGTGGCGGCTGGGCAGGTGCTGGGAACCCTCCGGGTCCTGGCCGGGAAGGAACTGCTGGCGGAAATCCCACTCACCGCCGCAGAGGAAATCCCCCGGCTGAGCTTCGGCCAGATCTGGCTGCGGGTGCTGTTGGCGGTTGCGGGATAGGCTTCGCGCCGCCGCACAACTGCGAATTGACAGTTGACAATTAGAGGTATCCTTTCGGGATATAATTGAAACATGCCACAAAATGTTGCTTGTCAATTTGCGCAAGCAATTATCCCCTGTCAATTCGCGCCACCGGCGTAAGATCTCCCATTGCGAAAAAAACGGGGCCGCTGCCGGTTGGCAGC
>JAGABH010000080.1 GCA_017614755.1 Oscillospiraceae bacterium
ATCGTCAAGGCCCCCAACGGCGAGATGTACGTCATGGCGGAGGCCCTGACCGAGAAGGTCATGCAGATTGGCGGTTTTGAACACTGGGAGATCGTCGAGACCCACCCCGGCTCCTTCTTTGAGTATATGCTGGCGAAGCATCCCTTCCTGCCCAAGACCTCCCTGCTGGTCAACGCCGACTACGTGACGATGGATTCCGGTACTGGCTGCGTCCACACCGCTCCCGGCTTCGGCCCCGAGGACTATCAGACCGGTATGCGCTACGGTCTGGAGCTCATTGTCCCCGTGGACGACCTGGGCCGCCACACCGACTACGCAGGCCCCTACGCCGGCATGAAGACCGAGGAATCCAACCCCGTCATTCTGGCGGACATGAAGGAGAGCGGTATGCTCTTCGCCTCCGAGGACGTGGTCCACTCCTACCCCCACTGCTGGCGCTGCAAGAGCCCCATCATCTTCCGGGCCACTCCCCAGTGGTTCTGCTCTGTGGAGGCCTTCAAGGACGAGGCTGTGGCCGCCTGCGAGGAAGTCCGCTGGCTCCCCGCCTGGGGCAAGGACCGGCTGATCTCCATGATCCGGGAGCGCAACGACTGGTGCATCTCCCGCCAGCGCCGCTGGGGTCTGCCCATTCCCGTGTTCTACTGCAAGGACTGCGGCAAGCCCGTCTGCACCCCGGAAACCATCGCCCATATCTCCGAGCTGTTCCGGGATCACGGCTCCAACGTCTGGTTTGAGAAGGAAGCCATGGCGCTGATTCCCGACGGCTTCGCCTGCCCCCACTGCGGCGGCAAGGAATTTGACAAGGAATCTGACACCCTGGACGGCTGGTTTGACTCCGGCTCCACCCACATCTCCTTCCTGAAACGGGACAACGCCGAGCACTGGCCCGCCGACGTCTACATCGAGGGCGCCGACCAATACCGGGGCTGGTTCCAGTCCAGCCTGCTGATCTCCGTAGGCGCCACCGGGAAGGGTTCTCCCTTCAAGGCCTGCCTGACCCACGGCTGGACCGTGGACGGAGAGGGCCGGGCCATGCACAAGAGCCTGGGCAACGGCGTAGACCCCGCCGACATCGTGAAGGACTTTGGCGCGGACCTGCTCCGGCTCTGGGCCGCCTCCGCCGACTACCACGCGGATATGCGCTGCTCCAAGGAAATCTTCAAGCAGCTCAGCCAGAACTACCTGAAATTCCGCAACACCGCCCGCTACTGCCTAGGCAACCTGGACGGCTTCGACCCCAACAATCTGGTGCAGCCCGCCGATATGCTGGAGCTGGACCGCTGGGCCATGACACGCCTCAACAAGCTGATTGAGACCGGCTTCAAGGCCTACGACAACTACGAATTCCACGTGCTGACCCACGCCATCAACGACTTCTGCGTGGTGGAGCTGAGCCAGTTCTACCTGGACATCCTGAAAGACCGGCTTTACTGCGACGAGCGCGACGGCCTCCGCCGCCGCTCCGCCCAGACTGCCATCTACCTGATCCTGGACACCATGGCCAAGCTCTTCGCCCCCATCCTGGCCTTCACCTGCGATGAAATCTGGCAGGCCATGCCTCACAGGGCAGGGGACGACACCCGGAACATCCTCTTCAACGACATGAACCGGCCCTTCACCGAATATGCCCTGGACGCTGAGGCCATGGCCAAGTGGGACACCCTGATCCGGGTTCGGGAGGACGTGAACGGCGTGCTGGAGCAGGCCAGAGCCGACAAGCGCATCGGCAAGGCCCTGGAGGCCCAGGTGCGGCTGCTGGCCCAGGACGAGGCCGCCAAGAAGGCGCTGAACGCCATCCGCGGTCTGGATCTGACGGAGCTGTTCATCGTCTCCGGCGTCACCGGCGGCACCGACGAGCTGCCGGAGGCCAAGGTTGACGGCGTCACCGCCCTGGGAACCAACTACCCCGGCCTGACCGTCACCGTCTCCGAAGCGGCAGGGGAGAAGTGCCCCCGCTGCTGGATGCACTCCACCAAGGCCAATTCCGAGGGCCTCTGCCCCCGCTGCGCGGCTGTGGTGGCAAAGGGAGATTTTCCTCATGGAATCTGAATTATTAAACCGTTTTACCTATAACGCAGATAACCTGCGCGTCGCGTTCCGCCGCAACGCAAGAGCTTGGCGCCTGGGACGTTATGGTATCTGCCTGCTGGGTCTTTGTGCGTCTGTGGGCACATCGATCAATCTTTACAGGCGTTATTCCCATGGCTTCCCTAACGTAATACTGCTGCTTTTGAACCTTTGTATGTACGGAATCGTCGGATTCATGATTTGGCAGACGGCGTCCGCACTAAATCGGAGCGTCAAACGTACGATTCAGCGCCTGGAAGAGATCCGGCATGTCACCGCCTGTGAGGAGACGATCCAATTTCTGGAGGGCGAAATGCTGAATGCCGTCAGCATCAGTTCTGACGCTCAGCATATCTTCTACACCTCCGTCAAACGCCTGGTGCCCTACCGGAACCTGATTTTGGTTTATACCAAGGCCCGGCTGTTCATTATGCTGGATCGGAGCCGTTTTGAAAATGGCACCGAAGTGGATTTCTGGAAGCAGATGAACGAAAAATGCCCAGAGGCCGTGCCGAAGATGTTCCGGGTATACTGACCCGCGTTTCCCGCTCCGTGCCCTGAACGCTGAATCCTGAACTCTGAACCGACAAAGGAGGCCCCCATGACCAACATCTGTGAATACAACGAAGCCGTTTTGACCGAGGCCATGGCGGTCCAGTTTCATCGGGTACAGCGGAAGCGGAACCTGGTGTTCTACGTGCTCTGCGGCATTATGCTGGCCGCCTCCCTGGGGGGCTGGCTCACCGGCGGAGACCCCAGGTACGGGCTCTACGGTCTGATTACCCTGGGCTTTCTGGGGATGCTGCTCTACTTCAACCGGGCCTTGCCGAAACGGGTGGCCCGGGCCCAGGTTCCCCGGATTCGGGAGCAGAACGGCGGCTTGACCTTCTGCACCCAGTTCCGGGAGGAAGGGCTGACCCTGGTGGGTCCCACCGGGGAGGAGGCCTCCGCCGTTCCTTACGGCAGCATTCTGGGCCTGACGGAAACCGAACACCTGCTTCTGCTCTTCAACCGGGAAAAGCACATGATCATTCTGGATCGCTCCCGCTTCTCCGGCGGCACAGAGGCGGATTTCCGGCAGTTTCTCTCCGAAAAATGCCCCCTGGCCCTGCCGAAAAAGTCCCCCGTATAACCGTCATCCTGCGTTTTGCAGGCTGCATTCTGCATCTTCAAGGAGTCTCTCCCATGCCTGATTTACCCATTGTCGCTCCGGGTTATGCGCCGGAGGAGCCCGAAGCGGAGGACCTGTCCGGCTGCCTCACCAACACCTGCGTTTTGAACCGGGCAGTGCTGACCGAGACCATGCAGGCCGCCATGAACCGCCCCTTTTTCCGGGTGCTGCGGGTGGGCGAGCCTCTGCTGGCCCTGCTGTGCCTGGGGCTGCTGATCTGGGCAGTGACCGACGGCCAGCCCCGGTACGCGATCTGGTGCGGTTTTCTGCTGGTGATGCTGGGCTTCTTCTACGTCCAGCAGTTCCTCCTGTATCCGAAAAAGGCCGTAAAAAACCAGCTCCTGCGGCAGCTCCGGGACGACGGGGCCGCAGAACTGGAAAACCGGCTGTATTTCACCCAGGAAAGCGTGGCCAACCGCCGGGGCGACAGCGCGCAGGTCCTGCACATGGATTACGGCAAGATCAGGCGTGTCACCGAGACGGAGCGGCTGATCGTGCTGACCACCAGGACCAGGCGGCTGATCCCGCTGGACAAGTCTGGCTTTGAAAACGGCACGGTGGAAGATCTGAACGCGCTGCTGCAAGCAAAATGCCCCAAACTCCGTCTGGGGACAAGGGACGCGGATGTCTCGCGCTTTCCAGAATAACCCCCACAGCCGCAGAAACCGATTGTCAAGAAAGGAACCCCAAAAAATGATCGCTGAATTGAAAAATCGCACGCTTGTCAATGAAGCTGTTGTCAAAAAGGGCATAACCCGGGACATTCGCAGGCAGCACATTTTATTAGTCGGCCTGCTGGCAATCATCTGTTCGCTCTCTTGCATGTTATACTTTGGCCTTCAATTCCCTGATTATTTGTCCATCGCGGCGGTTTTGCTGTTTATAATTGGCGTGGCCCTTGCCATACTCAGCTTTACTTTGCCACGATGGGTTGTGCGCATCAACATGCGGCGAATCATAGAACAGTATCAAGCGGACTCCTATGAGCTCACATACACCTTTTCCGACGACGCGATTCAATTTCAGTCCTCCCTCATGGCCAACCCGACCCAGCTTTCCTATGACAGCGTCAAGAAAATCTTGCTTTGCGACGACTTGATTTTACTGAAAAGCAAGGCGAAGCTGGTTTATTTTGTGGACCGCAAGCGCTTTGAAACTGGCGACGAGGGCGATTTCCGGATCTTAATAAGCAAGAAATGCCCCAAAGCTGTCCCGCGGGAATACCGCTGCTGACTTACTATCCATTTCGCATTGTTTTTCCCTTCTAAATAAATAGAAAGAAGGCCAACGCATGATCCAAGTTCTTGAAGTAAAGACCAAAAAACAGCAAAAGGACTTTCTGAGCTTCCCCCTGGAGCTGTACAAGGACAACCCCTGCTTCGTCCCGCCCCTCTACGGAGACGAGAAAAAGATGTTCCGTTCCGACTACGTCTACTACGACACCTGCGAGGCCGCCTGCTGGAACGCCTACCGGGAAGGGAAGATGGTGGGCCGGATTCAGGGCATCCTCCAAAAGGCCCACAACCAAAAGACCGGGGAAAAGCGCATCCGCTTCACCCGCTTCGATTCCATTGACGACCAGGCCGTGGCCGATGCGCTCTTCGGCGCGGTGGAGGACTGGGCCCGGCGCAAGGGCATGGACACAGTCTGCGGCCCCCTGGGCTTCTCCGACCTGGAACGGGAAGGCCTGCTGATCGAGGGCTTTGACGAGCTGGCCACCTTTGAGGAGCAGTATAACGCCGACTACTACCAGCGGCTCATTGAAAACCTGGGCTACCGCAAGGAGGTGGACTGGGAGGAACGAAAGGTCTACCTGCCCGAAAAGGACGACGGCACCCTGGAGAAGATGTCCAAGTACGTGATGGAGCGCTACAATCTTCACTTCGGCCCCGCCAAGAACAAGCGGGATTTCATCCGCCGCTACGGAGATGATTTTTTCGCCCTGCTCGACGAGGGCTACAAGGACATCTACGGCACCGTTCCCTTCACCAAGGGTATGAAGGATATGCTCATCGACAACTTCATGCTGATTATCGAGCTGAAATACGTGGGCGTGATCCTGGATGAAAACGACAAGCTGGTCTGCCTTGGGCTCTGCTTCCCCTCCCTGTCCCGCGCCCTGCAAAAGTCCAATGGCAAGCTCACCCCTGCCGCCCTGGTGCGGGTCTTCCACGATATCAAGCATCCCCGGATTCTGGATCTGGGCCTGGTGGCCGTGGACCCGGAATGGGCCAACCGGGGCGTGGCCACCGTCATCTCCGCCCACATCCTCAAGCTCCTGCGGGAAGAGGGCGTGGAGTATGCGGAGACCAACCTGAACCTGGAAGACAACCGGGCCATCATCAACCAGTGGAAACGCTTCCATGCCGTACAGCATAAGAAGAGACGCTCGTATGTAAAAAAAATCTAATCGAAAATATGAGAAGAGAGGTTAAAACCATGTTTGAAGAACTCGTAGCCATCCTTTGCGATCAGCTCCCGCTGAACCCCGACAGCATCACCATGGAATCCAGAATCAAGGACGATCTGGGCGCCGACTCCCTGGACGTGCTCCAGCTCCTGATGACTCTGGAGGAGGAAAAGGGCGTCACCATTCCGGACGACGTTCTCCCCACCCTGAAAACCGTGGGCGACATTGTGGGCTACATCGAAAGCCAGCAATGAGCGCAAAGCGGCGCC
>JAGABH010000081.1 GCA_017614755.1 Oscillospiraceae bacterium
CCGGGAAATCTGCCAGCGCTACGGCTTCGAGATCGACCCGGAGAAGAAAGTCTACGATATGTCTGTCTCCGAAAAGCAGACGGTGGAGATCGTCAAGGTTCTCTACCGGGGCGCGGAGATTTTGATTCTGGACGAGCCCACCGCCGTCCTGACCCCTCAGGAGACCGACCGTCTCTTCGCGGTGCTGCGGAATATGCGGGACGACAACAAGGCCATTGTCATCATCACCCACAAGCTCAACGAGGTCATGGCCATCTCCGACAAGGTGGCCGTCCTCCGCAAGGGCAAGTACATCGGCACCGTGGAGACCTCCCAGACCAACCCCCAGGCCCTCACCGACATGATGGTGGGCCGGGCCGTCACCCTGAACATTGACCGGCCCTTCAACGAGCACCAGACGGAGCGGCTGAAGGTCAGCGGCCTGACCTGCTATGACCACGAGCACATCAAGAAGCTGGACAAGGTCAGCTTCACCGCCATGGGCGGCGAGATTCTGGGCGTGGCGGGCATTGCCGGCTCCGGCCAGAAGGAGCTGCTGGAATCCATCGCGGGACTCTGCCCCATCGCAGAGGGCTCCATCCGCTACCTGCCTCCGGAGGGAGGCGAGGACGAGCTGGTGGGCAAAACCCCCATGCAGATTCGCAAAAAGGGCGTGTCTCTGGCCTTCATTCCCGAGGACCGGCTGGGCATGGGCCTGGTGGGCTCCATGGGTATGACCGGAAATATGATGCTCCGGAGCTGGCGCAGAGGCGGCGGCCCCTTCGTCCGGCGGAAGCAGCCCCGGGACCTGGCAACCAAGGTGCTGAACGACCTGGAGGTCGTCACCCCCGGCATCGAGTTCCCCGTCCGGAAGCTCTCCGGCGGCAACGTCCAGAAGGTGCTGGTGGGCCGGGAAATCGCCACCAGCCCCAGCGTCCTGATGACGGCCTATGCCGTCCGGGGTCTGGACATCAACACCTCCTACACCATCTACAATCTGATGACTGAGCAGAAGATGCAGGGCGCCGCCGTGATTTTCGTGGGCGAGGACCTGGACGTGCTTCTGGAGCTCTGTGACCGGATTTTAGTGCTCTGCGGCGGCAAGGTCAGCGGCGTGGTGGACGCCCGAACCGCTACCAAGGAAGAAATCGGCCTGCTGATGACCAGCGTGGGCGGGAAGGAGGAAGCCTGATGGATGAAAAAATCAAGACGCCGCTGATCCGCCTGGCAAAGCGGAGCAAGGACGCCCTGCCGCCCCTGGCTGTCTGGGGCATCCGCCTGGGCTCCATCGTCTTCGCCCTGCTGCTGGGCTGCCTGGTGGTGGCTCTGACGGGCAACAATCCCATCAAGGCCTACGGCACCATGATCAACGGCGCGGTGGGCAGCAAGGTCTACCTCCAGCAAACCGTCAAAAAGGCTATTCCCCTGCTGGGCTGCGCTCTGGCCATCGCCCCCTGTTTCAAGATGCGTTTCTGGAACATCGGCGCGGAGGGCCAGATCACCGCGGGGGCCCTGGCGGCCACCTTCATCGCCCGGACCTTCACCGGCAAGCTGGACTCCCTGCCCCTGCTGCTGCTCATGGCCATCGCGGCCATCCTGGGGGGCGGCCTCTGGGGTCTGATTCCCGGCTTCTTCAAGGCCAAGTGGAACACCAACGAAACCCTTTTCACCCTGATGATGAACTACATTATCATCGGCATTGTGGCCTGGCTCCAGATCGGGCCCTGGCAGGCCCGGCAGGGCCGAATCGCCCAGTTTGACGCCTCAGCCCAGCTGCCCAAGGTTCTGGGCGTTCACTGCGGGTGGATCATCGTCCTGGCTCTGGTGGTCTTCGTCCATATCTATATGCGCCACACCAAGCAGGGCTACGAGATTGCCGTCATCGGCGACTCCATGCGCACCGCCCAGTACGCGGGCATGAACGTGGGCCGGATTATGATGCGGACCATGTTCCTCTCCGGGGCCATTTCCGGCCTGGTGGGCTTCATCATCGCCGCGGGAGCCAACCACACCCTGGCCAGCGACATTGCCGGCGGCGTGGGCTTCACCTCCATCACCGTGGCCTGGCTCAGCCAGCTCAACGCCTTTGCCATGATTGCCATTTCCATGATGCTGGGCATTCTCACCAAGGGCGCGGACACCCTGCAAACCGCCATGAATATCCCGGCGGCCATTTCGGACATTATCATCGGCCTGCTGCTGTTCTGTATGCTGGGCTGTGAGTTCTTTATCAATTATCGGCTGATCTTCCGCAGGAAGTCCGGGAAAGGAGGCGCTTCGGCATGAAGGTAATCGACGATTTGATCCTGTTGCTGATCGCGGCCATCACCTACGGCACTCCCCTGCTCTACGGCACTGTGGGCGAGATTCTGACGGAGAAGTCCGGCAACCTGAACCTGGGCGTGGAGGGCATTATGTTCATGGGCGGCGCCTTCGGCCTGGGCGGCGTGTACTACTACGAAAAACTGGCCGCCTCCCCCAGCGGATTGCTTGCCATTTTAATCGCCCTGCTCTGCGCCTTCCTGGCAGGTGCTCTGGCCTCTCTGATTTTCAGCTTCCTAACCACCACCCTCCGGGCCAACCAGAACGTGACGGGCCTGGCCCTGGCCATCTTTGGCACCGGCGTCGGCCAGTTCGCCGGCGAAATGATGCGGGTGCGGGCCGGCGGCTACGTCACCATCAGCAACGCCCTGAAGGACGTGTTTTCCGCCTCCCCCTTCCCCCAGTTTTTGCAGGATATTCCCTATGTGGGGAAGCTGCTCTTCGGCAGCAGCCACTTCTTCTACCTGGGCATTCTCATCGCGGTGGTAATGCACCTGTTCCTGAAGAAGACCCGGAAGGGCCTGTATCTCCGGGCCGTGGGCGAGAACCCCGGCACCGCGGACTCCGCGGGCATCAACGTAACCCGGTACAAGTACCTGTCCACCGTAATTGGCGGCGGCATTTCCGCCCTGGGCGGCGTGGTCTACATTCTCACCACCGCGGGCTGCACCTGGAACAACGAGGGCCTGTCCGGCGTAGGCTGGCTGGCGGTAGCCCTGGTTATCTTCTGTATGTGGCGGCCTCTGGCCTCCATCTGGGGCTCGGTGCTCTTCGGCGCCCTGATGATTCTCTATATGCGGCTGCAAATCTCCTTCATCCCCACGGAGCTCTATAAAATTCTCCCCTATGTGGTCACCGTCATCGTGCTGATTTTCTCCAGCCTGCGGAACAACAAGGAAAAGCAGCCCCCGGAGGGACTGGGATTGGCCTACTTCCGGGAAGACAGGTAACAGGTAAGAAGTAAGAATTGAGAATTGAGGTATCTGTTCCGTCGCTTCGCAGGGCGGTCTGACCCCAGACCGCCCTGCCCTCCGGTTTTTGTTGCGTTTCCGGCGGCCAGAGGTCTACCCATGAAGGGCACAGGTGGCCGCCCTACGCATGGAGGCTGCGGCTGAATTGATACAGCGGCCATATCCCGCCCGAAACAAACACGGGTTCGTAAGAACACAGG
>JAGABH010000082.1 GCA_017614755.1 Oscillospiraceae bacterium
ACGGGCTTATGGCCCCGCGGCTGCTCGGTCAGGGCGGCCATTGACGGAAAGATTTCGAGGAACCAACGTAGTAGGGGCCGCCGTCTACATCGGCTCGGAAACCCGGTTCATGCTCCCCATCCGGTAACCGCCCAAATCCAAAGTGACCCAGCGGTAGCCAAAGCCCCGCAGAGCTTCGTGGACGGCGGCCCGGAGCGTCGGGTCTTCCAGCCGGGTCAACCCCGCCTCGTCCAGCTCCAGCCGGGCCAGGTCACCGTGATCCCGCACCCGCAGCTGCCGGAAGCCCTGTCCGGCCAGCCATTCCTCCGCCTGCTCCACCCGGGCCAAGCCCGAAGGGGTGATGGGCCGGCCGGTGACAAATCGGGTGGCAAGGCAGGCCATAGCGGGCTTGTCCCAGGTGGGCAGACCCAATTCCTTGGAAATGGCCCGGATCTCCGCCTTGGTAAAACCCGCTTCCAGCAGGGGAGAGCGGACGCCCAGCTCCCGGATGGCCCGCATTCCGGGGCGGTAATCCCCCAGATCGTCCACGTTGGAGCCCTCGGCTACCCATTGGAGGCCCAGCCCCCGGGCGGTTTCCGTGATTTTGGTAAAAATGGCCGTCTTGCACAGATAGCAGCGCTCCGGCGGATTGTCCCCCACCCCGGGAATCGCCAGAGTGTCCGCATCCAGCAGGATGTGGCGGATACCCTCCGCTCTGCAGAAGTCCTCCGCTGCCTGAATCTCCCGGGCGGGCACGAAGCAGGAGCGCACCGTCACCGCCGCGGCCTTTTCGCCCAGGGCTTCCTGGGCGGCCCGTACCAGCAGGGTGGAGTCCACGCCGCCGGAAAAGGCTGCTGCTACAGAGCCCAGCTCCCGCAGCAGCTCCAGGAGCCGTGCATAACCGCTGCTCATGATTCGCTCCGTAGGAAGCATTGCTTGTCCGCCAGCACCGCTTCCCGTACCGCATCGATGGAAAGCCCCTGCTCCCGCGCAACTCGGGCCAGATCCTCATACTCGTATTTCTCCTGCCGAACGCCGTACCCTGTGGCGATTTTCCGCCGTAGGGGACCAAATTCGGTCTCCACGGTTTCCGTCCGCCGTTCCAACACGGCCCGCCGCATTGCGGACTCACGTACTCCCAGCGTGGTGGTGTGCCGGAAGAGCAGGCCCGTCATGGCTGCTCGATCCTCTTGTTTACATAACACGCACAGCATGACGCCGGGACGGGACTTCTTCATGCCGATGGGGACGGTCCAAACGTCCAGGGCTCCAGCCTCCAGCAGCCGCTCCATAGCAAAGGCCACGGCCTCACCCGTCATGTCGTCCAGATTGCAGCGAAGCTCCGAAATTTCGTCGGTTTCCTGCTCCGCCGTCTCTCCCCAAAGGGCCCGGACGCAGTTGGCGGCAGGGAAGTCCTTGGTGCCCATACCGTAGCCGACGGCCGTTGTCCGCATGGTGGGCATAGGCCCAAATTTGTTAACATAATATCGAAGCAGAGCCGCCCCGGTGGGGGTGCAGAGCTCTCCTTGGATTTCGCCGCTGTAGATGGGCACGTCCTTGAGCAGCTCCGCCGTGGCGGGAGCGGGAACGGGCATGATCCCGTGGGCACAGCGGACCTGCCCGCTGCCTAAATGGATGGGAGAGGCCAGAACCTGATCCGGGGCGATTTCGTGCATCAGCAGGCAGACTGCCGCCACGTCGGCTACTGCATCCAGGGAGCCCACCTCGTGGAAATGGATTTCCTCCACCGGAACCCCGTGGACCTTGCTTTCCGCCTGGGCGATCAGCCGGTACACCGCCAGCACGTCCTCCCGGACGGACTCCGGCAGGGCCAGGTGATCCTTCACCAGATGCGCAATCCCGTGCATCCCGGTGTGGTGGTGATGTTCATGCGTATGCTGGGGTTCCCCCACACCTGCAAAGCCTTCCCCCTGGGGGGAAGCTGTGGGCGAAGCCGACGGATGAGGGGGAGCGTCGTGGTGATGATGCCCATGGGTATGCGCAAGCTCCTCCGCTCCGTCCACGGCGACCCGCATATGGGTTCCGGTGATGCCGCATTTCACGGCAGGTTCCGCGGCGTATTTCACCCCGGGAATCCCCAGGGCGTTCAGCCGGGCCACAAATCCAGCCTTGTCCGGCAGCAGTTCCAGCAGGGCGGCGGTGAGCATATCTCCCGCCGCGCCCATGGAGCAGTCAAAATATAGTGTTTTCATGGCCGCACCTCCATGTGATTGATTCGATTTGCTAAAAAACCGGCCCCGAAGCCGTTGTCGATGTTTACCACGCTGACCCCGCTGGCACAGGAATTCAGCATGGACAGCAGGGCGGAGACCCCGTGGAAGGAGGCTCCGTAGCCCACGCTGGTGGGCACGGCAATCACCGGACAGTCCACCAGACCGCCCAAAACGCTGGCCAATGCGCCTTCCATCCCGGCGATGGCAATGACTACCGAGGCCCCCATGAGCTCGTCCAGGTGAGAGAGAACCCGGTGAAGTCCCGCCACGCCCACGTCGTAGAGCCGGACTACCCGGCTGCCCAGAAATTCCGCTGTCAGAGCGGCTTCCTCGGCCACGGGGATGTCGCTGGTGCCCCCGGTAGCCACCACCACATAGCCGAGCCCGCTCGGCTTCGGGGCTTCTCCCAGGGTGGCGATTCGGGCCGCGGGGTCATAGTGAAGGGGGAAGTTTTCCGCCAGGGCCTGGGCCTTTTCCGGGTCCAGCCGGGTAATCAAAACCCGGTTTTGACCGTTCTTTTTCATCGCTTCCAGAATTCCGGCGATTTGTTCCACGGTTTTGCCGGCCCCGTAGACCACCTCCGCGGCGCCCTGCCGCAGCTTCCGGTGGAGGTCCACCTTGGCAAAGCCGATGTCGTCAAATGGGGCCCTTTTCAGGGCCAGCAGGGCCTCGTCCACGGAGATATCCCCGCTGCGGACCTGCTCAAGAATCTGCTTGACGTCCGTGCTCATAGTCGCGCCTCCCGTTCGTTTTCTTCCAATACTATACCATGCTTTTGCGGGAATTGCAAAGAAAAAGTAACCCGGCTCCCATAAATGCGGGAGCCGGGAATGATACTCAGTGGAACAGGCTCAGCAGCCCGTCCAGCAGGCCGGAGGACTGCTCCTGCTGCTGGTTGTTGTCCGTAATCTGGATGGTGTTGGAGCTGCTGTTGTTTGAGCTGCCCAGCAGGGAGGAGAACAGGCCGGAAGCCATGGAAGCGTTGCTGTTGGAGCTGCCGCCCAGCAGGCCGCCTAAGAGGCTGCCGCCCTGGCTTTGACTGCTCTGGCTGCTTTGACCGCCGCCCAGCAGGCCGCCCAGGAGCCCCGTCAGACCGCCGGAGTTTCCGGAGCTGCTGTTCTGGCTGCCCAGCAGGGACAGGAGCAGGGGAGCTGCCAGGGCCAGAATCGTGGTGGTTTTGCCCTTGGTGACGCCGCTTGCCTTGGAGATTTCCTCCAGGACGCCGCCCTGATCCTTGCCCAGCACGTGACCCAAAATCTTTTTGCCGTCGGCCAGGTCCGCGCCCTTGAGGAAGGCGGCGGGATCGGAGACGTCGTCCTTGCTGTGGACGGTCAGGGCCTTGGACAGGGAATCCGCTCCGGCCTTGCCCCCCGCATTCCGCTTCATTCCGCCCACCAGGGCGGGGATACCGGCGGTGAGGACCTTGGCGACCTCCTCCGGCTTGAGCTTTACCCGTTTGGCGATGGCGGAAAGACCGCCGCCGGAGATCAGCGCGCCGATGGAGTTGAGATCAAATGCCATTTCAGTTTCCTCCCGTAGCGGCGGGAGCTGCCGTGGTGTTGATGGCGGGCACGTCGGGCGTTTCAACAGCATCCCGATCCTCCACGTTCATGTGGCTCAGGTCCATGCCGTCCTTTTCAGCCCGGTTGGCGCAGAAGGAGCACATGGCGGTACGGCCGGACTCGATGGCTTCGGTGACGGAGCCCTTGTAGAGCGTGCTGGAGTTCTTGATGGAGCCGCAGTCCTCGTAGACGTGGTACTTGTGGCCGAACTGGGTCCAGTACACGTCGCCGGTGATCTGGGACTCGGCCTCTTCCTTCTGCTCGGCGGAGATGGGGTGATAGTCCGCGGAGGCGGCACCGGTGATCAGCAGCGCCACGGCTGCAATGATCGCGGCGATGGTCTTGGTTTTCTTGTCCAGCTTGTCGCTCTTCAGCAGAAGAACGATCAGGGGGATGAAGCAGATGCAGGCCATGATGACGCCCAGCTCGTTCCAGAGGTAGAACAGGAACTTGCCGCGCTTCTCGCTCATGGGCTTGATGTGGTTGGCCTTCTTCCAGAGCTGTGCCGCGGTGATGCAGGCGGCCATATCCAGAACTACGAACCCAATGAACGTGATCCACATATTGGTGTCGCCGTTGTGTGTGATCTGGATGGTGAAGTTCTTGGTGATCGCCATGATGGCAAAGACCTCGCAGACAATCGCAACGATCCAGAGAAGCACCGCCCCGATCCGCAGGCCGATGGTGCTGCCGCCGGTGGGCTTGTTGGGGGTGATGACGGTCTGGGGCTTCTTCTTGGCTGCGGCAGGCTGCTTTTCGGGTTCAACAGCCTTCTTGGGGGCAGTGTCCTTCTTATCCGTGTTTCGGACGATCTTTTCTGCCATAGGAAATCCTCCGTTTCTTTTCTCAAAATATTGGGGAACTGCTATCTTCTATTATCTATATCCTGTGGTTTTTGTCAATAGGGGATTTTATATTTTTTCGCATTTTGTCGAAAATGCATACGATGCCGAAGCCCAAAACCGCACCGCAGCTGTTGAGAATCAGATCATCCAGCTCCGAAACCCCGGAGCCCAGGACATACTGCATGGTCTCAATGCCCAGAGAGAGCAAAAAGCCCCAAAGGGCCGCCCGCAGCAGCCCACTCCGATGCCCCACGGAATGCGCCTGTAGGGACAAGCATTGCTTGCCCGCCTGCTCGGTATTCTGTAACGGCGCACACCGGTGCGCTACAGAGAACAGTTCGTCGCCGCTACGCCCTTCATCCGTCAGCGGGCTTGCGTGAGACGCCCGCTGACACCTTCCCCCAAGGGGGAAGGCTTCCCGCAGCCGCACCAGAACGCCCACCGGCACAAACCAAACCAGGTTTCCCACAAAGAGATAGCTGAAATACCGCCAGTTTCCCACCCGGACCAGCTTGGCGTAATAGGCAAAGGCGTCCCACTCGATCCGCCCGGAGAAGAGTCCGTGGGAAAAGCAGCCGTTCCGGAAGACGGTGAGCCGCAGCAGCGCAGCCAGCCAGAGAACGGCCAGAAGTGGGATGATTCGTTTTCTCATGTCCCTCCAAATCGTATCATTGTCAACTGTCACCTGTCAATTGTCAATGAAATGAAGCGCCAAATCCGCCGCGGCTTCCGCCGCCTGGGCCCGGATGGCGCCCCGGTCTCCGTCGAAATGACACTCCCGAACCAGGGTGGTCTCCCCGTCGGAGACGCCGATGTAAACCAGGCCCACCGGGCGGCCTGTGTCGTCGGAGTTGGGTCCGGCAATGCCGGTAATGCCCACGCCCAGGTCCGCGCCGATTACCCGGCGCACGCCCTCGGCCATCTGCCGGGCTACGGGCTCCGAGACGGGGCCAAGGCTGTCCAGCAATCCCTGATCCACGCCCAGAATCTCATGTTTGATCCGGTTGCAGTAGGAAATTACCCCGCCCGGATAGACGGCGGAGCTGCCGGAAATATCCGTGATGGACTTGCCCAGCAGCCCTCCGGTGCAGGACTCGGCAGTGGCGACGGTCATCCCTCGTTCCTTTAAAAACTGTACCAATATTTCGATTTGTGTAATTCTGTGGGACAACATGATTTTTACCTCTTACTTCTTCCTTGGGCAGCGTTCCGCTCACCCCTGATACCGAATCTTCACCAGCTCCGTATTTTCAATGGCGCGGGCAATCAGCCCTTCCACGTCCAGCTTTTCCTCGATATGCTCCGCCTCGGACAGCTTGGGCTTGGTCTTGGGGTGCTTGGGGGTGAAGACGGTGCAGCAGTCCTCATAGGGGAGAATGGAGGTGTCCAGCGTGTCGATTCGCCGGGCGATGACGACGATTTCCTCCTTGTCCATGCCGATCAGGGGATGGAATACTGGCATATTTACCACCGCGTGAGTCACGTTCATGGCCTGCATGGTCTGAGAGGCCACCTGGCCAAGGTTTTCGCCGGTGACCAGGCACTCGCAGCCGTGATCCCGGGCGATCCGCTCCGCAATCCGCATCATGAACCTACGCATGATGATGGTGAAGTATTCCTCGGGGCAGCTATCCCGGATGGCCTCCTGAATCTCCGTGAAGCCCACAATGTCCACGGTCATGCGGCCGCAGTAGCGGGCCATTTTCCGGGCCAGCTCCAGCACCTTGTCCTTGGCCAGCTCCGAGGTGTAGGGGTAGGAGAAAAAGTGAATGGCCTCCAGCTCCACGCCCCGCTTGGCGATCATATAGCCCGCCACGGGGGAGTCGATGCCGCCGGAGAGCAGCA
>JAGABH010000083.1 GCA_017614755.1 Oscillospiraceae bacterium
ATGAACACCTACAATATGGGAAAATACCTCTTGCGCCGGGCCTTTGAAAAGGATAAACTGCTTCCGGACGAGATCCTTTGGCGGCAGAAGGCGGCCTTCTCCGATGCCGTCGGCCACAGCATGGTGGACGACCTGAAGGAATACGCCGAGGCAAAATACACCGACGCGGAATTTGAGGAAAAGCGGCGGCAGTACGACTACTGCCCGCCCTTCACCAAGGAAAGCCTTCTGTACCGCGAGATTTTTGAGAAATACTATCCCGGCCAGGCACGGATGATCAAGGATTTCTGGATGCCCAACCGTTCCTGGCCCGGCTGCAACGTGGATGACCCCTCCGCGCGGGTGCTGTCCAACTATGGAGCCAGTGGAGAATAACGGGAGGCTGATCAAATGAATAACGGCGCGATCGTCGGCATCAACTGGGGAGACGAAGGCAAGGGCCGGATGGTGGACCTGCTCACGGACCACTATGACCTGGTGGTCCGCTACCAGGGCGGTGGCAACGCCGGGCACACGGTGGTAAATGAAAAGGGCAAGTTTGCCCTGCACCTGCTGCCCAGCGGCATCTTCCGCCCCGGGGTGGTGAACGTACTGGGCAACGGTGTCGCCCTGGACCTGGAAAACCTGTGGGTCGAAATGGAGGACGTACGCAGCAAGGGCGTCTCCATCAGCCCGGATAACCTGAAGATCAGCAGCCGGGCTTCCCTGCTCCTGCCCTGGCACCGGGAACTGGACGGTCTGGAGGAAGCGCGCCTGGCGGATAAACAGTATGGCTCCACCAAGCAGGGGATCGCTCCTTTCTATTCCGATAAGTACCAGAAAAAGACCGTGCTGGCGGGAGAGCTCTTCCACCCGGAGGAACTGCAGGAGCATCTGGCGGAGCTACTGGAATGGAAGAACCTCACCCTCACCCGGGTCTACGGGGCGGAGCCCTGGACCCTGGACAAGCTGGAAGCTTGGGTTTTTGATTACGGGGAAAAGATAAAACCCTATATCTGCGATACCCACATCCTCCTGCGGGACGCGGACCGGGGAGGAAAACGCATCCTCTTTGAGGCCCAGCTTGGGGCCCTGCGGGACCTGGATTTCGGCATCTACCCATATACCACCTCCTCCAGCACTACGGCGGCCTACGCCCCTATCGGTGCGGGGATGCCCTCCGTGAAGATCGACCGCGTCATGGGCGTGGTGAAAGCCTACTCTACCTGCGTGGGGGAAGGCCCCTTCGTCTGCGAGATGTTCGGGGAGGAGGCGGAAAGGCTTCGGGAGGCCGGGGCGGAGTACGGGGCCAAGACCGGCCGGCCCCGCCGGGTCGGGCCCATGGATCTGGTGGCCACCCGCTACGGAGTGGAGGTTCAGGGGGCCACGGAGCTGGCCCTCACGAAGCTGGATGTACTGAGCGATATGGAAACGATCCCCGTGTGCGTGCGCTACCGCACCGATCAGGGGGAAACGGACGACTTCCTCTTCCCCACCCTGCTGGCCTCCGCCAGGCCCGTGATCGAATATGTCCCCGGTTGGAAAAGTGATATTTCCGGCGCCCGCCGCTGGGAGGACCTGCCCAGGGCCGCGCAGGATTATGTAAACATGATCCAAGATGCCGTGGGAACGCCCATCACCTATATCTCCGTGGGCCCGGAGCGGGACAGCTACATCCATCGGGAGGGCTGAGACATGACGGATAAGTACGAATCCCCCCTGGCCTCCCGCTACGCCTCGGACTATATGCTCCGTCTTTTCTCCTCGGACACCCGCTTCCAGACCTGGCGGAAGCTCTGGTGCGCCCTGGCAAAGGAGGAGATGGCTCTGGGCCTGCCCATCACGGAGGATCAGGTGCGGGAGCTGGAAGCCCATATTACGGATATCGATTACGAAACGGTCAGAGCCCGGGAAAAGGAAGTGCGCCACGACGTAATGGCCCACGTATACGCCTTTGGGAAGGCCGCTCCCTCCGCTGCGGGCATCATCCACCTGGGTGCCACCAGCTGCTATGTGACCGACAATGCAGACCTGATCCTCTATCGGGACGCTCTGCGCTATCTCCGGGGAGAGCTGCAAAAGCTCCTGGCGAACCTGGCGGCCTTTGCGGAAAAGTACAAGGCCACCCCCACTCTGGGCTACACCCACTATCAGCCCGCCCAGCTGGTCACCGTGGGCAAGCGGGCAGCCTTATGGATGCAGGACCTGGTCTCCGACCTGCACGAAATCGATTTTGCCATGGAGAACATCAAATTTCTGGGCAGCCGGGGTACCACGGGCACCGAGGCCAGCTTCCTTGAGCTCTTCGACGGGGACGAGGGGAAGATCGACGAGATGAACCGCCGTCTGGCGGCAGATTTCGGCTTCGAACGCTGCTTCGATGTCTGCGGCCAGACCTATCCCCGGAAGACAGACAGCCGCATCCTGAACGCCCTGAGCTCCCTGGCCCAGAGCCTTTACCGCATGGCAAACGACATCCGCCTATTGCAGCACGACCGGCAGCTGGAGGAACCCTTTGAAACCAGTCAGATCGGCTCCTCCGCCATGGCCTACAAGCGTAACCCCATGCGCTGCGAGCGCATCTGTTCTTTAGCCCGCTACCTCATGGCAGACGCCCTCAACGCTCCCATGACCGCCGCCGTGCAGTGGATGGAGCGGACCCTGGACGACAGCGCCAACCGCCGCATCTCCCTGCCGGAGGGCTTTCTCTGCGCCGACGCCATCCTGCGCCTGGCGCAGAACGTCACCGCCGGCCTGCGCGTCAACGAAAAGATCATCGCCCGGACGGTGCGGGAATACCTGCCCTTCATCGCCACGGAAAACCTGCTCATGGAGGCGGTGAAGCGGGGCGGGGACCGGCAGGAGCTTCACGAGGTCATCCGCAAGTGCTCTATGGAGGCCACCGCCCGGATGAAGGAGGGCGAAAGCTGCGACTTGCTGGAACGGCTGGCTGCGGAGGAAAAGTTTGGCCTCAGCGCCAAGGAGATGGAAGAGCTCCTGGACCCGCAGAAATACATTGGCCGCTGCGATACGCAGGTAACGGCCTATCTGGAAAAACTGGAGCCCCTGCTGGCCGACATGGAGATCAACACCGCCGAAATATCCGTTTGACCTTGCATGATGCATAAACGGCAATTACAGGCTGCGTGGAAGCAACACATACAAGTCATATGATGAGTTCCCATTAATGCTCTCGGTAACGGATGTCGCGCCCTCTTTGGAAATCTCGAGATCCCCCGCCTATGACCTCGTACACGAGGAAGGGTTCCCTGTGATGGAAATCGGCAGCCGAATCATAGTTCAAAAAATGCTCTGATAAAATGGATCGAAGAAAAATTAAACCATCTGTCTAATGTGCTCGGAACCCGTATCGGCAGACGCTGATACGGGCTTCTGATGGAGATGGTTCATAGTGATGCGGTAATTAATTAGTCACGAAATACAGGAAAACACAAAGAGCGCTGTAGATTTAAATAATCCTGCAGCGCTCTTTTAAGCTGTTAAAACAATCCGTATGCTTTTTCTTCCTCGCTTGCTCATTGATCTCATTGATATTATCCGCATTTATTAGGTCAGGATATAAAGGGCTGAATGGCACACGTTGGAATTTCGGCTGTCCGCTGCTTGCTGTTTCATCCATTGAGTGCTAATAAGTCCATTCAATGCTGCATATTACCGCCAACCTCTTGAATGCCATGGCCCACGGAAATGAATACAATGCATAATAATACGGAAAATAGGTCCAATACGTCCATTATGTAAACAAAACAGTACATTATTATTCGTCTGGTATAAGGTTTCATGCTGTAATTCTGGTCACAATTCTGGTCAGGAAAAGTTGCGGCCTGTGAGATAAAGTTGCGGGCTACAAGAAATCAGACGAAAGGAAAATGTACCTATGGAGTACTTAAAACCCAGTGAAATCGCAAAGAAATGGCAGGTTTCCGTAACAATTGTCCGCCGATACTGCACAGAAGGGCGAATTGAAGGTGCTGAATTCAATGGTGAGACATGGCTGATCCCTGAAAATGCCGTTAAGCCCGAACGGAAGCCGAGAGAGGAAAAACCGCATCAGCCGAAACCCAAGCCCCCTCTGGTGAAAAAGCTCCGGCAACAGAAAACCAAGAAAATGTTCCACGGCCTGTATGACTACGTGCAGACCAACCTCACCTACTCAAACGGTCGTATGGCCAGCAACCGGCTCATGCTCACCCAGATCACGGAGATCTTCGAGACGGACAAGGTCAAGACCGGCTTTGAGCCCATCAAGGTGGACGACCTCATCGAGGCCACTGACCACATGCTCTGCGTGGATCACATCATCGACACGGCTACCCAAGCGCTGACCCAGACCTACATCAAGCGGCTGCACTATCTGATGTTCTACGGCACCTTCGACGAGCGACGGGGCAAATGCCGCATCGGGGTCTACCGCACCAAGCCCAATAACCTGGAGAAGCTGAAGGCCCCTGCGGCCAAGGACATCAACTCCCAGATGAGTAAGCTCATCGGCGAGTACGAGCGGCTGCCGGAGGTGACGCTGCTGCAGATCCTGGACTTCCATGTGCGCTTTGAGCGCATCCGGCCCTTCGACGACGGGAACGGAAGGATCGGGCGGCTGCTGATGTTCAAGGAGTGCCTGCGCCACAGCGTAACGCCCTTCATCCTGGACGACAAGCGCCGCTCCGCCTACTTGGAAGGCCTTCGCCTCTGGGATCTTGACCGCAGCGTCTTGGCTGAGCCCTGCCTCGAAGCCCAGAAGCGTTTCGAGAACGTCATTGACACCCAGCGCCTCCTGGAAGAGCACCACAAGCAGCTCCTGAGAGACGGTTTCTTCCGGGACAAGAAACGCTTCGACGCGGAAAAGGAGGGCAAATGACGATGGCAGAAGAGTACATACATGGAGGCAACGAAATGGCGGAAACACATTGGGCGTTCAACATGGACACGGCCTGTGTGGAATCGCGGCGGCCTGACGGATCGGTCATTGCCATCGACACCCTCGCCGTGGAACGGGAGTTCGTGGAGACCTGGCTTGACCGGAGGGAACTGGATTATCTGATCTACAACGATCCGGATGCTTATGCGGAGTTGGTCTTAGCCGGCGACGTGAAAGAGTACTTGGATACAGTGAGACAGGGGCAATAGACTACTTAGATTGATAACCCAACAAGAGCGCTGCAGATTAAGTAATTCTGCAGCGCTCTTGTAGGTTATAAGCTCAGTCCTTTTGCTTTTTCTTCCTCGCTTTTTCAATGATTTCATTGATGTTATCCTCGGTTATTAACTCAGGATACTTTTTGTCGATTTCAAGCACGGCATCCTTCGTCTGTGCCTCCTCGGCCATTTGGGCTTCAAATAAGGATACAAGGTCATCGGTGGCAAGCGCCTTCTCCAGCACAGCTTTCGCGTACGCATCCACGCTGTCCCAAGAGTTATACAGCTCGATCACAGCCCGGTCGATCATTTCCAAAGTGATTGGCCTCTCCTGCTTTTGCTGTTCATACAGTATCCCGACAATATCGGACAGGTCTTTCTTGTATCTCCGCCCGGAAACCAGCTTCATGGCAATCAGGTATTCTGCACGTACTGTTCGGACTTCCATCACATTGGAACAGGTGAAGAGATATTCAGAATGCTCGTACAGCTTATCACTGTAGGAAGCGGTTCTTCGGAAATCTGCGTTCAGCCACCCGACGGGCAGCCCATATCGGTCACCTACCCGGTTGATGGCGTCTTTCATAGCACCGGAGGCCTCGATGATGGCATCAATATCTACGGTCATTTCCCGAAACCCGTAAT
>JAGABH010000084.1 GCA_017614755.1 Oscillospiraceae bacterium
CCCCTCCCCGGCCCCACCCCTCATTCAAACGGCCAAAAGGGGCCCGCCCCTTTTGGAAAACCCCGCAAAACAGGAAACCTGCTGCGCTTCAAGAAATGCTGTGTTGCTGATTCGCAGGGGCGGCCACCTGTGCCCTTCATGGGTACCGGCCGCCCGCCCGCGGCACCGGGGCCGAAATTCAGAACCCGTAGGGGCGGCTCTTATCCGCAAGGATGCGCCGCCCGCAGTTTCCATGTTTTCAAATTACCATTTGAAAACATCGCAAATTCTCAATTCTCAACTCTCAATTTTGCTCCGCCGATTGCCCCCGCTGCACGATTTCCGGGGCGCTCCCCCTGCGGAATGCCCCTCCCCTATTGGCGCTGAAAAAACTCTTGACAATTCCCCGCGTGGCAGATAGAATACTTAGGCAATGTTGATTTGCCCACGTAGCTCAGCCGGATAGAGCGGCCGCCTCCTAAGCGGCAGGTCGGAGGTTCGAATCCTCTCGTGGGTGCCAGCAACGACGCCGAAAGCCTTTGGTTTCAAGGACTTTCGGCGTTTCCGTTTTCCCCTGCCCTTCCTGATTCATCTGTTTTTCAAGCAGCGGGGCCGCAGAAAAGGGGCTGCCCGCGTCATTTTTCCGAACCGCGGCTTCTGTCCGCGGCGGGAAAATCATGGGGCTTCCCTTCCCGGAAAGGATTCTCTTGATTTTGGACTGTTTTGCGAATATAGTATAATGGGTGAAAAGGAGGCGCTGCGTCTTGCGAACGGTGCGTTCAAAAATGAATCATTTGATTTTCATCGGTCTGCTGTTGCTGGCCGGTGTTCTTCACATGGTGGAGGATTGGCTGCACAACATCCCCGCGCCGAATTATTCTCTTGTTACCCTGTGCTTCTGCCTTGTTTTCACCATCTACTCCGCCCTGCTCCTGGTCTGGATTCGCTCCGTTCATTCCCGTCTTCTGCCCGCAAAGCCCCGGGCCTATCTGATTGCGATGGCGCTGCTCATGCTCCTCTACCTCTGTCTGCGGGTTTACCGATATCGGGTTGCCGTAAGCGCCGCCGCCCTGCGGCTGAGCTGGTACGCCTTTTATCTGCCGATGACCATGATTCCGGCCCTGTTTTGGATGGTATGCCTTCGGATCGGCAGAGGAGAAACACGCCGGGGGCCGGACGAGCGCCTGGTGCTGATCCCGGCGGCAATTCTTTCCGCCCTGATTCTGACAAACGACCTGCACCACCTGGTTTTTGTCCCCAAGCCCGGGATTGGAGATTTGATCGGCACAAGCGGAACCTATAGCTACCGCCTGCCCTTCTATTTGACCTATGCCTGGATGATCCTGGCCGTCGCCGCCGGACTGCTCCTGCTGGTTCGGACCTGCGGCCGCGGAAAGGACAAAAAGACGATTTTATTGTTCGTGGGCGTTCTTCTGCTCTGGTTCGGATTGATCGAGCTTCACACTCTGAAGCGAATCGTCCCGTTCATCCCACCCTACGAGTCCCCGGAGATCCATGTTTTTTCCATGCTCGCCATCTGTGAGATCTGCATTGAAAAAAGACTGATTCCCCACAATGTGAACTATGCCGGATTCTTTGCCCAGCTTTCCATGCCCGTACTTATCACAGATCGGGAGCTTCGGACGGTATATCGCTCCGCAGATGAAATCCACGCGGACCGCGGCCAGCTGGCCGCGGCGCTGGAGGCCCCGATCCGGCTGAAGCCGGATCAAAAGCTGTCCGGCAAACGGATCAACGGCGGCTGCGCCTTCTGGGTCGAGGACGAAACTGAGCTCCGCAGGGCAAACGAGGCGCTTTCCGAGGCGAACGAGCTGCTGGAGAGCGAAAACACCCTCATCGAATACGAAACCCGGCAAAAAGAGCAAAACGCCTTCCTGCGCTCCCGACACCACATCTACCGTGAAATCGCGGAAAAAATGTATCCCTGGCAAAAACGGATCGAGGAGTTGCTCAACGCGGCCCGCCCCGGTTCCCCGGATTTCCGGGGCGACATTGCCCGGATTTCGGTACTGAACGCCTTTGTCAAGCGCAAAACCAACCTGCTGCTGACCGTCTCCGAGCAGGAGACACTCCCTTTGCGGGAGCTCCTGCTGGCGGTTTCCGAGTCCGGACGGTATCTCTCCTATGCCGGCCTCAAAACCTCCGTGGATGAGAGCGGCTTTCTGGCGGACCGGGAGCAGGACACAGCGGGCGGGATGCTGCCCTCCGGCGCCATCCTTGCTCTGTACGATACCTTTGAGGCCCTGGCTGAACGGCTGCTGGGCTGCGCCTCGCTACTGATGGTCTCCTGTTCCAAGGGCGACCTGCGGCTGGCGTCCAATCCTGAGTATCAGATTGAAACTGCCGGCCTGCCGCTTCCGGTCCTCTCCGAGGAACGCGAGGGCATTCTGTATCTGACTGTCCCCGCGGGGAAAGGCGGTGACCCGGTATGACGATCTGGCACGCCGCGGAAACGCCGCTTCCCGGTCTTTTGATTGTGACCGCCCTGCTCCTGCTGCTTTGGAACGGCTATCTCTGTCTGCTGCTGGCCCACGTCAGGGATCGCCGCACCCGCATTCTTCCCGCCGCTGTTTCCCTGCTTGCCCTTTTCGCGTTGTTCTTCCTTTTTCTGGACGGCATCTTTCACTATGGAGACCCGAACTACCCCAGAACCTGGCCTGCCGTAACCGCGGCCTTCTGTTCCCTGCCGGTGTTCATTCCGCTGCTGGCAGAGCTTTTTGCCGCGCTCTGGCTGTTTTGGGTTTCCCGAAAGCTGACGCTTCTGCGAAAGGCCCGCCCCACCCCGGACTCTGTCAAGGAGACGGTGGACCTGCTTCCCGCGGGAATCGCCTTTGCCGGGGAAGACGGTCAGACTGTTTTCGCCAACCTGACGATGGCCGCGGTTTCCCGGGCTCTGACCGGGAAAGTTTTGACGGATCTGCGTCCCCTGCTGAATCTGTCCGAGGCAGGCGATCTTACGGAAGCCGGGACGCCCCATGCCGTCGCTTCCGACGGCACACAGGTGTGGAAGCTCTCTCAGGGTAGGATCACCCAGGGCGAACGGGCATACTGCCAGCTTACGGCAACGGACGTCACCGCCCTGGCCCGGATCAACGACGAGCTGCGAAGCAAAAACGATAAGCTGCGGGAGCTGCATCAGCGTCTGGAAAACTACAATTGGGAGGCAGAGCGGATCATCCTGTCCCAGGAGCTCCTGAATGCCCGGATGCAGGTCCACAACGAAACCGGCCACGTCCTTCTGATCAGCCGCCGTTACATGGACGACCCTACCGCCATCGACGCGGCAGCCCTACTCCGGACGCTAACCGTGACCAACGCCCAGCTGCTGAAAGAATTTGAGGAGGACGATACCCAGCGCGATACACTGACCGAGGCGATCCAGGGGGCAGGAGCCATCGGCATCACCGTCCATCTGCGGGGGGCGATCCCAGAGCGCGGGACGCCCCGGACCATCCTGGCCGCGGCCATTCAGGAATGCGCATCCAATCTCCGCAAGCATGGGGACGGGGATCGGCTCGAGGTGCAGACAGAAGAGATTGACGGTGGATTCCACTTCACGCTGGCCGGGAACGGACGTGTCCCGGACAAACCCCTTTCCGAAACCGGCGGGCTGTCCTCCCTTCGTGCGCTGGTGGAAAACGCGGGCGGAACCATGTCCGCGTCGCCCCGGCCTTCGGTTACGATCGTAATTCATCTTCCGGAATAAAAAAATGGTTCCTGCGGGCGATGTGAAACACCTGTGCTTTCTGTATAATTCTTTCCAGCGGACGCAAATCGTCCCAAAAAGAAAAAGGAGACAACACACAATGAAAAAAATTACATGGATTTTGGCAGCTGTTCTCGCACTCTCTCTTTGCTTGATCGGGTGCGACAAGAAGGATGACGTCACAGAAAACCCGGGCGGCACCGGAAACGCTGTGCAGACAACGGAAGCTCCGGCCGCAAAGCTGACCGGCACGACGGAGTCCTGGGGCGTGTATGCCGAAGTCTTTGTGCCGGACGGAATGAAACTGACCGGCGGCTCCCAGATCGACAAGGAAGATCAGAATTCCATGTGGGTTCAGAAGAGCGACAACGCCATGAATTATTATCTGTTTGGCATCTCCACGGAGGAGCAGTGCCAGAAGGACGTAGCCTCCACGAAGGAATACAATAAGGATTCCGACAAGGTCACCGAAATGAAGGACGTGTCCATTCAGACCGGAGCCTATACCTGGACCGGCGTTTCCTATCTGTATGAAACCTACAGCGGCCCTTCCCCTGTGGTTCAGATGTACGCCGTGATCGGAGACAAGGCCGTCAACGTCCGGATGGCCGGATTTGCCTATGACTCCGACATCACGAAGGCCATTTTGGAATCCATCAAGCTGAACTGACAGGAAAACAGCGTAAAGCGTTTTTGTTCCGCAGCATTGCAGGGGGGGCGCCCACGACGCCCCCTGTCAGGCACCCGACCCCGGAAGCGAGCCGTCGTCGAAGGCGCAGGCCCCTGCAATCATAACGCGACTGAACAGATCCGAAAAAAGAACGACAAAGCGAGGTGATTCCGCGTGGAAAACCCCATCAGAGTGGTCATCGCAGACGACCAATACGTGGCCAGAGGCTTTTTCGAGATGTATATCAAGACAGCCGCGAAATACGAGCTGGCAGCCTCCCTGGCTACGGCGGAACAGGCTGTGAACTTCTGTCGGACCAATCCGGTCGACCTGGTCATCCTGGATGTGATGATGAAGCGGGGCCTGGACGGCTTAACCTGCGGGGAAGCCATCAAGCGAAACAATCCTCGCATTCGGGTCATCATCGCAACATCCACAGCGGAATCCAAGTGGATTGAGCAGGCGCGGCAGGCCGGAATTGAGAGCTTCTGGTTTAAGGAATACGATGAACGCTCCCTTTTGGAGGTTATGGATCGAACCATGCAGGGAGAATCGGTCTATCCGGGGAGCCAGCCGGACCCGGAATTCGGCAGTACCCGGAAATCCGAATTGACAGAGCGGGAATTGGAGATCCTGCGGGAGCTCACCACAAATCGCTCCAACGAGGAGATTGCGGAGAAATACAGCATCTCCGTCTTTACGGTGAAGCGTCACATCCAGAATATGCTGAACAAAACCGGCTATACGAACCGGCTGGAGCTTGCGGTCAACGCCAAGGCTCTGGGGCTGGTTGTTCACGAGGACGACCGCAAGCGGAGCGGAGAAGATTAGGAGGAGATTCATGAAACGGATTGGAAAAATGTTATTGGTTTTCCTGTTGACTGTCGGTATGCTGCTCAACATCGCCTCCCCGGTTTTTGGCAGGGAGCTTCGCCCGGATGAACCTGCCGACTACGAGGACGGCGAGGAGTGCGAGTACTGCGGCGCCTGGCGCTATGACGATTATCTCTGCTCCGGCGGCCCCCACTGCGCCGTGGGCTATGGCTGCGGAGACGATCACCACTGCACGGAATGCGGTGCCTGCGAATCCTGGGGAGATTTCTGCGAGGAGTGCAAGCTGTGTCTGGACTGCGCCAAGGACAACCACCAGCACTGCCCTGACTGCGGCGCCTGCGGCCAGGATGTGGGCGGCTGCCTGATCTGCGGCTGCTGCTTTGACTGCAGCCCCCAGTGTGGCGCAGGCTGCGACGACATGTGCCTGGAGTGCCACATTGAGCAAGGTCTTGCTTGCTGTGAATGCGGCAACTGCTACGTGGACGGCAGCGTGGACCATTGCCCGGAGTGTATGCTCTGCGCAGACTGTATGTACACCGACTACTGCAGCGACTGCGGCATGTGCGGCTACTGCGCCTACAGCATCAACGGGACCCACTGCCCCGACTGCTACGCATGCACCAAGGACGAGGGCTGCCTGCTCTGCAGCCGCTGCTTCGACTGCGGCGGGCGCTGCAAGGACGGCTGCGGCGAGATGTGCCTGGAATGCCATCTGGAGGAGGACGCGGCCTGCCCCGACTGCGGCAACTGCTACGTCAATGACAATCACAAGCGCTGTGCCGACTGCGGACGCTGCGAGGATTGCGGCGGCGGCTATTGCGAGTCCTGCGGCCTGTGTATGGACTGCTGCCTCGACCAGGGCCTCCACTGCCCAAGCTGCCATGGCTGCAACGAGAACGCGGTGCTCTTCTGTCAGGCCTGCGGCTGCTGCTCCGACTGCGCCCTGGTTTGCCCCGGCTGCCGGAACAGCTGCTCCGAGTGCGGCGCTCTCTACTGCGGGGACTGCGGCTGCTGCTCCAACTGCAAGAATATCTGTGAGGTCTGTGAACTCTGCGAGGAGTGCACCACCCTCTGCTCCTTCTGCCTTGTGCGCTGTGCAAACTGCGTGGAATTGTGTGCAAACTGCCAAAGCTGTGAAGAATGTGCGGAGATCTGCTCCGAGTGCGGCGAGGCTTGCAGCCGCTGCGCGGTGATCTGCCCCTGGTGCGAGCTCTGCGCGGACTGTTGCGGCGAAAACAGCCGGGAAGCAGGCTGCGACCATGGAATCTGCGTCATGGACCCCGACTGGGACACCCACTGGGCCGCGGAACATGCGGGCGAGCTGATGGCGAAGCTTTCGGTCGACAAGACCTCCGCAACGGTGAATGAGCCGATCACTTGGACGGCTGAGGCCGTCGGCGGGACCGGCACAGTACAGTACTCGTTCGTCGTCCACTGGTTGGACTCTGATTTGAACGAGGAGGAGCTCGTCTACGATGGCGGCTGGACGACAACGCCCGCCCTCACGTATACCCCCACGGTGCCCGGCGAATACGACATTTGGCTGAGCGTGAAGGACGAGGCGGGGAAAACTGCCGACGTGCAGGGCGCCCGGGTGGTGGTGCGCTACGCGGATGACTCCCTGCGGGTTCTGTCCGTGACCGCCGACAAGACCAACGCGGCCAAGGGCCAGACCATTACCTGGACTGCCGCGGTACAGGGCGGTACCGGCAACCGGCAATACCGCTTCGACGTCTACCGGGACACGGTGATCGTCTACAGCACAGATTTCGGTCCCTCCGAGCAGATTTCCTACCTGACCGAAAAGGGAGGCTCCTACAAGGCAAAGGTCCATGTGAAGGATGAAGCCGGATCAGAGGTCTCCAAGCTGGGCGACAGCGTTCCGGTGCTGGATATTCTCAGCGTGGTGCCCGATCAGACCAGTGCGGAAACCGGTGCGTTTGTCAGCTGGACGGTGACGCTTGTGGGCGAGACCACAGCCCGGCAGCTGCGCTTCAACCTTTGGAAGGATGGGCAGCTTGTCCAAGAGGGCTTTTTCGGCTTCACCCCCATCTACGGCTTCATTCTTTCTGAGCCGGGGGTCTACACCGTGAGAGTCTTCGTCCGGGACGTGAGCGGAACGCTGGAGCTGGAGGGCGAGCCGGTTGCCGTCGGCCTGCCTGTGCCGGTTCTGACCGGGGATATCCAAAACGGGAAACAGGTCCTGCAATGGAACGAGCTGACCGGCGCGACGAGCTGCTATATTTACCGCCGGGACTACAGCGGAAGCGACTGGGGAACCTGGGCCATGAAAGCCAAAGTGACCGGGACGGCGTGGACAGACGAAACCGCCATCCCGGGGCGTCGGTATGAATATCGGAT
Organism: Oscillospiraceae bacterium; assembly: GCA_017614755.1. Taxonomy (GTDB): domain Bacteria; phylum Bacillota; class Clostridia; order Oscillospirales; family Oscillospiraceae; genus JAFRPC01. The sequence goes on from JAGABH010000084.1 coordinate 7,572, forward strand.
ACGGGCGGAATGGGACGGCGCCCTTGGTGGCTATTCCAACACTCTAACAATGCCCCATCATAATCCCTTCACGGACGTGAGTGAGAGCGACGCCTTCTTTACCCCGGTCCTCTGGGCCTATTATCACGAGCCGCAGGTTACCGGCGGTACCACACCCACCACCTTCTCCCCGGAGCGGACCGTCAGGCGCAGCGACGCCATGGTGTTCTTCTGGGCGGCCAATGACAGACCCACGGTGGAAGCGGAAAGCAACCCCTTCAAGGATGTGAGTGATAAACACTGGGCCCATCAGGCTGTGATGTGGGCGGTGAAGAACAAGATAACCGGCGGCACCAGCCCCAATACCTTCACCCCCGACAAGTTCTGTTCCCGCAGCGAGATTCTCCAGTTCCTGTATGCCTCCATGGGCAAGCCCGGATACAGCATCGAAAACCCCTACTCTGATATCAATACCAACCAGTGGTACTACGACGGCGCCATCTGGGCCTACGAAAAAGGTCTGGAGAAGGGCGAGGCGGGCAAGTTCAACGCCGTGACCCCCTGCACCCGTGCCTTTGTGGTTACCTACCTCTATCGGTTCTTTACCGGCCTGGACCTGGACGAATAATTCCGGTTCCTGCCGCAGCGGGTTTTGGCCCTCGCGGCAGCCCGGGATATCGCCCTGCATTTCTCCCGGTCCCGAGCAAGAACGCATCTGAAAAGCGGCCGCCGACCGAAGGGCTGCGGACTACCCTTTTTGCCGATCGGTCCAGACACTGACAATTTCATCGCTGCGAAAGGCACCCGAGATTGGGTGCCTTTTGCGTTCCATTCCCCGCGCAGCGCTCTTTTCTCCAGCCTATTTCCCGCGAAAAAACAGCCGGAGCCCGCGGGCCGCGTCCACAGAACGTCGTCCGCGGAAATCCATCGCACTTTTTTCAAGGCGTACCATGCGCAATTCCCGCAAATCAGCCTGCGGGGAACCCGTCAGCCCCGGAAAAGCAGGAACCCCAGCTTCGGGTCCTCCCGAGCCGATAAGCCGGTCAGTTTCCAAATCTACACAAAAATATAATAGAATTCGCACAATCCCCGATTGACTTTTGCCCTGTTTTTTGATAGAATGGGTGCAGAAGTTGGACATCTTTAGTCAGTTGTCTGACAACCTCAAAAATCAGGGAGGCGTCCTATGAAAACTTATTGGGTCCTGGTTGGGAGCTTCGGCAGCGGCAAGAGCGAGCTGGCCCTGAATCTGGCTGTGCAAAAAGCCAAAGAGGGTCCCTGCACGCTGGTGGACCTGGACGTCATCAATCCCTATTTCCGCACCAGCGAGCGGGGCGACGTGCTGAAGCCCGCCGGGGTGGAGCTGATTATGCCCCCCTTCGCCCTGGACAAGATCGAGATCATGTCCCTGTCGGCGCAAGTCTTTTCCGTCTTCTCCCCCGGAGAAGGCAATGTAATTTTTGACATTGGCGGCGACGACGTGGGCTCCATCGCCCTGGGTCAGTACAAGGCCCGCTTTGACCGGATTCCTCCGGAGCGGATCAACGTCCTGTTCATCGTCAACTGCCTGCGGCCCACTGCCGCGGACTTTGACAGCGCGATGGATGTGCTGGCAAAGATTCAATACGTCTCCCGGCTGAAGGTGACGGGTATCGTCAACAACGCCAATCTGGCTGGAGAGACGGAGGTTTGCCACCTGGCGGAGGGCTACGCCCTGGCAAAGCAGCTTTCCGAGGCCACGGGGATCCCCGTTTGGGGCAGCTGCGGCACCCGGGAGGTCTTAAATTCGTTCAAACTGTACGTCAAAGAGCAGGGACTCGACCCGACGTACGTTGGAAGATACCAAGCGATCGAGGTGATGATGCACCGGAGCTGGGACAAGTTCCTGAAGGAAGGTCTTTAACAACGCAATCCATTTAGTTCGTCAACAATTATTGAAAGCGAGGAAATGCCATGATTAAAGTCACCATTCATGAAGACGTGTGCAAAAGCTGCGGCCTTTGCGTGCGTCTGTGCCCCAAGGGCGTGCTGGCCCTCCAGACGAAGCACCTGAACACCAAGGGTTACTACCCGGTTGAGGTTGCCAATCAGGAGGCCTGCATCGGCTGCCTGTCCTGCGCAATGACCTGCCCGGACGTTGCCATCGAGATCGAGAAATAAGGAGGAACGCTGTATGGCTAAGAAACTGATGAAGGGTTGCGAGGCCATTGCCGAAGCCGCAATCCAGGCGGGCTGCCGCTACTTCTTCGGCTACCCCATCACCCCGCAGAACGATATCCCCGAGTATATGTCCCGGCGTCTGCCCCAG
>JAGABH010000085.1 GCA_017614755.1 Oscillospiraceae bacterium
CGCAAGACACGGGGCCGCCGCGTATTTTTACTTGACAATCTGGCCCCAAAAGAGCAGCTCGGGGGTCTCGACGCCGTTCAACACGTAGAAAGTAAAGGGGCGGTCGGCGCAGAAGCTCACGGGCTCCTCCGGCTTCGCCATTCCCCCGCCGAGCGTCATAACAGCTGTCACAGCGGCAGCCTCCATGCCATCCTCATCAATGTGGACCTTGGCCTTCTGGATAATATCACCCACAAAGAGCGGCGCGGTGTACATGGGGTCAAATTCCGCCTTTTGGCCGTCAAACATCCTGTCGCAGCCCAGCAGACGCAGATAGTTCACAAGCTCGCCTTGGCTCAGGGAAGTCTCCACGTCGAACATGGGAACGGTGAGCTCCACCCGTCTATTCTCGGCCTTGCTGAGCTTTTCGGCCAGGTTGGTATCGTCTCCCAGAACGAACACCATAGATATTCCGCCCTGGAGCGGAACCACAACCAGTTGGGTCTTCTCATCCGCATAATATCCAAAGTGGGCATTCTGCCCCATGAAGGGCTTTTGCACGGTTTCCCCGGAGACGGTAGTAAAGTCTCGATCCTCCAGCTTGTGAAAGCCGCTCTCCCAGCCGGTTTTCAGGTACAGGGCGTTTACCAAAATTGCGGACACGGAGTCGGCATTCTCATTCAAAATTGAGGGGATAAGGCCATCGGTCTGTTCCTTGACCCAGGCGTTCACGGCGTCGGCCAGTTCTGCTGCCCTGACGGAGTTGGCCTCAGCCCGGCAGGTTTTGGCGATTTCATCCAGGAAGCTCTGACGGAATTCCCCGGGCAGTTCCTGATTGGACCACACGGAATTGACAACCCGGTAGGCCGAATCCCCGCCTTCTTCCGCAGAGGGGGCCTGAGAGCCGGAGAAACGGGTGTAGATGGATTCTCTGTTTTTGTAGAAATTTTCCACCTTGTCATAGAACTCCTCAAAATTGTCCGCCCCCGCCAGGACAGTACTGTACCAGGCTCGGAGCTCCTCCAGGTTCCGGAAGCCCAGAGCCGCCAGAAGCTGGACCTGGGTCTCTCCCTCCGCGCCCAAGGCCGCCATGGTCAGGGCCGCCTTGAAGGACAGGGGAGAGACGGTGAAGTTCTCGTCCGCCTTGCCGGTCTGCTTCAGGTATTCCACCAGCTGACTGTCAAAGGCAGTGAAGCCCAGCGGCTTTGCGTTGGTGACGGCTGAGAGCAGTTCGGCGGAGACGGGTTCGTTATTCCTCACCTGCGGCTGATTCCCGGCAGTAGTCCCGGTGGAATTTGTGTCAGCGCAGCCAATGAAACAGGACAGCAGCAGAATCACGGCCAAGGCCAGGCAGAGAACGGTTTTCAGTTTCATCACGGTTCATCCTTTCGCGCAGTTGTGTTTTCTGTTTCTGATTTTTTTAGACGAAAAAGCGAAAGAAATGTTCCAATTTTTTAAACGCAATGGGGGCTGCCTCACTGTGTGAGGCAGCCCCGGAACGTTTTGTCCCGATCAAGCTGACGTCAGCCCTCGATGGTGCAGTACATAAAGTACTTGTAGCCCAGAGGATTGGAGAAGAAGCCCTTGACGTTCTTGTTGATCATGTAGGTGTCGGTGTAGTAATAGATGGGGCAAATGCAGCCGGTGGACATCAGCAGGTCCTCCGCGCGGTGCATCAGCTCATAGCGCTTGACGTTGTCGGTACAGCCCTTGATGGTCTTGATGAGCACATCGTAGGTCTCAGCCCAGGTGCCGTTCTCCACCTTGACGTCGTAGCCCAGGTCGGTCAGGTCCAGGCTGTAGATCTTGGCGTTGGCGTGCTCGCCCTTGCCGAACTGGACGTCGTTGTTGCCGGAAGCGCTGATCCACATATCCAGGAAGCAGATGGGATCGTTGTAGTCAGCAACCCAGCCGTTCCGGGCAATGCTGTAATCGCCGTTCTTACGGGTCTGCAGGAAGGTGTTCCATTCCTGGTTCTCCATGTTCATGGTGATGCCGATGGCGGCAAGCTGGGCCTGGAGATACTCACCGATGGCCTTGTGCGCCTCGGAGGTGTTGTACAGGTAGGTCATGGTGGGGAAGTTGGTGAACTTCGCGCCATCGTAGTTGTAGTACTTCTTCAGAACCTCAATGGCCTGATCGTAGTTGCTCTTCACAGCGTCCTTGCTGACGTTGTAGAAGCCGTCAAAGCCGTCGTTGTGGCCGGCGGTCTTGTAGAACTCGGTGCCGTCGGGGTTAGTCATGCCCATGGCAACGAAGGAGGAGGCGGGAACCTGACCGCCCTGGGCGATCTCTTCCACAATGTAGTTGCGGTCGAAGAGCAGGCTGATGGCGCTGCGGATTTCCGCACGGGCCTTCTCGGCCTCGTCGCCGGTGAGGCCGCTGTCGGCAGGCAGGATGTCCTCGCCGATGTTCCAGCAGACATAGTAGGTGCCGATCTGGCCGGCAACCATGTACTCCTCGGGATAATCCTTCTTCAGAGCAGCCATTTCGTTGGTGGGAACGTCGTCAATCAACTGCCAGGTGCCGTTCTTGAAGTTGGCAACCATGTTGTTGGAGTCGTCGGACAGGTAGAACTCGATCTTGCCCATAGTGATCTTGTCAGCGTCCACGAAGTTGGGGTTCTTCTCCAGGGTGATGACGCTGTTGTGCTCCCAGCCGGTGATGGTGTAAGCGCCGTTGCAGATGTAGGTCTCAGGCTTGGTGGCCCAAGCCTCATTGGCCACCACGTCCTCACGCACGGGGAAGTAGGTGGGGAAGGCCAGCAGCTCGTTCCAGTAGGCAACCGCGTTCGCCAGAGTGACCTCCAGGGTCTTGTCATCGATGGCTTTGACGTTCAGGCTGTCGGTGCCGTAGCCGTCCACAACCTCGAACATATAGCCGTAGTCGGCGCCCAGGTCATCAGAGGCGGCTCGCTTCCAGGCAAACTCAAAGTCCTTGGCGGTGACATCCTTGCCGTCGGACCATTTCAGGCCGTCCCGCAGGGTATAAGTGTAGGTCACGGTGCCATCGTCATTGGCAACGCCCTCTACCAGCTCCTTGGCGGCGTCGGGAACGATGACCAGCTTGCCGCTGTCGTCCTTGGCCCATTTGGCAAGGCCGGAGAACAGGTGGGCAATCATGGTAGCGCCGTCCACAGCGGAGTTCAGGGCCGGGTCCAGAGTGTCGGGCTCAGAGGCGAGGCAGACAGCCAGCTTGGAATCCGTGGGGGTGGTGGGATTCTGGGAATTCGTGGTTTTCGTGGAATTCGGGTCGGGTTTCGTCTCATTGGCGCAGGCAGCCAGGGTAAAGAGCATGGCGACTGCCAGCAGCAGGGCTAAGAACTTTTTCATGTTATCCTTCCTTTTTCCAAATTTTTCAAAATACGCGGAATCCGCATACATTGAACAGATCAGAGCTCGTTCACCCGATGGCAGGCGACGAAGTGGCCGCTTTCGACCTCTTTGAATTCCGGCATACTCTCCTCGCAGCAGGGAGCCGCGTGGGGGCAGCGAGTCCGGAAAGGGCAGCCGGAGGGGGCGTTCAGCGGGCTGGGAATATCCCCTGAGAGCACGATCCGCTGGTTTGCCCTGGCGATCTTGGGATCGGGCTGGGGCACGGCGGACATCAGGGAGCGGGTGTACGGGTGCAGCGGCCGGTCATAGATTTCCGCGGCGTCCGCCAGCTCTACCATCTTGCCCAGATACATCACGGCAATCCGGTCGCTGATATGGCGCACCACCAGAATATCGTGGGCAATGAAGAGATAGGTCAGGCCCATCTGCTCCTGAAGCTCCACAAACATATTGATCACCTGCGCCTGGATGGACACGTCCAGGGCGGAGACAGGCTCGTCACAGACAATGAACTCGGGCCGCAGGGCCAGCGCCCGGGCGATACCGATTCGCTGGCGCTGACCGCCGGAGAACTCATGGGCATAACGGGAGGCGTGCTCGCTGTTCAGACCCACCCGATCCATGAGCTCCAGAATCCGCTGCTCCCGCTCGGTCTTGTTCTCGTACATCTTGTGGATGTCCAGAGGCTCGCCGATGATGTCGGAAACCGTCATTCGGGGGTTCAAGGAGGAATAGGGGTCCTGGAAGACCATGGTGGCTTTCTTGCGCAGCTCATCAATATCCCGCTTGGTCTGAATCAGCTCGCCCGCAAACTCTACCTCTCCCGCCGTGGGCTTGTAGAGGTGCAGGATGGAACGGCCAACCGTGGTTTTGCCGCAGCCGGACTCGCCCACCAGACCCAGAGTCTCCCCTCGGCGAATGGCGAAGGAGACGTCGTCCACCGCCTTCAGTGGCTTGGTGCGCAGGGGTCCCACGTTGATGTTGAAATACTGCTTCAGGTGCCGCACGTCGACCAGCGGCCGCTCGTTTCGATTAAAGGTCCCGCTCATTCCGCCCCACCGCCTTTCTCCTCATCCAGCTCAATGCTGCCGTTTTCCACGCCGTCCTTTACGTTCATCCAGCAGGCCGCGAAATGCTCCTCGTTCAGGCGCATCCGCTCGCAGCGCTTTGTCAGGCAGATCTTCATGGCGTTGTCGCAGCGGGGCGCAAAGGGACAGCCGGCCGGCATATTCAGCAGGTCAATGGGCGTGCCGGTGATGGGATGGAGCTTGGTGCCGGCGGTATCCGCCGTGGGGATGGACCGCATCAGGCCCTTGGTGTACTCGTGTCTGGGATTGTAGAAAATTTCGTCCGCCGTGCCCTGCTCGCAAATGGAGCCGGCATACATGACGATGACCTCGTCACACATCTGCGCCACAACACCCAGGTCGTGGGTAATCATAATGATTGCCATGCCCAGCTCCTCCTGCAAGGAGCGCATCAGATCCAGAATCTGAGCCTGGATGGTCACGTCCAGGGCTGTGGTGGGCTCGTCGGCAATCAGAATATCCGGTTCGCAGGCCAGCGCCATGGCAATCATAACACGCTGGCGCATACCGCCGGAAAACTCGTAGGGATACTGCCTCATGCGCTTTTCCGGCTCGTTTACATTGACCAGCTTCAGCATTTCCACTGCCCGATCCCAGGCCTGATCTTTATCGCGGTCGGTGTGCAGACGGATTGCCTCCATGAGCTGATGGCCGATGGTGTAGGTGGGGTTCAGGGAAGTCATGGGGTCCTGGAAGATGATGGAAATCTTGTTGCCCCGGACGGTACGCATCATCTGCTCTCCGGAGTTCACCAGCTCCACCCCGTCCAGCTTGATGGAGCCGGAAACGATCTTGCCGGTGTTTGCCAAAATCTGCATGATGGAGTAGGCGGTGACGGATTTTCCGGAGCCGCTCTCGCCCACAATGCCCAGGACTTTGCCCCGATCCAGGTTGAAGGAGACGCCGTTGACAGCTTTCACTTCCCCGGCGGGGGTGAAGAAGGAGGTATGAAGGTCTCTGACCTTCAGCAGCGGTTCAGTTGACATAATCCTCACTCCTTTCTCAGGTTCTCAGCTTCGGGTCAAAGGCATCCCGGAGGCCGTCGCCAAAGAGATTCAGCGACAGGACAATCAGGGAGATGACCAGAGCCGGAATGACCATGCGGTACGGATAAGAGGACAGGCCGTTGAGCGCGTCCGAGGCCAGGGAGCCCAGAGAGGGCATAGGCGCGTTGACGCCCAGACCCAGGAAGGACAGGAAGCTCTCGGTGAAGATGGCGTTGGGAATCTGCAGGGCAGTGGAGATAATCACCACGCTGATGCAGTTGGGCAGCAGGTGCTTGCGGATGATCCAGCTGCCCTTGGCGCCGGCAGCCTGGGAGGCCAGCACATATTCCTGCTCCCGGAGCGAGAGAATCTGGCCGCGGATCAGACGGGACATACTCACCCAGTAGAGCAAGCCAAACACAATGAAGAGGCTGATGATATTGGTGCCGATAGACGCCAGCGCCGTGCCCTCCAGGGCGGGAGCCAGGGTCTGTTTCAGCACGGAGGCCAGGAGGATAACCATCAGCATATCCGGCAGGGAGTAGATGATGTCCACGATACGCATGATAATCAGGTCCACCTTGCCGCCGAAGTAACCGGCAATGGAGCCGATGGTCATGCCGATAATCAGCACGATGATACTGGCGAAGAAGCCCACCGCCAGAGAAATTCTGGTTCCCTTGACCACCCGGATGAAGTAGTCGCGGCCGGAAGAATCGGTACCGAAGATGTGGGGAAATACCTTCTCTCCCGCTTCGATCCGCGCCAGCTCGGTCTTGCCGTATTCAAAGGGAGACAGGTTATTGAAGCTGGCGTCCACAGGCTCGCCGGGCCGGACGCCCAGCATATCGTCAAACTCATAGGGCCAGACCGTCGGGATAATCAGGGAGGACAGGGTAATAATCACAATGATAATCAGGCTGACGGTGGCCACCTTGTTTTTCAGCAGCCGCTTGATGCCGTCCTTGAAGAAGGTGGAAGAAGGTCGCATCTGCACCATGTAGGCCTTTTCCTCGTCCGTTGCCGGGAGAAACGCATCCACATCCAGATGCATGGTAAATTTCTTGTCCATACTGCTCCCTCCCTTACTCAAAGTTGATTCTGGGATCGACAACCTTGTACAGGATGTCGCTGATCAGGTTCATCACGACGATCAGGACCGCCAGCACAATGGTGGTGCCCATAACCATGGGATAGTCACGGTTGATGATGCTTCTGACGAAGGCCCGGCCAATGCCCGGCACAGCGAAAATCTGCTCCACCACCAGAGAACCGGTGACAATATAGGCCAGCATGGGACCAAAGTAGGTGATGACCGGAATCAGGGAGTTTTTCAGCGCATGGCCGAAGATGATCTTCCCGCCGGAAACGCCCTTGGCCTTGGCAGTGCGGATGTAATCCTGACCCAGCACGTCCAGCATGGAGGAACGGGTGAGCCGGGTGATGTAGGCCATGGGATAGAGGGAAAGGGTGATGATCGGCAGAATCAGTCCGCCGCTGTCTGCCCCGTTGGCAGGAAGGATCATCCATACAACGGAAAACAGCACCAACAGCAGCGAGCCCATGATAAACGACGGCATGGAGACAAAGGCTGTGGTGACGACCATGATGATCTTGTCAATGAGCTTATTGCGGCGCAGGGCCGCCCAGGCCCCCAGCACAATGCCCACCACACCGGCAATGGCAGCGGCAATCACGCCCAGCTTGGCGGAGGTTTTCATGCCGTCGCCGATAATGTCGATGACCATCTGGCCTCTCTGCTTCAGGGATGGGCCGAAGTCAAACTTCGTCACCACATCCTTCAGATAGGTGCCGTACTGCTCCAGCAGCGGTTTGTCCAGGCCGTACTTTGCCTCCAGTGCGGCCTGTGCGGAAGCGCTGATTGCCTTCTCACTCATGAATGGGCCGCCCGGAACGGCGTGCATGACAAAGAAAGTTACCGTGATCACGACCCAAACGGTCAGGATCGCCAGGCCGATGCGCTTCAGAATGTAATACATTGTCTTCGAGTTCATCTTTTCCGCCTTTCACCTTTCTTTACACTTCTGTACAGCCCGGCGAAACCCTTTCGCTGCCGCCGGAACCGTACCGCGGGCCCGCAGGCACAGGGCTGCGTTTTCGGACCCACCAGGCGCTATTATACAACAGGCGAATGAAAAATGCAATACATTTTCGTCTTCTTGCATAAATTTCCCGTATAAAAAACGCAAAAATCATTCATTTGGCCAAATCTCCGTATGATCGAGGGGTTTCGATTCGTTTCGTGAATAAAAAAGTTGTATGCTTGCCTTGCATAATTGTATGACTCAATGTGCAGGAAGAGGCCGACTGCCCGGGCTGTCGGCCTCTTCCGATTCTTGGAATTCGTAAACAAAAATTACTTGACGATCTGGCCCCAAAAGAGCAGCTCGGGGGTCTCGCCGCCGTTCACCACGTAGAAACTGAAGGGGCGGTCGGCACAGAAGCTCACGGGCTCCTCCGGCTTCGGCATCATTGCGCCTGCGTACATTGCAAGCGCGGTAACGGCAGCGGCCTCCAGGCCCTCCTCGTCAATGTGGACCTTGGCCTTCTGGATGATATCGCCCACGTAGAGAGAGCTGGTGTACATGGGGTCAAATTCCGCCTTTTGGTCGTCAAACATCCTGTCGCAGCCCAACAGGCGAAGATAGTTCACAAGCTCCTTCTTGTCCAGGGAGGTCTCCACGTCAAACATGGGGACGGTGAGCTCCACCAGTCTACTCTCGGCCTTGCTGAGCTTTTCGGCCAGGTTGGTATCGTCTCCCAGGACGAACACCATAGACATGCCGCCCTGGAGCGGTACCCGGACAAGCTGCGTCTTCTCGTCGCTGTAATAGTTCAGCCTGGATGTCTTACCCATAAAGGGCTTCTGCACAGTTTCCCCGGAGACGGTAGTAAACGCGCGCTCCTCCAACTTGCGGAAGCTGCTCTCCCAGCCGGATTTCAGGTACAGGGCGTTTACCAAAACCGCAGATACCTCAGAGGCGTCGTCCAGGATGGAGGGGATCAGGCCGTTGGTCTGTTCCTTGACCCAGGCGTTCACGGCGTCGGCCAGTTCTGCTGCCTTGGCGGAGCAGGCCTCAGCCCGGCAGGTTTTGGCGATATCATCCAGGAAGCTCTGACGGAATTCCCCAGGCAGATCCTGATTGGACCACACGGAGTTGACGACCCGATAGGCCGACTGTCTTTCCTGATTGGCAGCGGAACTGCTAAAACCCGGAAATCTGGATTGATAGTCGGCGTTTTCTTTCTCCATCTCCGCAAAAAAAGCTTCAAAGTTGTCCGCTCCCGCCAGGACAGTACCGTACCAGACCCGGAGCTCCTCCTGGTTCCGGAAGCCCAGAGCCGCAAGAAGCTGGGCCTGGGTCTCTCCCTCCGCACCCAGCGCCGCCATAGCAAGGGCCGCCTTGAAGGACAGGGGAGAGACGGTAAAATTCTCATTGGCCTTGCCGGTCTGCTTCAGGTACTCTATCAGCTGATTGTCAAAGTCGGTAAAACCCAGGGCTTTTGCGTTGGTGACGGCGGAGAGCAGTTCTGCGGAGACGGGTTCGTTATTCCTCACCTGCGGCTGATTCCCGGCGGTAGTCCCGGCAGGTTCAGTGCCGGCGCAGCCGGTGAAACAGGACAACAGCAGAACCGCAGCCAAGACCGGGCAGAGCAGTTTTTTCAATTTCATCATCATACATCCTTTCGCTTTTCGTTCCAGCAATCTTTCGCGTAAGCTGGTTTTATAGACGATAAAGCGAAAGAAAAGTTCCCAAAAATGATTCCCCGCTTTTCTTGATTATGATTTTAAGAGACGCCGAGACCTCGGCGCCTCTTTTTTGCTCCAAGCTCTTGACAAAGAAAGACTATTGTGATAGTCTATGCGCAGACTATCAAAGTCGTCTGGAAGGACGTGTATGAAGCTGTTTGCTTCCGAGCTGCGGATAGCGGGTTCTGTCCTGCCGCCGTCTGACCACGGACGCGTCGCTTGTGTGCGTGCTGCCGGCTGCAGCGGTTCTCCCGGTGCCGGCGCTTTGATCGAATGGAAGGAGCGGATTATCCCATGAAACGAAGGCGCTTACTCATCCTGTTGCTCTGTCTGGTTCTGGCCGGGTGCTGGGACGCGGTTCCCGCGCCGACGTCTGCCGCCGTTGAGCTGCCCCAGCCGATTGCGCCGGCAGCCCAAGCGATTTTGACGGAACCGACAGAAGCCTCTCCGGAGCCCTCGCCCGAAGTGGCCCAATGGCTGCCGCCCTTTGCTCCGCGGAAGCAATGGGAAGGCGTGGCAGTCTATGAGAAGGTGACAAAGGACGAGGCCGCAGTCTACACGGCCAAGCTGGAGGCCGCCGGATTTCAGTCCTACGGGAAGACCGTGTTCTACACGGACCGGCTGATTCTTGTCCTGCAATCCACGCAGGAATCCGGCTGCTATACGCTCGAATGGTTTGAGGCTGAACTGTCGGCTCCTGTACCAGACTTGGCAGCCATACAGGCTAAGCTGCCTGACGATTATCTGATCTGTTTGGTGGATCGGACGCCCGACGGGATGTACGAGGCCACGGGCCTTCGCAGAATGCTCTGTGTCACCGCCGACACTCCTGCGGAAAGCACACAGCCCGCGGAGCCGGGCGGCGTCAGCTGCCATTCCGGCGAATACCTTTTGGGCAAGTCCGGCTTCGTGCCGATGCAGGGCTATTATGCGTCTCACCCCTGTGATCCGCTCTGGGCGGACCTGGACGGAGACGGGACCGCAGAATACGTATACTGGACCGCCGGTCCCACCTCCGGCGTCTTCACCGTGGCCCTTTGGGCCTACGGAACGGAGCATGGCATCCCTGTGGTCAAGGGGCACAGCATTTGGAGTATGTATGGCACAGTTGGGCTGGAAAAGGACGGTGCTGGCTTATACTTGCGCTATGGGGAGCTTCGGTATGACCGGAAGAGCGGAGAAGATGTCCCTCAGCCTGAGCAGTTAATTTCACTGGCGCTTGAAAATGGGATGGTCATGCCGAAGGACGGGGCGTTGCCGGAGGAGGTCGCTTTCTGGGGCGGTTTTCTCTTTGACACTTGCATGGGCCAGTCCTTTCAAGCCCTTCGGGAACGGATGGGAGGCTTTCTGGTGTACGAATCTCCCCACTGCATCGTATGGACGGACGCGGTTACGGCTTCCTCCCCGGAGAGCATCACCACCTACGCCGCCATGACCAACAACGGCGTCAGCGTCACGGGTTATCTCAGCTTTTCCGCAGACCACAGCGGCATTTGTGCCGGCGTCACCCCCATCCAAACCCCCGACGATTTGGAGGCCCTGACCACGCTGGACTGGCCGGAACTGGAGGAACGCTTCGGTCCCTGTCACTTCGACAACGGAAGCGGTGTATATATCGCAGGCTGGTTCACAGAGGATGGGAAGCTGTTGAGTATGAACGGGGTTGGCGGCACATGGTGGAGCGTCTGCCTGTTCGACCCTGTCACCGGGGATATCTTGGACCGGGTGCAAAGTTGGGAGGTGGTGGAGAATCAGCCATCGGAGCCGGACGTGGTTACCGTGACGACGGGCATCGTTGAAAAATCAGAAATTAAAAACGAAAGTCGGTGGCAGACCTTTTTGACTGCTGCAGAACAGGGTCAGCCCGATGCCATTGCCATTCATATTCTTTTCTACGGAAGCGGCGTGAATTCGGAGCGTTCCTTCCAGCTTCGCTTTGACGGCGAACGGTATTGGCTGGGAGACGGGGAAGAGGCCGTCGCCTACCGCTATCTCCTGGTCAGCGTGGATGACGACCTAACTACAGAGGAAGGCTTTAATCTTCGACGTTCAATCCACTATTTTCTGTCCGACGACCCGGAAATGACGTATGACCGGTACTTTAGCCATACGTTTTCAAGCCTCGATGAACCGGATTTCCCGCCCACGGTTGAAATGTTTTCACTCCGTCTGGATAACTAAGTTCAAGCTCCCCCGGCGCCGCAGATTTGCGGCGCC
>JAGABH010000086.1 GCA_017614755.1 Oscillospiraceae bacterium
CATCCACTCCGTCAACCGGGAGCTCATGGCCGGCTGCGGCAAAATGATCCTGGGCTCCGACTCCCACACCCGCTACGGCGCCCTCGGCACTCTGGCCGTCGGCGAAGGCGGCGGCGAGCTGGCCAAGCAGCTGGTCGGCCGCACCTACGATTTCAAGCGTCCCGGCGTCATCGCCATCTACCTGACCGGCAAGCCCCGTCCCGGTGTCGGCCCCCACGACGTGGCCCTCACCCTGGTGGGCGAGACCTATAAGAACGGCTATGTGAAGAACAAGGTCATGGAGTTCGTGGGCCCCGGCATCAAGAACCTGCCCATCGAGTATCGCAACGCCATCGACGTTATGACCACCGAGACCACCTGCTGGTCCTCCGTGTGGGTCACCGACGAGGAGACCAAGCGCTACTTCACCATGCACGGCCGTCCCCAGGACTACAAGGAGATGAAGCCCGCCGCTGTCACCTACTACGACGGCTGCGTCTACGTGGACCTGTCCAAGATCGAGTGCACCATCGCAATGCCCATGCATCCCTCCAACATCTACACCATCCATGAGCTGCAGGAGAACGCTGCCGACATCCTCCACATCGTGGAAGAGAATGCCAACAAGCAGCTGAAGAAGGTCAAGATGGACCTGTCCTCCAAGTTCCATGACGGCGCTGTCTGGTGCGAGCAGGGCGAGATCGCCGGCTGCTCCGGCGGTACCTACGACTCCATCTGCGCTGCCGCCGATATCCTCAAGGGCAGATCCACCGGCAACGGTGCGTTTACCCTGAGCGTCTACCCCGGATCCATGCCCGCCCTGGCCTCTCTGGTCAAGACCGGCCGCGTGTTCGACCTGATCTCCGCGGGCGTCATCCTGCGTGAGTGCTTCTGCGGTCCCTGCTTCGGCGCCGGCGACACCCCCGCCAACGGCGAGTTCTCCATCCGTCACGCCACCCGTAACTTCCCGAACCGTGAAGGCTCCAAGCCCGGCGAGGGCCAGATCGCCGCTGTGGCTCTGATGGACTCCCGTTCCATCGCCGCTACCGCTGCCAACGGCGGCAAGATCACCGCTGCCACCGATCTGGACGTGGAGTACACCGATCCCGCCTACGAGTTCGACAAGGGCATCTACGAGAAGCGCGTCTACAACGGCTGGGGCAAGGCTGATCCCAACTACGAGCTGAAGTTCGGTCCCAACATCAAGGACTGGCCCGAAATGCCCGCTCTGACCGACGATCTGCTGGTCAAGGTCTGCTCCTACATCACCGACCCCGTCACCACCACCGACGAGCTGATCCCCTCCGGCGAGACCTCTTCCTACCGTTCCAACCCCGAGCGTCTGTCCGAGTTCGCTCTGTCCCGCCGCGATCCTGAGTACGTGGGCCGCAGCAAGGTCCTGCGTCAGTTCGACCGCGACCGCCGCGCCGGCAAGGGTTTGCCCGAGGAAGTCACCAAGGTTTACGACGCTCTGGAAAAGGCCGGCTTCAAGATTGACCGTCTGGGCACCGACATCGGCTCCACCATCTACGCCAACTGCCCCGGCGACGGCTCTGCCCGTGAGCAGGCTGCTTCCTGCCAGCGCGTGATGGGCGCCTCCGCCAACCTGGCCCGCTCCTACGCCACCAAGCGCTATCGCTCCAACTGCATCAACTGGGGCATGGTTCCCTTCCTGGTAGAGGAGCCCGAGGCCTTTGAGCTGGGCGACTACGTCTTCATCCCCGGCGTCCGCGAGGCGGTTCTCGAGGCGAAGGACAACTTCTCCGCCTATGTGGTCAAGGCTGACGGTACCGTCAAGGAGATCAAGGTCTCCCTGGGCGGCCTGACCAAGGACGAGCGCCAGATCATCGTCGACGGCTGCCTGATCAACTACTACCGCAACAACTAAAAACTTGCCGCAAAGCGGCAGGATACGCAAAGGCCCCCGGGAAATCCCGGGGGCCTTTTGCTGTGCTTTGCAGGGATCAAGAATCAGGGATCAGAACCCGCAGTGGACGGGCTTCCCGTCCTGCGGTTCAGGGTTCAGAGTTCAGGGTTCAGATAAAGCGTCGGTAAAAGCGAACCGGGTGGGCGGAACGCAAAATGGGTGTTCAGGGTAGATGCAGCCCTTTCTGGAAACGGATAATCGCGCCGATAAAATAGACAAGCTGTCGACCGTACAGAACGTCAAGCTTCCGTGCGGAGATCGGCTCGTGCCCCGGTTTTCTTGAAATGGCAGCGGCATAAACAAGCAGCACGTTCACGAGGCATAAAGCGGCCGCGATGCCCCAGCAGCTCCAATTTCCGAGATGGACTATATTTTTCCCGGTTGCTACGTCGATGATCGCCTGACGTGTGGGCGCATCCCAATCGTCAGTCCCATTCACGTCGTCCCAAATGACGTTCCCGTTTTCGTCGCGAAGGACGCCGCCTTTTATACGGATATCGAGCTGCGGGTAAGAAAGGCTCGCGCTGCTCTTGTCGGATGCGGGGTTGGTATACGGCCCGAAGGTCTTGTGGCCGTACTGATACATGACGACCTTGTCTTCCGCGTAGACCGTGAACTTCTGTGTAAAACTGCTTGAACGAAGCGCGTAGACGTCAGCTCCATTTTCTTTTGAATGAACCAGAAAGTTTCCGTTGTATAAATACCCTTCCCGGGCGTTTGCGGAAAGATAGCAAACCGTATAGATCATGACCATCAATAACGAGCCAATCAGGATGAATTTCTGATAAGAGTCCAGCTTATACAGACAATTGTTCAGACGTTTCATTTTTCCTTTCCTTTGCGACAATCTTAACCTGTTTCATGTACCGTCGCGCTGCACCGGGGAAGGTTGTGCGCTGCGGTTCATGTCCCCACGATTTTCCACATACAATCCAGGAAGTTTTCTTCTCCGATGGTATTGAT
Organism: Oscillospiraceae bacterium; assembly: GCA_017614755.1. Lineage (GTDB taxonomy): Bacteria > Bacillota > Clostridia > Oscillospirales > Oscillospiraceae > JAFRPC01. The sequence continues at coordinate 2,870 of JAGABH010000086.1, forward strand.
CTTAAAGAATTTTGCCTGGCTGCCGCCGGAGCTAATGGCGGAACAGAGTATAACGCCGGGTTCATTTTGGAACAGAGTAACATTCAGACTGACGCGGTTGCTCCCCGCCCAGCTAAAGCGCTCAAACACTCTGACGCAGCACCGGGTTTGACCGTCCGGGGAGATGAAATCACTCCCATCCTCCAGCGAAGCGGAGACGCTGCCCTGTAGGATTCCTTCTTCAATTCTGCGGACCCACTCGTCAAGGGAACCGCTCAGTGTAACTTCAAGTTTTGCCATTTTTTTCTCCTCGCTGTATTGTTCATTCTGTGATCTGCTCCGGTCTCAGCGGGCTTCATGGGCCGTCGGGGCGGACACCGTGCCTCGCGTGTCCTAAGAAATGTTGACCAGCAGCCCGAGCAGGAAAAATCCAAGGGAAAACAGTGCCCCCATTACCGCGCTGATCTCCCGCCTGTCCAGCTCGTCTTGGCTGGGCTCCACCTGCTCCGGGTGCCGAACCCGCAACGACATAGACCATCGGAAGTCTTTCTCCGCACAGAGAATTCCGAGTGCGTCACTCACAGATGAGTGAGCCCAGGAACCAGCAGATCCAGATGCTGTGATCTACGACCAGATAGAGGTACAGAAAAGCCAGACTCATAATACCCAGCCCGATGATAAACTTGCGATAAAAGCGATCCAGCTTTCGAAAGTGACGTTTTATGCTCCGCATGGCGGATTCTCCCGTGTATTACAGTTCCGTTTCCCGCGGCGGCGGGGCTCTGGGGCTTAGTTTTCCGGCTGAGTCTCGACGGGCTCGGTGGGCTCCGTGGAGGGCAGCAGTTGGTTTACATCCAACACGGGGATCATACTGTTGTCGCCGCTGCCGGTCATAACCGTGGGCAGCTTACCGTTCCAGCTCTGGGCGTAGGTGTAGTTGATGAGCTCCTGGGTCAGGGACTCGCTGATCTTGCGGTTGGCTTCGGCCTCGGCCTCCGCCTTGGCCAGCAGCTCGTAGGCGGCGGCGTCCGCGTTCACCTTGCGGACCTCAGCTTCGGCCTTGGCCTCGATGACCTTCTGCTCGGCCTCGGTCTCGGCCCGGAGCTTGTTCTGCTGGGCTACCTGCTTGGCTTCCACGGCGTCGGTGAAGGCATTGGTGAAGTCCATATTCTCAATGGAGGTGGAGACAAGCTCAATATTGTAGGCCAGCAGCTTATCTGCCAGATCGACCTCGATGGCAGCGGCCAGCTCGTTGCGCTTGCCTACCAGCTGCTCGGCGGTGTACCGGGCTGTAACCACCTTGACAGACTCGGTGATGCAGGGCTGAATTACAGTAGCATAGTAGTCCACGCCGATGGTGCGGTAGATGTTCTGAGCGTCGGACTTCTTAATCTGGTAGTTGATGGTGTAGGTCAGGTTGACCTCCTGAATATCGGAGGAGAAGCAGGGCAGCTCAACGGTTTCCTTCTGGACCCGGTTGTCCATCTTCACCACCTGCTGCCAGGGCAGGACAAAGTGTACGCCGGAATCCAGGGTGGTGTCTTCCACCTTGCCAAAGGTGGTGACCACGCCGGTGTGACCGGTGGGGACGGTCTGGAAGCAGGCCAGGGCCAGGGAACCCGCGCTAACCAAAATGGAGACAACCAGGAGCAGAGAGCCCAGGGCTTTCTTTTCCTTGGACTTGAAATTTGCAGAGGCAATAATGCCAACCAAAAGAATAACAACAGCGAAAATCAGCTTGGTCATTTTTTATTTCTTCCTTTCAGTAATTAACAAGCAATCTCCGCCTCACAGCGGAGCGGGAGGCTCTGCCCCGCCTTACGGCGGGGCATGAGCCTGCCCAGCGGTTGTTGTTCAGAGCGCTCAGGGCCTCGTGGCGAGGCGAGCGCTCCGGTCGCCCGAAGGACGACAGCGGGATCGGAGGAGCTTAGCCCTCCGGCATGATAATGGCACAGGCGATGTAGGCGATGATGCCCGCACCGGCAAAGGCGGAGCCGATGGCCCAGACGACCCGGATTACGGTGGGGTCCACGTCCAGGTACTCCGCGACGCCGCCGCAGACACCGGCGAGCATACGGTTGGAGGAGGACTTGTGCAGCTTCTTTTCCATGGTGTTACTCCTTTCATTTTGCCACGCATTTTCCGCGTGGGATGTGTGCGGGGCGGGGAGATTTGCGGCCCCGCATGATTCCAACAATAAACAAAACGACCCATGCACAGGCAGCGGCCTGAACATGAGTCTCGCGTTTCAAAGCAATCCGGCGGGGGAACCCGCGTGCTGACGAACTGCTTCCGCGGCACTGCCGCGGTACTACTCCCTCAAGGGCAGTATGAACTTGTAGCAGTATTATATCACGCCCGGGCCGGTTGTCAAGTGGTTTTGAAAAAATATTTTTGACATTAGGCATAAGACATCAGGGGGCGGGGGATGGGGGGGTGCTCCGCAGGGGCGGTTACCGCCCCTTATGGGTATCGGCTGCCCGCAATCCGCAGAGCACCCGGCAGCGGCGCACACCGTGCGCTACGGGACGCACACTTTTGCAGTGCGGGCAATCTGCCCGCCGACGGAATGTAAAATGCAGAATCCAGGCACAGGGAAACGGGTGCCGGGGACAATCCCCAGCACCCGTGAATTATGCGTGTCTTCGCGATTTTTTGCCAACGAACAGCAGCGTCCACACACCTACAAGTATCAGTGCGCCGAAGATGCCCCAGGTCAGCACGGTAAAGCGCTCGAAGCTGCTTGAAATGCCGTCATAGAGACACAGCCCGGCGGAGACCAGAAGCAGAAGACCGCAGAGGATGCGGCAAACAGTGCGTTTCGCGCTGAAAAGGGACAGCACCAGCGCAGCCAGCGCCGCGGCAAAGGAAAGACTTGTAAAAAGCAGTCCGATGGGGGCGCCCAGCGGGTACAGGCCCAACTGGGGGCGGTAGGTATTCGGGACGCCGGGACCGTGAGTGTCTTCCCACAAATACGCCCAAGGAAGGAACATGGCGATCACAATCAAAGCAATCAGCGCGAACAGGACAATCGTGCGCTTATTCATTCAAATACCTCCTTTTCAAACAAGTTTCAGGCTAAAATCATTATATAAAACAATCCCGAAATAGTCAAGAGCAGAATCCCGGCGGGGGAGTTCTCACCGCTTCGACAGCTTTCGCATAGGATGGAACGCACGCAGGCGCGTGCGGAAGGAGGATTTCCAATGGCAAGCTTTACCAATCAGGCCACCCTGACCTACAACGGCCAGCAGGTCAACTCCAACGTGGTCACGGGTGAAATTACCTCCACCCTGACATTGACCAAGACCCCGGTGGGGGCAATCTACGGCCCCGGAGACAGCATCACCTTTGTGGTTTCCCTGGTGAACAGCGGCAGCGCAGCCGTGACAAACCAGACCCTGACCGACGATCTGGGCGGCTATGAGATCGGCGGGGGCCAGACGGTCTACCCCTTGGCCTATGTGGCGGGCTCTGTGCAGTATTATGTAAACGGGACGCTTCAGCCCGCGCCCGCTGTGACCGCTGGGCCGCCCCTGACTGTGACGGGGCTTTCCATCCCAGCCGGGGGAAACGCTCTGCTGATCTATGAGGCGGAGCTCACTGCCGCGGCGCCGCTGGCCGTGGGCAGCCAGATCACCAACACCGTCTCTGTCAACGGAGCGGGCCGGGCAGAGCCTCTGACGGCCCAGGCCACAGTGACGGTGGAGACCGGGCCGGAGCTGACGATTATCAAGAGTCTTTCGCCTGCCACAGTAGGCGAGAACGGCCAGCTCACCTACACCTTCCTGATTCAGAATATGGGCAACGAGCCTGCCGGGGTTGACGCGGCGATTGCCGTTTCGGACCTCTTCAACCCCATCCTGTCGAACCTTACCGCCACCCTGAACGGCCAGCCCCTGACTCTGGCCTCCGACTACAGCTACAACCAGTCCACCGGCCAGTTCAACACCGTCCCCGGCCGGATTACCGTCCCTGCGGCTGTCTACGCCCAGGACACCGCCACCGGCAACTGGACCGTTACCCCCGGCGAGGCAACGCTCACCGTAACAGGTACCGTATAAAAACGAAAAAACACGAAGAAAGAAAAACTGCCAGTTATCGTTTTCTTTCTTCGTGTTCCGACTATTTGTGATACTTGCTTCCCGCCTGGATTGACTCCGCCCGGTAAATCTGCTCCAGCAGCATCACTCGAGCCAGATGGTGGGGGAAGGTCATGGGGGAGAAGGAGAGCCGGAAATCCGCCAGGGCTTTGATCTCCGGGGCGATGCCAAAGGAGGAGCCCAGCAGAAAGCAGGCGGAGGAGCGCCCGGCGCCCTTGACCTCGGCCAGGGTTCGGGCGAAGTCCTCGGAGGACAGGGATTTCCCCTCGGGGGTCAGGACGCAGAACCAGGCCCCCTTGGGGAGCTTTTCCCGGATGAGCTGGCCCTCCCGGGCCAGCCCTTCCGCGATCTGGGCAGGGGAGGGGTCCTCCGGCAGCCGGTACTCCGGCAGCTCCAGCAGCTGGAATTTGCAGAAGCCTCCCAGCCGCTTGGCGTATTCCTCCACCGCCTGAATATAGAATTTTTCCTTTAGCTTGCCCATGGCAAGCACGGTGATGTTGAACATGGAACCCCTCCGGAGCGGCCGCTGACCGCAGCGGCCGCCGCAATGGCTTTAATCCTTATCCGAGAAGAACTTCCGCTGCTTGGCGTAGAAGGCCAGGCCGATGGCGATCCAGACCACCAGCATGATATAGCTCTCCGTGCCGAAGTGGACGCCGTTGAGGCCGGGGATGGGGATGAGCTGGAGAATGATGAAGATCACGCTGAAACCCACGCCCAGAGAAGCCATAATTTTCAGGAAGCGGGAGCCGTCCTTGTCCCGGCGGGCGGTGCTCAAAGTGGCGGCGGAGGTGAAGAAATAGCCGATGGAGGCGCCGATGGCGCACATATCCACGAACCAGCCCAGGGCTTCCCGGCCCAGGACAGGACCGGAGAGGCTGACGATGATGCAGAAGATCATAGCGTTCTTGGGGGTAGCGTATTTCTTGTCCACCTTGCCGAACCACTGGGGCAGATAGCCGTCCCGGGCCATGGAGTACATCAGCCGGGAGGAGGCCAGGTAGAAGCCCATAATGCCGGACAGCACGGCACAGGAGACGCCCACGCCCACCAGCACCTTGCCGAAGGTGCCCAGCAGCTCCTCAGCAGCCACCAGGACCACCCATTCGCCGGCCATGACCCGTTCGGGCCAGTTGGCCAGGGCCGCGGCGGCCACGGTGTTGTTGGAGGTGTAGACGAAGCAGCCGAAGACGATGGCGATCATCATAATAAAGCTGACCTTCTTGAAGGAGAAGTTGAACTCCTCCGCTGCCTGGGGAATGGCGTCAAAGCCCACATAGGCCCAGGGAGCGATGGCGAAGGTGGCCAGGATGGCGCTCAGGATGCCGGAGGTGCCCTTGTGGGCGAACTGGCCGATCTCCGAGGTGGTGGCGCTGGCGGCCATGGCGGCCTGCTTGTCGAAGCCCCAGACGGGCGCCATGTTGACGCCCTTGGCCTTGGCGCTGATGAGGGCCGCAATGAAGAGGGTGAAGACGCAGAGCACCAGCAGAGAGGCCAGGACGGTCTGCACGAAGCCGGCTTTCTTGACGCCGATGATGTTCAGCCAACCGAAGAGAATCAAAATTGCCATAGCCGGCAGCATCTGTCCCAGATAGATGTCCGTTCCGGCCAGAGTGTAGTGGAAGCCAAAGTTCAAAATACCCTTGTGACCGGTGAGGCCGTCAATAATCAGGGCAATGGCGGTGCTGTTCATAGGAACATTGGTCAGGTAGGCCGCCACCAGGAACCAGCCGCAGAGGAAGGCCATGCGCTTGCCGAAGCAGTTTTTGGTGAAGGTGAACTCGCCGCCTGCCTTGGGGAACTTGGGAACCATGTAGGCGTAGGAAAAGGCGATGATGATCATAACCACCGCGCCAAGGATCATGGCGATGGCGGTGCCTGCCACGCCGGAGTTTGCCAGGAACTTCTTGCCCGGGTTAATGAAGGAGCCCCAGCCGATAACACAGCCAAAGGCGATGGCCCAGACGTGCATGGGGGAAAGCTGCCGCTGCAGGGAGCCCTCAGGAGCGCTCTGTTTCACAGGCTGCTTTTTCATTACTTCTGACTTCCTTTCTGTTGTTTTTTATACGTCGTAGGTTTTATCAATGGCCTTCAATTCCTTGAAAGTATCGATCTCCACGATATCCTCATCCAGGCAGGGGCGGACCTCCACGGCGTAGTGGTCCTTCCGGTAGACCAGGGGCACCTGCTCCCAGTACCGCTCCTTGCCGCCGGGGGAGGCGTAGACCTCGGCGATGTCCTGGCTCAACTTGTGGCCGTCCATCTCGTTCCAGTAGGAGATGCCCACCATCTGCCAGATATCGTCGCCCTCGCCGCCGACCTTTTCCTCCTGGATCACGCCGTCCTTGACCCGGAAGCACCAGTCGTCAGTGCGGTTCTTCTTGATGGCCAGGAAGTCGGAGCAGTAGTGGTACTTGCGGATGATCTTGGGATTGTTGATCAGCAGGTCCGCCTCGAAGACGTAGGCGTTGGAGAGCATATACCGGGCTACCAGGGAGGAGCTGATGTTGTTGGCCTCATTGTAGACCGGGTTTTCCAGGAATTTGATCATGGGATACTTGTACAGCAGCTGGTCGAAGAGCTCGGCCAGATAGCCCCGGACCACATAGATCTCATTGATCCCGGCTTCCAGGCAGGCGTCGATCAGCCGGTCAATGATCCGAATCCCGTGGACCCGAACCAGGGGCTTGGGGGTATTGAAGGTGATGGGGGCCAGCCGGGAGCCGAAGCCCGCGGCGATGAAGATAACCCGCTTGGCCCGGTAGGGCTCCAGGGCGGCGACGCCATTGTTGGTGATGGTACCATCGGCGGCAAAACCGGCGTCATTCAGCTCCCGGACGGTGCGGTTGATGGTGCCCAGAGAGTGACCGGTGAGCTTCTCCAGCTCCCGCTGCTTCAGGGGGGCCTTGGCTTCCGCCATGGCAACGAGAATATCAAATTGCTTTCTTGTCAGTTCCATAAGTGTTTCCCTTCTTTCTGGATGTTTCTTGCATAAAATTATAGCACATCCGTTCCAAAATGCAACAAAAAAATCGATTTTTGAACAAAAAACCGGCCTGTGTTCTGAAGACACAGGCCGGAAAAAGATGAATTACAGATGCTTTTTCCGAATTCTCATCAGGGCGTATTTGATCAAAACGATAATGCCGCAGAGGAGAATGCAGATATAGAAGGAAAGGCCCCGGGCCAGCAGCTCCAGGTTGGCGGCCTGCTGCTCGGACATGAGGTGGGAGAAGCCGTCCAGCATCAGGAAATCCGTCACGCCCATGGAGCCGGGGATGGGGATGCAGTAGGCGCCGATGACCACGTTGGACTGCATGGCAAAGAGCTTTGGCGCACAGCTCAGAGAACCGCCGCCCGCCAGGAAGCAGAAGACAGTCACCAGGATCTGGCTGCTGCGGTGGGCCAGGTTCAACAGCAGGGTTTTCACCAGCAGCGTCCGTTTGCCCTTCAGCAGCTCCGTGGCCTGGCTGTACTGCTCCATGGTCTCCCGGAGCTTATCCTCCCGGGCCTCCAGATTGTGGATGATGTGGAGCTTGGACAGCAGCCGAAGGCCAAAATCGCAAAGGCGAAGCAGGAGCTTTTTCTTCCAGAGCAGCAGGGCGTAGAACACGGCCAGACTAAGCTGGATTACAGCGCCCACCGCGATGAAGATCCGGCCCACGGTCCCGAAGGCCGTGAAGGAGCTGGGGAACACCAGCAGACACACCAGGCCGATGATGACGATGGACAGGGTGTAGAGCAGCAGGTAGGTCAGCATGACCACCGTGGAGATTACGCCGGGGACCCCGTCCTTGGTCATGAAATAGGCCTCCATAGGCTGGCCGCCGGTGGCGGAGGGGGTGATGGCGGAGAAATAGAGATCCGCCGCGGCGTAGGAGACGCACTTCGGCTGACTCTTGGGGTAGCCGAAGCCCCGGAGCAGGGTGCCCACCATGATGGCGTCGAAGCCGATGTAGGCCAGCATTGCCAGAACGGCAGCCAACAGCCACCAGGGGTTGTTGTTGTCGATGTATTCCAAAAAATGCTTTGGAGAAAAGCCCTTGGACTGGCTTCCCACGGCATAGACGGAGAGAAACGCAATCAGCAGGAACAGCAGCGACCAGAGGAAGCGTTTGCCCCCGCCCTTGGGCTTGTCGGTTGAAGTTTTCATGCATGACTCCTTGCGGAAGACAGTTTATCCACCAGCCGTTCAAAATGGAACAGGCGGGCGAGGAGAATACCCAGCTCGGCCACGGCGATACCGCCCAGAATGTCCGGCCAGACGTGCTGTTTTACCAGCACCACAGAGGCAAAGACCAGCAGGGAGAAGAAGCCCTGGACCCAGGGATACCATTTCGGCATCTTTTTCAGCCCCAGGGAGCCCCGGAAGCAGAACCAGCTTGCCACGCAGTGCATGGAGGGAAAGAGATTCGTGGGGGTGTCGGACTTATAGATCAGGGACATGACCCAGGTGGGAAAATCGGTAACGGTCAAAGCGGGACGGGCAAAGGTGGTGGGATAGATCAGCAGAATCGCCATGGCGATGACCTTGGAGCTCAGCTCGCCGGATACAAAACGGCGGCAGTGCTCCCGGCTGTCCCGGGTGATGATGATATAGGCGACGACCCACTGGACATAGGCCAGGACGTAGATAAAGATAAAGGCCGGAATCCGGGGCAGAGCGTCGTCCAGCGCGGTGGAAATCATGTGCAGGTCGGTCCGGTGGCTCTCAAAGGCTTTGGGGACGTAGTAGCAGATGAAATTCATCAGGACCACGGCCAGAAGGGGTTTGCGGGCATAAGAGGGAATCAGCCGATGATACAGAGCAAGGATAGATTTCATAGGACTACCTTCTATTATATCGCAAAACGCGAAACGAAAAACAAAAAAATGTGGGAGTTCCAACGATCGGTTAAAAGCGTTTTCCGTTTTTTCGCTATTTCAGGGCCAGCGCCCGGGGAAATTTGCCTAAGGGCTGGGGAGTCAGGGAAAAACGCTCCGCCAGAGCTTCCGCCAGGGCCAGGGCCTGGGCGGGCTCTCCCGCTTTCAGCTCCAGCTCCAGCTCGCACAGGGGAGCGGATTGGGTGGGCCCGAAGAGGGTCCCGGAATCCAAGGCCAGCTCGGCGGCGCTGCCGTCGTCAAAACGGAGCAGCGCGGCCCGGCGGATGAAATCCGCCCGCCAGAGGCTCAGCAGCGGCACGGGCTCCAGCA
>JAGABH010000087.1 GCA_017614755.1 Oscillospiraceae bacterium
CCGGCCCCTCGACGCTCAGGTTGCCGTGCTGCCCAGAGTTCACGGCTCCGGCCTCTTCACCCGCGGCCAGACGCAGGTGCTCTCCATCTGCACCCTGAACACCCTTTCCGCCAACCAGAAGCTGGACACCATCTTCCCCGAGACGGAAAAGCGCTATATCCACCACTACAACTTCCCCGCCTTCTCCACCGGCGAGGCCAGAGCCGCCCGCTCCACCTCCCGTCGTGAGATCGGCCACGGCGCCCTGGCGGAAAAGGCCCTGGTGCCCGTGCTGCCCAGCGTGGACGAGTTCCCCTACTGCATCCGCGTGGTCTCTGAGGTTGTCAGCTCCAACGGCTCCACCTCCCAGGGCTCCATCTGCGGCTCTACTCTGGCCCTGATGGACGCCGGCGTGCCCATCACCCGCCCCGTGGCCGGCATTTCCTGCGGCCTGATCTCCGACAAGGAGACCGGCGAGTGGCGGACCTTCACCGACATTCAGGGCGTGGAAGACTTCCACGGCGAGATGGACTTCAAGGTTGCCGGCACCACCGAGGGCGTCACCGCCATTCAGATGGACCTGAAGAACGACGGCCTGACCATGGAGATCATTGCCGATGCGCTGGAGCGCTGCCGCAAGGCCCGGCTGGAGATCATCAACGAGGTCATGCTGCCCTGCATCCCCGCTCCCCGGCCCGAAGTCAGCGAGTACGCCCCCAAGATGATCACCATTAAGATCGACGTGGACAAGATCCGCGAGGTCATTGGCAAGGGCGGCTCCATGATCCAGAAGATCGTGGCCGAGTCCGGCGCCCAGGTGGACGTGGAAGACGACGGCACCATCCACATCGCTTCCCCCGACGCCGCCTCATGCGACGCCGCCAAGCGCATGATCGAAGACATCTGCTTCGTCCCCGAGGTGGGCAAGCTGTACTACGGCAAGGTCGTCCGCATCATCCCCATCGGCGCCTTCGTGGAGCTGGCCCCCGGCAAGGACGGCATGGTTCACATCCGCGACCTGGAGTTCAAGCGCACCGAGAAGGTGGAAGACGTGCTGAACATCGGCGATATGACCTGGGTGAAGGTTACTGAGATCGACGAGAAGGGCCGCGTCAACCTGTCCCGCAAGGAAGCCCTGAAGGAAATGGGACAGAACTAATTGACAAGTGACAGCTGACAAGTGACAAGTGCCAGGTTCCGCGTAGGGGGCGGCGCCCTCGACGCCCCGTTGCCTGCGACAATTACCAGGTAAGAAGTAATTAGTAAGAATTAACAAACCCGGGCAGACTGGAACATTCCAGCCTGCCCGTTTTATAACCTCCCCTGCTTGCAGGGGAGGTTTTGTCCTCTACGGCTTGCCGTTCGAAGCTGCCTCCCGTACGTTTACCGTTACCGTCTTAAAAACAAGCGAAAACTCACTATCAAAATCGCACAAGACTGACAGGGTCAGTCTCCTGTCCTTATGGCCGAGCTCGTCGTAGCCCCAGATCAGCGCATTCCAACGGCCATTGCTAAACGAAGGACCATGCATCATAAAGGACGAGATGTGATGGAACACAAGCTCGAATTCCCTTTCCCCATCCGAAAGCACGATCTCACAGCTTCGTTTCGACCAGTCCTCCATTTGCATCGTGATCCTTTTGATCCGCGCATCATGGAAGTCCTGGTTTGCTTCGTATAATTCAATAAACGGGGCGGGAAACCGTTCCTTCTCCTTTTGATAGATTGTGGAATAACGCGCGACGTTTCTTTCCCATTCCGCTTCCGCCCGCGCCCGGCGCTCACGATCACCGCTGTTGATTTCCTTCCATAGCTTTCCAGTGAAATACTTCATTCTGAATTCCCCAACTTTGCATTTTGTATTCAATAGTACAGCTCTGTCGCCAGATTGCCGTGGGTGTACAGGCACACCGCCTACAGAAGCATATCCCGCGGGGCGTCGTAGGCGCCGCCCCCTTCAATCGCGCCCTACTGCAGCGCGGGCTATTAGCCCGCAACCAAAGTACGTTGTTCGGAACCGTTTCCGGCCTTGAGCTACAAAGCCTTCCCCCCGGGGGGACACAACAGTCCGGGGGAATGTTGTGGATTTAATCGCCAGTGCGGCAGCTATGCTGACGCAACCAGCAACCTTCAGCGCCGGTGTCATCGGGCCCGATGACGGATGAGGGGGTATCCCGGCAAACGTATGCAGTTTCAATCACCGCTCAAAGCAATCGGCACCCCTCAGTCGGCGCTACGCGTCATCTTTTGGCCGGTTATTGTAATAGGGTCGAAGCGCCTCATGCCGCAGTTGATAATCCAATTTATATAGGCGAAATTGGGGATCATCTGCCTTGAGCTTCTCCTCAAAGGCACGTTTCTCGTCGATATCCTTATAAAACGCCAGCGCCTGGCCCACGATCTCTCTGAATGGCTCCGCCCAGCGCGGCATCACGATGTTGGAAGGCCCGATTTCCTCGAAGCAGCCGGAACGCCCCCGATCCTTCCAATCCACACCAAACGCCGTTTTTCCAGTCAGAACGATGTAAGAATAGTCGTCATAGTCGTCACAGCGCTTGATAAAGTCCGACATAAAGTAGGTTAGCGTTACAAAAACGGTTCCGGACTTGTCCGTGACCCCGTAGGCCAGATTCAGATTTTGATAGTCGTCGCTCGCCCCCGCCCGTCCCTGTTCATTAAAATACGGTTTAACAAAGTCCAGGATTCTTTTCCGCTTTTCCTCGTCCGTCAAAACAAACTCGAATTCCCAGGGGCCCTCCACAAGCTCCTGTTCCAGCTCCAGCCTTTTTCTTTCTTCTCTTTCTTGTTCTTCCCTCTGTCTTTTCTCAGTCGCCGCGCGGAGATCTTCTCTACGCTGCTCCTCCGCCGCTTTGCGTTCGTCTCTTCGCTTCGCCTCTGCCTCCGCTGCTTCCACATATTTTCTCCACTTTGCAGCTGCGGTCAACATAAGCGCAGGTACAATGAATTTGGCTGCGTTTTTCATAACAATTTTGCCACTTATTAATGGAAGTAGGAACGAGCATTGCCCGTTGCATTCAATAATACAGCTCTGTCGCCAGATTGCCGTGGGTGTACAGGCACACCGCCTTCTTCAAAAAAGCCTCGTCCACGCCGAAGTAGTCGGCCAGGTCCCAGGGCTCGGTGTGGCCCTCGGCTACGGCCTCGTCCAGCTTCTCCCGGGCAATCAGCCTGCCCACCGCCCAGCGATCCGCCCGGTTCTCGTGGCGCTTGCGGTTGTCCGCCGGGCTGTAGCGGTTGTAGAAGCTGCCGGTGACGCAGTGGCCCAGCTCATGGGCCAGCCGGACCCGGAGCTCATTCCGGGTCCGCCGGTGGGGCAGGTCCAGGCCAATGCTGCAGCGCCCGGCTGCGTCCATCACGCTGACGGAACCAACCTTGGGCAGGGGGAAGTGATACACCGGAATACTCTGTTGTTCCGCAAACTCATACAAGCTCGATAATGCTGTCATGTGCTTCCCCCCTTCTGCCTGTTGCCTTATGCCGACAGATTGCCGGCGCTACTTCTTGTTCCTCGCCTTAACGAAGGCCGCGAACTGCTTGACCTCCTCGTACATCTCGTCGGTGATCTCCATATCCCCGCCGAAGAGGGCGAATTTCACATCCTCGTCGGGAATGCCGCCCTCCACCGTGGGACGGGGAACCTGGGCGGCCTCGTTGTCGATCAGATAGGAGGGCGGAACGTCAAAAATCTTCGCCATAGCCTTGATTTTGCCTGCTGGAATGTCCGTGACCCGGCCGCACTCCCATTTGCTGACGGCGTTCTTCTGTACCCCCAGCATATCGCCCAGCTCCGTCTGGGTCAGCTTCGCCTGCTTCCGCAGGGCCTTGATTTTTTCCGCGATAGTCATAATGATACCCCTTTCCATACTGCATTGTTCCCGTGGTCCTTCCGTTCGGGGGACACGGGGCGATGCGGGCATCGCCCCCACGGGTTGAATTATTTGAGGTATCTTCATTTTAGCAAAAATATTTGAAAAAGTCAATATAGTATCTTGACAAAAAGAAAAACTTGTGGTATAATCCGAGTATCTTAAGAAAATGATAAAGGAGGTGCAAACATGAGAGCCAATTTGTTGATGAATTGCCTGTGGTACGAGGATATTTCCCCCGAAACCCTGGCAGATGCCCTGGAATTGACGCCGGAGGAGCTGTTTCAGAAGATTTTTCAGGAAAAAGAGTTCACTCTGGAGGAAATCCGGCGGATTGTCGGCCTGCTGGGCCTTACCGAGGCGGAGACGGATACTATTTTTTTCAAATAAAAGTATCTTGAAAACATTATTGTAAGCAAGCGGCTCACCGCTTCCGGCTTCCAGGGACAGCATATCACCCCACCCGTCCCAAAAACCGGACTGATTCTCCCGCGGCGGGCCGCCGGAAACCGGAAAGGAGGAAACTATGCAGAAAAACACCGACGCCCCGCCCATTGGGCGGGAGGAGATCCGCGCTGCCCTGGACACGCTCCGGCGCTACAAGGCCGGAAAGGCCAATTTGGAGCGGCGGATCATCGAAAACGAGGAGTTCTGGAAGCTCCGGCACTGGGACCACATCCCCGAGCAGGGCACCACCGGTCTGAAAACCAAGTCCGCCTGGCTGGTGAACGTGCTGCTCTCCAAGCACGCCGACGCCATGGACGCCTATCCCGAGCCCGCCTGTCTCCCCCGGGCCGCGGATGACGAAGCGGAAGCCCGGCTGCTTTCCAAGGTGGTGCCGGTGATCCTGGCCCAGAATGATTTTGCCGGAGTCTGGTCCGACAACTGGTGGAAAAAGCTCAAGGCCGGCGTGGCCATCTACGGCGTTTTCTGGGATCGGGACAAAAACGGCGGCCTGGGAGATATTTCCGTCACCCGGGTGGACCCCCTGAATCTGTTTTGGGAGCCGGGCGTTACCGACCTCCAGCGGAGCCGCAGCATCTTCCATGTGGAGCTGGCGGACAACGAGGACCTGGCAGAGCGCTACCCCATTCTGGAGGGCAAGCTGCGGAGCGGCGGCATCCCCTTCAGCCGCTATCTCTACGACGACACGGTGGACACCTCCGGCAAGAGCCCCGTCATCGACTGGTACTACAAAAAACGGGAGAACGGCCGGACGGTGCTGCACTATGTCAAGTTCGTGGGGGAGGAGGTGCTGTTCTCCACGGAGAACGAGGCCCTTGCCGCAGGCGGGCGGCCAATGGCCGCTCCTACGGCTGAAACCGGGCGAGGGCTGTATGACCACGGCCTGTACCCCTTCTTCGCGGACGTGCTGTTCCCGGAGGAGGGCACCCCGGCGGGCTTCGGCTATGTGGACCTGTGCAAGGACGCCCAGCGGCAGATCGACCTGATGAACAACGCCATCGTCGCCAACTGCGTGGCTGCCGCTACCCCCCGGTGGCTCAAGCGCGGCGAGGACGGAATCAACGAGGAAGAGTACGCCGACTGGACCAAGCCCTTTGTCCACGTCCAGGGCTCCCTGGAGGAAAACGCCCTGCGGCCCATCACGGTGCCGCCCCTGTCCGGCAACTGCCTGAACATCCTGGCCTCCAAGATCAACGAGATCAAGGAAACCTCCGGCAACCGGGACGTGAACAACGGCGGCGTGGGCGGCGGCGTCACGGCGGCCTCGGCCATCGCGGCCATGCAGGAGCAGAGCGGCAAGCTCAGCCGGGACCAGATTCAGAACTCCTACCGCTGCTTCCGGCAGGTGGTTAGCTGCGTCATCGCCCTGATCCGGCAGTTTTACGACACCCCCCGTAAGCTGCGGATTCTCGGTCCTGACGGGGAAACGGAGTACCTCCGCTTTGACAACTCCCTGCTGAACGGGGCGGGACCCACGGAGCTGGACATCGAGGTCACGGCCCAGAAGCAGAGCAGCTACAACAAGCTCAGCTACAATGAGCTGGCCCTGCAATTCTTCCAGATGGGCTTCTTCCGCCCCGAGATGACGGATCAGGCCCTGGCCGCCCTGGAGATGATGGACTTCAAGGGAAAGGAGGCCATGCGCCGCAGGATCGCGGAGAATGGCACCCTCGCGGACCGGCTGGCCCGGAGCGAGGCCCAGCTGGCGGGGCTGAAAGCCCTGCTGGACCCCCACCTCACCCCCGAGGGTCTGGACCGGGACAGCCTCCACGCCGACAGCGTTAAGCCCCGCAGGCAGGCCCCCCGTCTGAAGGGTTACGACGCCATCGGTCAGGAGCTGAAGAAGAACACCATCGTGGAGCGGGCCAGAGCCCGGGCGGCCGCGGCAACGCAGCCAAGGTAAATTGACAAGTGACAATTCATCGTGTTTTTCAAATTGCAATTTGAAAAACTCCGAAATTGTCAATAATATCCTGTCAATTATCAACTCAAATCCACCGAACAACGAAAGGAGTAACCAACACATGAAAGCAACGAACAGCGATTACGTGACCGTTACCCTCCCCCGGGCCACCGGGAAGGAGGAGGACCTGGTCTTTGTGGGCCTCAACGGCAAGGGCTACACCATCCGCCGGGGCGTGGCCGTCCGGGTGCCCCGGCCGGTCTATGAGATTCTGGCAGAAGCCCAGCGCCAGGAGCGGCGGCAGCAGGACTTCATCCGCCGCCAGCAGGAGAACGCCGCCCGGGCCGCCGTGACGGCGGGTCTGTAACAGGAGGCCGCCCATGACGATCCGGGACGCCATCGACCAGGCGGATCAGCTCCGGCCCAACGAGCTGGATCTCCTCACAAAGCTCCGCTGGCTCTCCCGCCTGGACGGAAAAATCTGCACGGAGCTGCTGGCCGCCTTTGCGGGGGAGCCGGTGGAGATTGTCCCCTACGAGGACCAGGCCAGCAAGCTGACCACGCCGCTGGTGATTCCCTTCCCCTATGACGAGCTCTACCCCCGCTATCTCGCCATGCGGATCGACCTGGAGCACGGGGAGCTGGAGCGCTACAACAACGACGCCGCCCTCTTCAATCGGCTCTGGCAGACCACCGCTGCCCACTACTGCCGGACCCACAGCCCCAAAGGGGTCGGACAGTTGAAGTTTTGAAGAAAGGAGTAACCCTATGGCAAAGAAGAAAGACGAATGGCTCACCGAAACCGCCTCTGACGAGACCTGGAACAGCACGGACAACGCCTGGTATCAGCAGGCCATGCAGACCGCCCAGGCCCTGCTGGACCGCCCCGCCTTCTCCTATGACCCCGCCGCCGATCCCCTCTACCGGGCGGCAAAGGACCAGTATCTCCGCCAAGGCCGCCGGGCCATGGAGGACGTGCTGGGCAGGACCGCTTCCCTCACCGGAGGCTATGCCTCCAGCTATGCCCAGACCCAGGCCTCCCAGGCCTACGACGATCAGCTGACCCGGCTGTCCGCCCTGCTGCCCGACTACTATGACCGGGCCCGGGCCGCCTATGACCGGGAGACTGCGGACCTGCGGGACGAGCTGGGCACGGCCATCGGCCTCTACGACAAGGACTACCAGGTCTGGCTGGACAGGCAGAGCGCCCGGGAGCGGCAGACCGAAGCCGACCGGAAGGCGGAGCAGTGGGAACGCCAGTTTGCGGAGGACCACGACCGCTGGGCGGCGGAGTTCGCCCAGGCGGCGGAGCATTGGGCCGCCCAGCAGG
>JAGABH010000088.1 GCA_017614755.1 Oscillospiraceae bacterium
ACCCGGTACTGGAGGCGTCCCTGCTGGGCGGGCCGACCAAACGCTGCGCCAGCTGCGGCGAGGCCTTCGTCCCGGGCTCCAACCGGGCGAAGTACTGCCAGCCATGCAGCAAAAAAAGGAGGAAAACAAAGGAGGCGGCAAGGCAAAGGGAACGCTATGCAAGGGTCAGCTGAGGTCTTGTCATTCCGAGCCAGTGACGGCGGTCTACATTTTCACTTACGCGAAAAGTGGCGTGGGAATCCGTCCTCTCCACGTCGGAGAACGGATTGCCGCGACCAGTTTGCGAACTGGTCTCGCAATGACAGATGGGAGGGTTGTTTTCTACGCATTTAGGGCTTCAGAAACCCTTGCAGAATCAGGCTTTTTTCGCACCGGAAATGAAGGGGGAATATAGTTGCTTGGCCCGGTGCGGAATCGGAGGAATGAAAGAAGAAAACAAGATGAACGATGCTAAGAAGGAGGTATGTACTATCGACAAAGAGACGATGACAAGGCTGCGGGACAAGCTGCGGCCGAGACTGATCGAGTACCTCGACAGGGAGCAGATCCCTTACGACGCGCGGACGCTGATCCGCTGTCCCCACTGCGGCGAGCAGGCCACGGCCTACGACGACGGCACCTGGTACTGCAACGGCTTCACCGGCTGTCAGAAGCAGGGCGACGTGGTGGACTACGCCATGACGGTGATGGGCAAGGGCGAGGCCGACGTGCTCCGCTATCTCTGCCGGATGTTCGGGCTCAAGATCACGGAACTGGAGTTCGTGACCTCCGATGAGGTCATGGACATGGAGTTCTCCGAGCCGGTCTACGTGGTGGAGAACCTGATCCCCAGAGGCCTGTCCCTGTTCTGCGGACAGTCCAAGATCGGCAAGTCCTGGCTGGCTCTGTGGCTGGCGCATCACATCTCCACGGGGCAGGCCGTCTGGGGCTTCCCGGTCCGGCAGTGCGAGGTCATGTACCTCTGCCTGGAGGACACCCTGGACCGGCTCCAGCGGCGGCTGGTGGAGGTCACCGGCGGCGAAAGCGGCAGGATCTATCTGGCCACCCAGGCGGAGATCATGGGCAGCGGCCTGGAGGAGCAGCTGACGGGCTTCCTGACGGCCCACCCCGACGTGGGGCTGGTGATCATCGACACGCTCCAGAAGATCCGCGAGCTGAAATCCGAGCAGTGCAGCTACGCCGGGGACTACAACGCCATGAGCCGGCTGAAGACCATCGCCGACCGGTTCGGCGTGGCGGTGCTGGCGGTGCACCACACCCGGAAGGCCAATTCCGTGGACCCCTTCCAGCGGGTCTCCGGCACCACGGGCCTCATGGGCAGCGCGGACTCCACCTTCGTGCTTCTGAAGGACGAGCGCGCGGGCAGCGAGCTGAAGCTCTTCGGCACCGGGCGGGACGTCCGGGACCTGGAGCTGGGGCTGTGCTTCCGGCACAATCCCGTGGACTGGGTGCTGACGGAAAGCTCCGTGGGGCAGTTCAAGCCCTCCCGGGACCGGGAGCTCAAGGCCATCGCGGCCTTCGTGACCCGGACGCATTCCTGGGAGGGCACGGCCACCGCCCTGACCGAGCGCTTGGCCGCCGCCGATCCGGCTTTGCTGCTGGCGCCCAACGCGGTGACCCGCATCCTCAACGCCGCGGGCGGCGTGCTGGAGAAGCAGTACGGCTTCACCTGCCGCCCCCGCCGCGACGGGAACACGAAGCTGCTGCAGCTCAGCGCCGCCAAGGGGCCGGTGTCATGACGGGTGTCGTAACCTGTCATTGCGAGGGGCTGAAGGCCCCGTGGCAATCCGTTCCTCTTTTCGCGGAGAGACGGATTCCCACGCCCAGTGTGCGCACTGGGCTCGGAATGACAGGCAGGTGTCCGATATGTGCGGTATGTGCGGTATTTTTCCGCACGTTCGGATATCGTACATACCGTACAAACCGCACAGGTACTCTGTTTGAAGTTATTGTCATCACGGAGGCGGAGGGAAGCTCCGCAGAAAGAGAGGTTCTATGATGGATCATACCATGTACCGTACCCTGGAGGAATTCCCCGTTTTTCTGAACGCCGACCATCTTGCCGGCATCCTCGGCATCTCCCGGACCAGCGCCTACAAGCTGATGCAGGCCAAGGGCTTCCCGACCCTGCCCATCGGCAAGCGCATGGTGGTGCCCCGCGACAAGTTCATCAACTGGGTCAACGAGCAGACCGGCGGCTGCTAATCCATATAGGGGGACGGGCGGCCTTCGGGCTGCCCGCCCCTCGGCAGACTGCACAAAAACAGCCCGCCATTTTCGGCAGGCCCGGAAAGAATTGATGCTTGCATTCTAAAAAATTCAGGGTATTATGTAAACGACGAAATGGACTGGCTGAATCCATTCGGACTCTGTAGAAAGAGAGGTGCCATGGCAAACAGAAAACGACGGGCGTCCGGCAGCGGTTCTCTGCGGCAGCGGCCGGACGGCAGATGGGAGGGCCGCGCCACCGTGGGCCAGGACAAGGCCACCGGAAAGAAGGTCCAGAAATCTGTCTACGGCAAAACCCAGACGGAGGCCCGGAAGAAGTTATCCAAAATCATCGCGGAGGTGGATGAGGGCAACTACCTGGAGCCCTCCCGAATGCCGGTGGAGCATTGGATCAAGCTCTGGCTGGAGGAATACACCTTCGACAAGAAATACTCGACGGTCAAGAATTATCAGGCGATCTTCAAGGCCCACATCATCCCGCGCCTGGGAAGCATCCCGCTGGGGGATCTGGACCGGATCACGATCCAGAGATTCTACAACACCCTCTATTCCCCCCGGGACGGGAGCAAGGGGATCTCGGCCAAGACCATCCGCAACGTCCACGGTCTTCTGAACAAGCTGCTGGGTCAGGCCGTCAACGACAACCTGATTCGCATGAACCCCTGCGCCGGGGCTGTCCTGCCCCGGAAGGAGAAGACGGTCATCAAGCCGCTGACGGACGAACAGCTGAAGGACCTCCTGGAGGCCGCCGACGGAGACGAGGACTACGGGACCCTGATCAAGATCATCGTCCTGACCGGGCTCCGGGAATCGGAGGCCCTGGGGCTGACCTGGGACTGCATCGACTTCCGCCGCGGCACGGTGCTGATCGAGAAGCAGCTGCTGAAGAAGCCCCTTAAGGACGGCGGCATCTGCTTCTCCTCGCCGAAGAACGGCCGGGCCCGGTCCATCATGCCCGCCCCCTTTGTGATGGATCTGTTCCGGGAGCAGAAGGCGCGGCAGGACCGGTACAAGAAGATCGCGGGGAACTGCTGGGAGGACTGGAAGGACGCGGCCAAGCCGAAATGCCGGCTGGTGTTCACCACCATCACCGGCTCCTACATCAGCCCGGGCACCATGCGGGTCCACTTCAAGAAGCTGGCGCAGGAGATCGGCTGCCCGGATGCGCGGGTCCACGATCTGCGGCACACCTATGCGATGCTCTCCCTGGAGAACGGGGACGACATCAAAACGGTGCAGGGCAACCTGGGTCACGCCACCGCAGCTTTCACGCTGGACGTCTACGGCCACGTTTCGGATCGGATGAAGAAGGAGAGCTCCTCCCGGATGGAGGAATTCCTCCGCGCTTTGACCGGCACCGGGACAGAGGACGGCGACGCCGAAACGCAGACAGGACCCCGGCTGGTTCCTCCCGCCGCAAACGCCTGACCGTAATAAAATATCGGCTGTACAGCCGAAAAAAGAGTGTTGACCGACCTCTTTGACGGAATCTTCGCTCCGCGCCTCTTTGACGCGGAAGCCGACGGTCCTGAAAAAACTTTTGGCCGACCGTTCCGCAGAGACCTCCGAACCCGGAAAAATCTTCCGATTTGCCCGGCCGCGGAGGCCTCCGAAAGGGGCTCCCGAAAAAAGTTTTAGGGTCAAATAGAGGGTCAACATTTTTGAGCAAAAAATATTCATCCATTTTGGCCCCAAAAACGGG
>JAGABH010000089.1 GCA_017614755.1 Oscillospiraceae bacterium
GCTCGCTGCTGTCTTTCCCTTTGTTCTTTTTTCCGTTTCGAAAAAACGAGGAGCTGAACCGTATCTTGCGAAACAAGACGCGGTTCGGCTCCTCGGCTGCGTTCTGGGCAAGCTGCCCACGCAGTAACTTTTATTGAATTCAGACCATGCGGTCAGTTCACTGTTTTTCCGGCCCTTTCAGACCGCACCGCTATACTTCCGTCTTGGTGCGTCTGCGCCGGCGGCGGGGGCGCTTTTTCGCTTTCTTGGCGATTTCTTCCTCGTAGTTCTCCGCCAGGGCGGAGCTCTGGTCGTAGACCAGGCGGCAGACCTTCAGGCTCCCGTCCCGGTCCCGCTCGAAGCGGATGCGGACAATATAATCCCCGTGGTCCGGGCAGGTATTGCGGGACAGGTAGCGGCGGCCCGGCTGGGTATGCCAGCCCTGGCAGGTCATTTCCTTGCCGCAGACCGGGCAGAGGTTTTCCTTGCCTCCCATGTCCCCCATGGCGGCGGACTTGTCCTCATAATCGTGGAAGACCCGGCGGCTGACGCAGCCGGGGACGTTGGCCCCATGGAGCCCGTCCTCATGCTCCCGCAGGGAGCCGTGGTATTCCTCGATGCCCTTTTTCAAGTCCAGCTTCGCGCAGATCTGGGCAGTATGATAGGCGTCTCCCAGGGCGTCGTGGGCCTGGCGGGTGGGCTCGATTCCCAGCATTTCCAGAGCGGTGGAAAGGGCCTTCTGGTTGTTGCCGGAGCCGGTCTGGGCGTTGAAGATCATCTGAGCGTTGTACCAATGCTGAATCCACACCGGATCGTAGCCGTTGAGCATCATATTGCCGGAGAGCAGGGGAATATCGTCAAAGCCCCAGGTGAGGAAGACGCAGTCCTCCCCGCACCAGTTGTAAAACTCGTTGATGGCGTCGTCAAAGCTCAGGCCCTCAGCCTTCAGGCGGCTCTCCCGGATGCCCGTGAGCTTGGCCACCCGGCTGTTGAGCCGGCGAAAAAACTTGGGCTTAATCAGAACCTGGAACTCGTCGGCGATGGTCTGGTCCTCCAGCATCCGCACCGCGCCGATCTGAATGACCTCCCCGCTGATGTGGATGGGCAGAGGCCGCTGGGCCGCGTAGGACCCGGGCCAGGGCTGGTTCCACTCCATATCCAGTATGATATACTCCACTGAAATCTCTCCTTACGTTGCACTAAAGAATATCATATCATACTTTCGCCCACAAAGCAATTATTTTTTTGCGCCGGTCGGCTCCCCTGCGGGCTCTGAATTTCGGCCCCGGTACGACGGGCGGGCGGCCAATCCCCATAAAGGGAAAATTGGTCGCCCCTGCGGATTAAATCACGTAACAGAAAATGCAGACGAATTGCAGCACCGACCCCAGAATCACAAAGAGGTGGAACACCGCGTGCATATAGCGCTTATGGACGCCGATGCCGTAGAGGATGGCCCCCACGGTATAGGCGATGCCCCCTGCCAGGAGCCAGATCAGCCCCGGGGTGGGGATGGCCCGGATGGCCACCGGAGCGGCGAAGACAATGCACCAGCCCAGGCCAATGTAGCAGATCATGGAGATGACCCGGTACTTTTTCAGATCGATGGCGGTCAGCGCCACCGCCAGGGCCATAATAGCCGCAATGACGCCGAACAGGACCCAGGCCGTCACAGGGGACGCCCGGCGGATGGAGCAGAGCAGAATGGGCAGATAGGAGCCGAAGATCAGAAAATAGATGGTGCAGTGATCCAGCACCTGCATGACCTTTTTGGCCTTGTTGGGCCGCAGGCCGTGGTAGACCCCGGAGATTGTGTAGACGCTCACCAGGGACAGGCCGTAGACCGCGCTGCCCACGATTGCCCAGGGGTCCCGATGCAGACAGGCGCGAATCACCACGAGGAACAGCAGCACCACCGCGATGCCGCCTCCCGCCACATGGGAGATGAAGTTGAACCGCTCCTCCCCGCGGGTATAGTTGGGCAGGCTCCGCTGATCCAGGGGGGTACGGCGGGCCATCAGCGCTCCCGGCCCAGGAAGAACAGGGCCAGGGTGCCGGGGCCGGAGTGAGAGCCGATGACAGGTCCCACGTAGGTAATCAACTCCACGGAAGCACCGAAGCGCTCCCGCAGCATCCGCTCCAGCAGCTTCGCGTCCTCGATACAGTCGCCGTGGGAGATGAAGACCGTATCCTTGCCGGGGTTCAGCGCCAGCTCCCCGTACTTGTCCGCCAGGGCCTTAATGGAGGCATGGCGGCCCCGGGCCTTGAACATATTGATGAGGTGGCCGGGATCGTCCATGTGCAGCACGGGCTTAATGTTCAGGAGACCGCCCACGAAAGCCTTGGCGGCGCTGACTCGGCCCCCCCGCTTCAGGTAAACCAGGTCGTCCACGGTAAACCAGTGGCAGAGGTGGGGCACCGTGTCCTCCACAAATTTGGCTGCCTCCTCCAGCGTGGCGCCCTTTTGCTTTTCCTGTACCGTCAGGTAGACCAGCAGGCCGAAGCCCGCAGAGGCGGAGAAGCTGTCCTCTACCAGGACCTTCCGATCCGGGTAGGCCTCCATCAGCTCCCGGGCCGCCATGACGGCGGAGTTGAGGGTGGTGCTGAGGCCGGAGGAAAAGCCCACGTAGAGCAGGTCCTTCCCCTGCTTCAAAAACGGCTCAAAGGCCTCCTTGAAGGTCTCCATGTTGGCCGCCGCGGTCCGGGCCACGCTGCCCTTCCGCATCCGGTCATAGAACCGGTCAAAGGGCATATCATAGTTGCCGAAGCTCTCGGCGTCCTCGTCAAACTTCAAGGTGAGATTGACGCAGGGCACCTGCCACTTTTCCAGCAGATCCGGCATAATATCGCAGGAGGAATCGGTAATGATGATGTATTCGGACATAGACGCTCCTTTCCGCGGCAAAGCCACGCAGACCTAATTGATTGGAAAAGCGATATGATCTAATATTCTGCATTATCTTACCATATACAGCGCTCTATGTCAATAGATGAAAATCCGGGATTTCCCGTTGCTTTTGGGGAAATTCTGTGGTATTATACTTGATATAACACAATTTCGCAGAGCAGATGAAGTCTGCCCGTCAGGAGGGTTTAAAATGAATTACGATAAAGCGCTGGTAGCGGGGAAGCTCCGCCGCTGGGAAACCTATCTCAACAACTATCGGCTGCCCGCCTGGGAGCAGATTCCGGACCTGGGCCTGTATATGGAGCAGGTCATTCTCCTGCTGCGGCAGTATGTGGACTACCTGCCCCCGGAGCTGAAGGAGGAGGAGCTCATCACCTCCGCCGCCATCAACAACTACGTGCGGATAAAGATCATGCCGGAGCCTGTGAAAAAACGCTATTACCGGATCCACATCGCCTATCTGCTGGTAATCTGCACCCTGAAGCAGGGCCTCAGCATCGCTCTGATTCAAAAGCTCCTGCCCACCGGCCTCACCGAGGAGCAGCTTCGGGAGTTCTACACCACCTACGCCGCCCGGCACGCCCTTGCCGCAGCCTTTTTTGTCCAGCAGGTTCGTGGCGTGGCGGGACCCATCCTGGACCACGAGGACACCACGCCCTTTTCCACGGAGCAGACGGAGGAGCTGATAATCTCTTCCGCCGTCATTGGCGGCTTTTCCCGGCTTCTGGCGGAAAAGCTCATGCTTCTGGCGGACAAGGATCTGTCCACCGGCGGCAGCATTGAAAAGCTCCCGGGGAAAACCATCGAAAACACTTGATTTTTGATTGGACTCATAGTATAATGGCCGGAAGAAATCTTGATTGTAAGGAGTCGTCCCAATGTCTGAGAAGGTCCTGATTACCAGCGACAGCACCACCGACCTGAGTCCGGAACAGCTGGAATGCCATCACATTCCCCTGATGCGCCTTGTTGTAAGCGTCAACGACGTCAACCATGTGGATGGGATTGACATCACCCCCGATGAGATTTATCGCAACTACGAGCAAAACAAATCCCTTCCCAAAACTGCGGCCCCCAGCCTGGCGGACTGCACGGAGTTCTTCCGCAAGTACGTGGATCAGGGCTATCATATCGTCCATTTCACCATCAGCTCCGAGATGTCCTGCACCTATCAGAACAGCGTCATCGCCGCGGAGGAGTTTGAGAATATTCACGTAGTGGACACCCGGAATCTCTCCACCGGCGGCGGCCTGCTGGTCCTCAAGGCGGTGGAGCTGGCGGAAAAGGGCATGAGCGCGGCAATGATCGCCGAGGAATGCCGCCGACTGACCCCCTACGTAGACGCTTCCTTTGTCATCGACAGCCTGACCTTCCTCCACAAGGGCGGCCGCTGCTCCGCCCTGGCTATGCTGGGGGCGAACCTGATGAATCTGAAGCCCTGCATTGTCGTCAAGGACGGCAAAATGTCCGTAGGCGCGAAGTACCGGGGCAAGTTTGACGCGGTGCTGCAAAAATACATCGCCGACCGGATCGGCGACGGGGAGGGCATTGACCGGAGCCATATTTTCATCACCCACGGCGGCTGTGACGACGAGATCTTGGAGGCCTGCGTGGCAAAGCTCCGGAGCCTGGGCGACTTCCCCAACATCCACGTCACCCGGGCGGGCTGCACCATCTCCTCTCACTGTGGCCGCAACACCCTGGGCGTGCTCTTCCTGCGGGACCATCCCATCTGAACCTGATTTTTTGCATACGAAACAGGCAGAACGCATTGCGTTCTGCCTGTTTCCTTCGTTATAAGCGTTCTGCCGGGAACCGAGTGCGCCGCCCCTGCGATCTTCCCCGTCTGTCATTACGAGGCCCCAGGGGGGCCGTGGCAATCCGTTCTCCTTTTTCAATCCCGTTTTAAATGGTAATTTGAAAATACCACAGCTATTCCCGATTCCTTTTCTCCCTCCCGGCTGGGTGCAGGCGGGTGGCGGCGCCGCCCCTACACAATCAGATGAACCGCCGCGCAGAGAGCCGCACCGGCTGCGGTGGGGACCAGAATGGACAGAACGGTCCATTTTCGGCTCCGGGTCTCGTGCCACACCGTCAGAACCGTGGTGGAGCAGGGCCAGTGGAAGAGGGTAAAGACGGCGGCGCAGAGGGCGGTGGGGAGGGAAAACAGGGCGGCGGGGTCTCCGCTCCCCGTTCCCGCGATCACCAGGGCCAGGGGAATCAGCAGCTCATTGGCCGGAAAGCTCAAAATAAACGCCAGCAGCAGGGTCCCGGTGAGGCCGATGCAGGCTGCCGCCGGGTCCAGACCTCGGGCCAGCAGCGTCAGCAGCGGCGTGCCTCCGATCTCCAGCCGGCCCAGCAGC
>JAGABH010000090.1 GCA_017614755.1 Oscillospiraceae bacterium
ATCTGAACAATCTGGGCATTGCCGAGCTGCACTACAAGGGCGATAACGGCACCGATCTGACCGTCGGCATGATTCCCGAGGGAACCTTCCTGGGCGGTCAGGACATGACAATCGGCGGCGTGCCCTTCGACGCCAACATCCCCAGCGAGGAGTGCTATACTTCTCCCATGCGGGGCAAGGCGGAGGGAATCGTCTACGCCACCAAGCCCCTGAGCTACAACGGCGAGCTGATCGAGAATTTCTGGGTCCGCTTCGAGGGCGGCAAGGCCGTGGAGGTCCACGCCGAGAAAAATCAGGCCCTGCTGGAGCAGATGATCTCCATGGACGAGGGCGCGGCCTATCTGGGCGAGTGCGCACTGGTACCCGTGGATTCTCCGATCTCCGAGTCTGGCCTGCTGTTCTGGAAAACCCTGTTCGACGAAAACGCCGCCTGCCATCTGGCTCTGGGCATGGGCTTCACCAACACGATCCGCGGTTTTGAGAGCAAGACTATCGATGAGTGCCGGGCGATGGGAATTAACGACTCCATGGAGCACAACGACTTCATGATCGGCTACGAGGGCTTGGACATTGACGCGATCACCCGGGACGGCAAGACGGTTCCCATCTTCCGCAGAGGCAAGTGGGCGTTCTGAGCCCGCCTGCAGCGCTGGCAATCTGCCGGCCACGCTTTCCCCGCAAAGACAGGGAAATGCAAAATGCAGGACGCAGAATGCAAAATTTAATTCCTGCGATATTCCCTGGCAGCAGCGCACACCTGTGCGCCACGGGGAGCGCTGTCTACCGTGAATCCGGGACGGGAAACCCGTCCCCTACGGACTGTGGCGCGGACACCAGCTTCGCGTCGCCAAACACCAACATAGAACAATTAAGGAGAATCTTATGAAAAACGAAACAAATATCACTATGGATATGGATAAGAAGACAATGATGGAAAACCTGGCCCGGGAGGCTCACGAAAAGGGCGCATTCAACGGCGCTTGGCTCTATGCCGAGGGCGGTGAGATCATTTCCAAGGGCGCCTTCGGCTGGCGGGACGCGGAGGACAAACTCCCCATGCGGGAGGACAGCATCTTTGACCTGGCCTCGGTGAGCAAGCAGTTCACGGCTGCAGCCATTATGCTGCTGGTGCAGAACGGACAGGTGCGGCTGGAAGACGAGATTACAAAGTATTTTCCGAAGCTTCCCTTCCCGGGCATAACGGTTCGCCATTTGCTGACCCACACCGGCGGCGAACCCGACCCCTCTGATCAGAATTTTTACGTAAAAACCTGGGAACAGGAAAAGAGAATCCCGGATAACCGCGATATGCTTCGCTGGCTGATGGAAAGCGGTACGCCCCCCTACTTTGCCCCGGGAGAGGAATGCAACTATTCCAATACGGGCTTTTCCCTGTTGGCGCTGATTGTGGAGCAGGTTTCCGGGCTGCCCTTCGAGGACTTCCTGCAAAAGAACCTCTTTGCGCCGGCGGGCATGGCTTCCACCGGAGTCCATCACATTCGCGTGAACGGGATTCCTTCTGACAATTTCGTGCGCAACATGGTGATCGAGCATGACCGCTTTGTTCTCCCAGAGGAATCGGAGCATGAGCGCGACGTAATCGCCACAGACGGCACGAATGGCGATGGCTTTGTATATTCCACGGTCCTTGATCTGTTCAAATGGGATCGGACGCTGCGAGCGGGAACCCTGATCACTCCCGCGTCACAGCAGCTCATGTATACGCCCGCAAGACTCAACAACGGCGCGATCGCCTATGATGATGAGGCGGCAAACTCCGCCTGCGGCTTTGGCTGGATGATCCAGAGCGCCCCAAGCCTTGGGCTTGTGGTGAATCACAGCGGATGGCACAAGGGAGCCACCAGTTGGTACGAGCGTTGGATCGACGCGGACCGAATGCTGGTGATCCTTTGGAGTCGTGATGCTGAGGATGATACGGCCTACGACGCCTTTAAGGAGGGCATGCGGGCCATTGCGATGGACAAGGAGCCCGAACCGATCCGCAGCACCGAGGACCTGACCGAGAAGAATCCGGATCGTTCCCGTTGGGAAAGCTTCTGCGGCAAATACGCGCACCCCGGGAATGACGTCTTTTATCCGGACGAGGTTTATTTGCAGGACGGGGAGCTGTACGTAAAATTCATCCAGGCAGTCCGAGGAGAACTGGTGGCAAGACTGTATCCCCTCGGGAATCAGAATTTTGCCATGAAGCATTTTTGCTTCCAGGTGCACCTTGACGACGGCACATTGACTTTGTCGTTCAGCGAAACGGAAAAGGACGTCTACCAAAAGCTGAGCGATTGACAAAAAAGAGAATAAAGTATAGATACGATTATGTGAGAAACACAAGGAGGAATCATCCATGGAACAGATTCATCTGGAAAAGATTACCTGGGATAACTATTACAAGCTGACCAAATTGGGCCTGAAAAAGGAGCAAATGGAATATGTCGCTTCCAACGCAAGTAGCCTGATTCACGCTTAAGTGGCGCTCTCGCAAGGGGAAACCACGCCGTATCCCTTTGGAATCTATCTGGGTGAAAAGCCGGTTGGCTTTGTGATGATCGGCTATAACGGCTATGAAGACGGAGACCCGGAGTTCATGAAGAATACCTATTACATTTGGCGCTTCATGATCGACCGGAGATACCAGGGAAAGGGCTATGGCAGACAGGCGTTCCAGTTGGCTATGCATCGAGCGAATTCTTGCAATCAGGTCCTCAAATTGCAACTAACACGAAAGAAAAGCGACTGTTTCCCGCCTGTTGCAGCAGGCGATTCGGAAACGGTCGTTTTTTACTGCACACCATTCACAGTGTCGGTGTTCTGCTCCATCCAAGCAAGAAGCTTGTCCTTCGCAACCAACATGCGGGAGGCAAGGTGCAGGGTCGGGAAGTCTTCCCGATGCAGAAGCTGATACGCTCCGGCGCGGGAAATACCCAGGAAATCCTTCAGCTCTTTCACGCTCAGGACGCTGGGAAGATCATCATAGCTTTTATACATAGCGTTCTCCTTTCTACGAAATTTGGCCAGTTTTCTTCTTGGCGCGGCAGACCGGTTGCTGCGCCGCCCGTCATGCCGTTTCCTTTTCAGCGGCATCACGGAGGCGTCTCAGCCGTTCTTCCAATTTGTCGATTTTGCCGTCCGCCAGCAGCAGATCAACGGCGCGGATCCGTTGTTCCAGGGAGCCGACGATCAAAAGGTCCGTCAAATAATCGATGGTGTCGATCATCTGACAAGCCTCCACGTAGCGGTCATCCGGTTCGGCATCGGGATCGGTTGGTTCATACCACTCCTTCCAGCCCGTCAGCAGACGCAGGTACTCACTCAGTACCCGCTGACAACGGAGCTGATCCTCGCGGAAGATTTTCAGTTCCTCCCGTGCCGGCTGGCGGACAACTGCTGCGCTGGCGTCCACGCCAAAATCATCCGCCAGTTTACATGCAGCGTCATAGGGCGGAATGCAGAACAGCTCTGCCGTCAGATCTACAACGTCG
>JAGABH010000091.1 GCA_017614755.1 Oscillospiraceae bacterium
CGCCGGAACCTTTCAAATTGAGAATTGACAGTTGAGAATTGATCGTGTCGTTCAGATTGCAATCTGAACGACTCCGAAGATTGTCAACTGTCAACTGTCAGTTGATTTGGAGGTTCTCATGAGCGTTTCACAGGTTTATCAATCCGACAAGCGCGCGATGGGAAAAGTCAGGGCCCTGCTGGAACGGGTGGACATCACCCTGGACGAGCACCTGGACTATACCTGCGCCGTCTTTGACGAGGAGGGCCAGCCCATCGCCACCGGCTCCGCCTTTGGGCCCACCCTGCGCTGCTTCGCCGTGGACCCGGCCCACCAGGGGGAGGGGCTGCTGAACGAGGTCATTACCCATCTGATGGAAAACCGCCAGGAACGGGGCTTTTTCCATCTTTTTGTCTACACCAAGCCCGGCAGCGCCAAATTCTTCCGGGACCTGGGCTTCTCCGTCATAGCGGAGGTGCCGGGCTTTCTGGTCTTCCTGGAGAACCGGAAGGACGGCTTCCCCGGCTACCTGAAAAAGATTTCCGCCCACAAACGGCCCGGCCGGAGCGCCGCCATCGTTATGAACGCCAACCCCTTCACCCTGGGGCACCGGTATCTGGTGGAGACCGCCGCAAAGGAGAACGACACGGTCTATCTCTTCCTGCTCAGCGAGAACGCGGGGCCAATCCCCGCGGCGGTCCGGCACCGACTGGTCCGGGAGGCCGTGGCGGACCTGCCCAATGTGGTCTGCCTGGAAACGGGGGAGTATCTGATCTCCTCCGCCACCTTCCCCGGCTACTTCCTGAAAACCGAGGAGAAGATTCTGCGCACCCAGGCTGCTTTGGACACCGCCCTCTTTGTCCAGATCGCCCAGGCTCTGGCTATTCAGACCCGCTATGTGGGCAGCGAGCCTCGCTCCCTGGTGACGGGTATCTACAACGAGGTCCTTTCCGAAGCCCTGCCCGCCCAAGGGATCGAATGCCGCGTCATTCCCCGGAGGAAGCTGCCCGACGGACAGATTATCTCCGCCTCCACGGTGCGGCAGGCCATTCACGACAACCGCCTGGACAGCGTGGCCGATATGCTCCCGGAAACATCCCTGGCCTTTTTCCGCTCCCCCGAAGCCGCCCCCATCGTGGCGGCTATCCGCCGCACGCAGGATGTGGTCCACTATTGAGCACAGTAGGGGCGCAAAATGTGGCCGCCTTTCGCACCTGCCCTGTGGCGCACCGGTGTGCGCCGCTGCAGAAAGATGAAGATGAAATTGAAATGATTGAACAAGAAATCACACTGTCTGAAATATTGATTGCCCGGGAGGAACGGGTTGCCATCCAGAACGCTCTGCTGGGACAATACAAGGTCCCCGTCATCTCCTTTACCATGAACATGGCCGGGCCGGTGAAGGTCACGGCCCTCTCCCGCCGGGCCTTTCTCTGGGGCTGCCGGCAGCTCCGGCTGGGCTTTGTGCAAAACAAATTCCCCGTGCTGGCGGAGAAGCGCCGCAATCTTCCCACCGGAGACGAGGCGTATTTTGCCATCGACGCCCCCGCTGAAACCGTCAAGGCCCTCTGCGTGGAGATCGAGGAGAGCAGCGGCATGGGTCGTCTCTACGATATGGACGTAATCGGTTTGGACGGGCACAAGCTGGAACGCGGCGCGGAACGGCCTTGCATCGTCTGCGGCAAGCCGGGCCGCGGCTGCGCCTCCCGGCGCGTCCACACAGCAGCGGAGGTCAGGGAAGCTGCCGATCACTTGCTGGAAGGCTCGATCGGCCTGCGAGACAGGGCGCTTATCGCACAATTTGCCACCAGAGCGCTTTTGGAGGAGGTCGCCGTGACCCCCAAGCCCGGTCTGGTGGACCGGGCCAATAACGGTGCCCACAAGGATATGGACTTTTCAACCTTCCAGGCATCCGCCGCTGCGCTGCCACGATACTGGGGCGTGTGTTTCGGTCGAGGCAGGGCAGGCGGTCCTGACGGAGATCCCGAACTGCCGGAAACTCCGTCTGACACCTTTGCTTCTCTGCGCCCGCTTGGAAAAAAAGCGGAGCTGACCATGCTGGCCGCCACAGGCGGGGTGAACACCCACAAGGGGGTCATCTTCACCCTGGGGGTCCTCTGCGGGGCCATCGGGCGGCGCTGGACCGCCGAGGCCGGCTTCCCGTCGGTTGACATAATTCTGAACGAGGCCGCCGCCATGACCCGAGAGACCCTGGCACGGGAGCTGCCCGCCGCCCAGTGGAATACGGCGGGCGAGGCCTTATACAGGCAGTACGGCACCCGGGGCATCCGGGGTGAAGTCAGCGACGGGCTCCCCGCCGTGGGGGAGATTTCCCTGCCCGTGTTCAAGAAGCTGTTGGCAGAAGGTCTGGACCGGAACCATGCCGCCGCCGTAACCCTGCTGCATCTGATTGCCAAGGTGGAGGACACCAACCTGCTCCACCGGGGCGGGCCGGAGGGGGCCGCCTGGGCAAAGCAGGCTGCAGCCGCACTCATTGGGGTGCGCAGGGACGAGCATGGCTCGTCCGCGGACAAGCTATGCTTGTCCCTACATCGGATTCCGTCCCTGGAGGAAATTGCCGAATTGGATCGACAGTTCATCCGGCGGAACCTCTCCCCCGGGGGCTGCGCGGACCTGCTGGCGGTAACGCTGTTTTTGGAACAGTTGGAAAAGGCCGGTCTCTGAAAACGAGAGAAGGACGGATTCATCGACTCCGCTGCGCTTCGCTCAGAATGACGCTCTGAACAATAAATCGGTACGGATTGCGGGCGGCCAATACCCATGAAGGGCACAGGTGGCCGCCCCTACGGACTCTGAACCCTGAACGCTGAACCCGTGGGCCAATGTGGGCATACTTCGTGACTTTTCGAGTTCGGCCCCTGCGAACTCCTGTTGCCCATTCCCTATTGTCTATTTCCTGTTTCCGATTGCCTAATAACCATGCAGAATAAATGAATCTGCCCAAATACCCCCCGCAAAAATTGGTCATTTTTGACGGTTGAAACTTTGATGCAAACTTGCTATACTGGGCCCGTATGCGGGCCTCTGCCCAAGGGGCAAATACAAAGAATGATCTGGCCCGACCAAGGAGTATTTGAGATGGAAAAGATCAAAATGCAGAACCCCATCGTCGAGATGGACGGCGACGAAATGACCAGAATTCTCTGGGCCATGATCAAGGACCAGCTGATTACCCCCTTCGTGGAGCTGAATACTGAGTACTACGACCTGGGCCTGGTAAACCGTGATGCCACCGACGATCAGGTCACCGTGGACGCCGGCAACGCCATCAAGAAGTACCATGTTGGCGTTAAGTGCGCCACCATCACCCCCAACGCCCAGCGTATGACCGAGTACAATCTGAAGAAGATGTACAAGAGCCCCAACGGCACCATCCGCGGCATTCTGGACGGCACTGTGTTCCGTACCCCCATCGTGACCCCCGGCGTCAAGACCTACATCCCCGGCTGGACCTCCCCCATCACCGTGGCCCGTCACAGCTACGGCGACATCTACAAGGACACCGAGTTCCGCATTGACGAGCCCGGCAAGGCCGAGCTGGTCTTCACCGGCGTGGACGGCCGCGTCCAGCGCGAGACCATTTATGAATTTGAGTGCCCCGGCGTTCTGCAGGGCGCCTACAACAAGGATACCTCCATTGAGAGCTTTGCCCGTTCCTGCTTCGAGTATGCTCTGTCCGAGAAGAAGGACCTGTGGTTCTCCACCAAGGACACCATCATGAAGAAGTACGACGGCGACTTCAAGGAAACCTTCCAGCGCCTGTACGACACCGAGTACAAGGAGCGTTTCGAGGCTGCTGGCCTGGAGTACTTCTACACCCTGATCGACGACGCTGTCGCCCGCGTGATCCGCTCCCACGGCGGCTTCATCTGGGCCCTCAAGAACTACGACGGCGACGTTATGTCCGACATGATCTCCACCGCCTTCGGTTCTCTGGCCATGATGACCTCTGTTCTGGTCTCCGCTGACGGCAACTACGAGTTCGAGGCTGCCCACGGCACCGTTACCCGTCACTACTACAAGCACCTGAAGGGTGAGAAGACCTCCACCAACCCCGTGGCTACCATCTTTGCCTGGTCCGGCGCTCTGAAGAAGCGCGGCGAGATGGACGGCAACAAGGAGCTGGAGAAGTTCGGCGCCGCTCTGGAAGAGGCCACCATGCAGACCATCACCGACGGCGTTATGACCGGCGACCTGGCTGCCCTGATGGAGCCCAAGCCCGAGGCTGTCACCTCCGAGGACTTCATCGCCGCCATCCGCGAGCGTCTGGCGAAGAAGCTGTAAGCGTTTATTCGTTTAAAATTTCCCCCTGCACAGCGCATTGTGCAGGGGGAAACGTTTTTGATAATTCGACTGTATGGGTGGAATTATCTGTTTACAATTCAGAGCACATTTGCTATAATCCCTATTGGGAAGGAGGTGGGAAAAGATGGATTATGAAAACGATACCGCATGGGTGCGCAAAATGCTGTACCCGGGTGAAAACCTGCTCTGGACCGGACAGCCCGGAAAAATCCGGATATTTGAAAAAAAGGACATTCCCCCCTTGATTTTCGGCATCATCTGGCTCTGCTTTGCCGGTATGGCTTCATGGAAAATCTGGACTAGCCCGAATCGCGGCTTTTCTTCCAAGCTCTTTATTGTAGCTTTTCTGCTGGTTGGGCTTTTTTCGCTGACAGCACGCTACATTGTGAAGCTGCAGACACGAAAAGCGCGCTATGCGCTGACCAGCCAACGGATTATTACAAAGGTCGGCAATCGCATCCGGACCCTGGATCTGTGCAATCTCCCGCCCATCACCGTAAGTCAGAAGGCGGACGGCACAGGAGATATCCGCTTCGGTGAAACTGTGTCCAGTCAACGAAATGCGTCGGGACTCAACTTTGGCTCGACGCGGAGCTATTCCACAGGCGCGGTACTGGAGCTTCAGAGCATTCCCGACGTAAACCGGGTCGAATACCGCATCCGCACGGCCGTGGAGCAAGCCCTGGCCGCACGCCGCAGCAACTGACTTGAAACAGCTCCCCCGACTCCGCAAAAGCAGGAGCCGGGGGTTTTTGCAATTCCGTCAACCGGTGCGTCTTGCGGACCGCGGACTGTCCCCTCCGGCGTCGTCACCGGCAACCGGGCCGCCCCGATGAGGCCCCGGCCTGCCGCATGAACCGAATGGTCCGGGCGTTTTTTCGTTTTCTTCTCTCCTGTTCTATGGTTCCTCTAAGGTTCCCTGTGGTATAGTCATATTAAACTCCCATAGAAACCTTTAACCTGTTCCGGCGGGAATTGTGCCATCCATTGTTGTCGTCCTTGCCGGGCGTCAAGCCCGCCCGCATTCTCCGCCTCGTCTGGCGCATTTCCTGCTCGGAACATTTTTCAACCTTTCTATGGGAGTTCAGTATGAAAAACAAACAACCACGGGAAAGGAGTCTCTTCCATGAAACATATCCGCAAAATTCTGGCCTGGGCCCTGACCGTCTGTCTTCTCCTGGGCCTGCTGCCAACTGTCGCCGCGGAGGCCGGGGAAGGCTGTACGGTAACCCTTGCAGGCAACACCGGTGCGGTTGTTGCCTGCGATTTCACCCCGTTATCCGCTTCGGTGGACGACAACGCCCTGGCCATCGTGGAGCTTCGGGGCAACACGGTCCGGGTTCTGGGCAAGGACGGCGCCCTTGGCATTGTCCGCCTGACGGTGGAGGGAAGCTCAGGCTGTCAGTTCTTCGATATTCCCATCGGCTACACCACCTTCGTCTTTGACGGGGACAAGCTCACCGTTATCCAGGGCAGCGACAGCGGCTTCCAGATCACCGGCATCAACGCCGAGGGCCAGGAATACACCGTGGGCAGCACGGACTATCCCCTGCCTGAGACCGTCGACGCTCAAGGCAACAAGGTCTACGAAAACACCGACAGCTACAAGCTGCTGGTGAACATTCCCAAGACCGGCGGCACCTACGTCTTCACCGGCACCGGGACCGACGGGGCCATTGCCGTCAAGAAGGGCGCCACGGCTCCCGCCGTGCTCCTGCTGGCGGGTCTGGATCTGCGTTCCTCCTTCACGGCCCCCATCACCGTGAAAAAGGAATCCGCCTCCACGGTCACGGTCACGGCGCTGGGCGGCTTTGTCAACACCCTCACCGACGCAGCCTTCAACAACGCCGACACCTACGGCCCCACGGAGGAGGGCGGCGACGGAACCAATGCCGACTACGCCGAATCCGCGGTGATCAAGGCCAAATCCTACGCCCAGCTCAGCCTCAACGGCACCGGCACCCTGAACCTGGTCTGCAACACCAAAAACGCCCTGAAGGTGGGCGAATACGGCAGTCTGACCATCGACGGGCTGACTTTGAACGTCAGCTCCGCCAGAAACGGCATTTCCAGCGACAACACCATGACAATTACCGGCGGCGATATTCGGGTCACCACCGCCGACGGCGACTGCATCCGCTCCGATCCCGACGCCGTAGACCCGGCGGCAGGCTGCGCCGGCTGCATCACCATCCACGGCGGCAGCTTCACCCTGCAAGCCGCCAGCGACGGCATCCAGGCCGCCCAGGACCTGACCATCCACGGCGGCAGCTTTGACATCAAAACCGGCAGCGGCTACAACGACACCGGCTTCAACAAGGACACCATGAGCTGCAAGGGCCTCAAGGCCTCCTGCAACTCCACCGACACCGAAAGCGGCGACCAGGAGGAAGCAGCCACCAACCACATTGTCATCCAAGGCGGCAGCTTCCTGCTGAACACCGCCGACGACGCCATCCACTCCGACGCCTATGTGACCATCACCGGGGGCGAGTTCTCCATCAAAACCGGGGACGACGGCGTCCACGGAGATATCCAGGCGGATTTCGGCGAGGACAACGGGCCGGACTGCGCCATCCACCTGACTGTCACCAATTCCTACGAGGGCCTGGAGGCTCAGGACGTCTATGTGAAATCAGGCTGCTACGACGTGACTTCCTCCGACGACGGCATCAACGCGGCAGGCGGTTCCTCCAACGGCTCCGACCCCGGCGGTGGAGGCGGAGACCCCTGGAATCCTCCCGGGCCTCCCAGCCCCGGTCCCGGCGGCAACACCGGTGATTACAGTCTAACCGTCAGCGGCGGCATGGTGAACGTCAACGCCGGAGGCGACGGCCTGGACTCCAACGGCAACGAAACCCTCTCCGGCGGCAGCCTGATCGTCTGGGGCGCTTCCTCCAGCGGCAGCGGCTCCGACAATTCTCCCCTGGACTGCGACGGAACTCTTCTGATTAACGGCGCCACCGTATTCGCCGGCGGCTCCCGGCAGATGGCGGAAAATCCCGGCTCCGGCAGCCAGCCCTACGTGAAGTTCGGCTCCTCCGGCTGGGGAGGCGGCGGCTCCTCAATCTCCAGCGGCAAAACAGTGGTGGTGAAAAACAGCTCCAATCAGACGGTTTTCAGCATCAAGGCCCCAAAGACCATCAACTGGGCGCTCTACTCTGACCCCACCATGACCTCCAGCTCCGGCTGGTCCATTTCCGGCGATTCCTCCACACCCACCGCCAGCAAGTTCTGGACGGAGCACGCCTACGCCGCATACACCCAGACCCAAGCCCCCACCTGCACCGTTTCCGGCGTGAAAACAGCGGTCTGCACCCTCTGCGGCGGGGAAATCCAGGAATCCGTGGCCCCCACCGGCCATGTCTGGTCCTTCGTCACGGTTGCCCCCACCGCCACGGAGGAGGGCTACGACCTCTATAGCTGCAGCCTCTGCGGCGGCCAGTACCGAACCAACTTTACGGACCCCACCGGGGGCCAGGGCCCCTGCCCCAACGGCCACACCTGGGATGAGGGTACCGTGACCACCGCCCCCACCTGCACGGAAGAGGGCGTCGTCACCTACGCCTGCACCGTCTGCGGCGAGACCTCCACCGCCCCTGTGGCCGCCCTGGGCCACGACTTCGACCGGGAAACCGGCGTCTGCGGCCGCTGCGGTCTGGAGGCCTTCCGGGCTGAGTTTGAATGCTCCGAGGGCGTCTCCGTCACCGTCTTCCCCACCCAGGACCTGAGCTCCGGCGGCACGGAGCACGCGGCCTTTGCCTTCCCCCGCTCCGGGGACAGCGGAGTCATCGACGTCAGCGGCAACGGCCAGGTAAACTTCCTGGTGGTCTTGGAGCCGGGCTACGAAATCGAAAGCGTCACCGTAACCCCCACGGCCAACTACAAAAACCTCAAGCTCCCCTCGGAGCTGGGCATTGAAAACGCCTACCGGATTACAAAGATCACCGGCCCCGTCACCGTAACCGTCGTCGCCTCCACAGAGGTCTGCCAGCATGAATTTGACGAAAACGGCGTCTGTGTCCACTGCGGCCTGGAGGCCCCCAAGGTCAGCTTCGACTGCGACTGCCACAGCTGGGTCACCGCCTACCCCACCCAGGACCTGAGCGCCGGGGGCACGGATCACGCAGCCTTTGCCATTGCTCGGAACAGCGAAACCGGAGAGATTGCCATTGACGGCACCGGCCAGGTGAACTTCGTCCTCCACCTGGACGAGGGCTGGGCCCTGGATACCATGACCGCCGAGCCTGCCTCCGCCTACAAAAATCTCAAGGACAACGGCGACGGCAGCTACCGCATCACCAAGATTACGGGCCATCTGACCCTGACGGTCACCACCGTCTCCACCTCTGCCTCAAATCCCTGGGAGGACTGCGATGGCGCGGAGCTCTGCCCCGGAAAGGATTTCACCGATCTGCCTGCCTTCGGCCACTGGGCCCATCAGCCCATTGACTGGGCGGTCTGCGTGGGCATCACCGCCGGCACCTCCCCCACCACCTTCTCCCCCAACGCACTCTGCACCAGGGCCCAGGTGGTGACCTTCCTCTGGCGGGCCGCCGGAAGCCCCGCGCCTGAAAGCGAGGACAACCCCTTTACCGATGTCCCCGCCAACGCCTATTACCACGACGCCGTCCTTTGGGCGGTGGAGAACCACATCACCGGCGGCACCTCCGCCGACACCTTCTCCCCCGGCCGGAGCTGTACCCGAGCCCAGGTGGTGACCTTCCTCCGGGCCTGTATGGGCAATCCCGCTCCTGTGGGCACGGAAACTCCCTTTGAGGATGTTCCGGCAGACGCCTACTACTACGACGCAGTCCTCTGGGCGGTGGAGAACCACATCACCGGCGGCACCTCCCCCACCACCTTCCGCCCCGACGCCGCCTGCACCCGCGCCCAAATCGTGACCTTCCTCTACCGGGCCTTTGCAGACTGACCGGTTGGAGGTCAAAAATATTTCGAACATGGGAAACCCCTCGGCTCTTCGGAACCGAGGGGTTTTCATTGGTTTTTGGGGCCGTCCGCCAGGGGCAGCCTACGGGAGCTCAGTATTACTTCTTCCGGACGGGAATCCACAGCTCGCAGAAGAGGCCGGGCCTTCCCTGTTCATAATACAGCTCGTAGTCTGTCTCTTCCCGGGCCTCCCAGCCCATTTGGGGCAGGAATTCCCGGTAGAACCGGGCCCAGGTGTCTCCGATGCAGGACGCGTCCTGCCCCATGCAGTCAAAGACCGCATAGGTCCCGGGCTCTGTGTCCCAGAGACGGTAACCGGCCTCCTGCATTTGAGTCAGGTCAAAGGCTTCTGTCTCTTCGTCCAGCAGAATGCCGATCCCATAGTCAAAGGTCTCGGCCCCCGCCTTGGTGGACGCACAGAGGCCGTAGAGGTCCCGCTTCCCTGCCGGGCGCAGGGCCAGCAGCGACTTGATCCGGTCCTCCCGCTGGCATTTGTCCCAGAAGTCCGGGATTTC
Source organism: Oscillospiraceae bacterium (assembly GCA_017614755.1). Taxonomy (GTDB): domain Bacteria; phylum Bacillota; class Clostridia; order Oscillospirales; family Oscillospiraceae; genus JAFRPC01. Next base: position 9,771 of record JAGABH010000091.1, read on the forward strand.
GTGGTTTTCCGCTTCGTTGATGATCTCGTTGCGGAAGCTGTCCACCGCCGCGAGAAAACGCCGGGCCTTGGTCTGAATGATCCTGTAATCCATGCTGTTACCTCCTTCAACAGTCAGCTTGATTGCAAGAGGATTGAACAGCTTGAGCTTGGCGGATTCCGTCCGGGCCAGCTTGGGCGCGATTCCGTGGAACCGGGTAAAGGCCTTGGTGAAGCTCTCCGGGGTCTCGTAGCCGTATTTCATGGCAATATCCGTAATCCTGCCTTCGGTTTCCACCAGCTCCCGGGCCGCCAGGGACAGCCTGCGGTTCCGGATATAGGCGTTGGCCGTCATTCCCGTGAGAAAGCTGAAGGCCCGGTGGAACTCATAGCTCGACAGATACACCTGCCCGGCTGCGTCCTCATAGTTGATCTCCTCCAGAAGATGCGCTTCCATGTAGGCGATTGCCTGCTGCATTGCCGCGATCCATTCCATACTGTTCCCTCCTGTCGAAGCCTATTATAGACGCCGGCGACTGTGTTTGCATTTCCCCGCTTGCGGAAAACTGTCAGGTCAAGGGCGGCAGCGGGCCGCCCCTGGCAGCAGGTACGGATTGCGGGCGGCCAGCGGCCGTCCCTACGGGGGGAGGCTTTCCTATCCCCCAAAGGGGCAGACCGGGTAACGGCACTCCGGGCAGCCCAGGCAAAGGCCGCCCTCGCCCAGAGCCACAAAGTCCTCCTTGCTGAGCGCAACCCCGGCGGCAATCCGGGGCAGAATTCGGTCAAAGATCGTTGCCTTGGCGTACATAACACAGCCGGGCAGGCCCAGGACGGGGGTGTCGTCGGCGTAGTAGCCCAGCAGCAGCATGGCTCCGGGCAGAACCGGGGCCCCGTAGGTGACGATTCTGGCCCCGCTGGCCTTGATGGCCCCGGGGGTGTTGTCGTCCGGGTCCACGCTCATGCCGCCGGTACACAGGACCAGGTCGGGCTTGGCAGCCCGGGCGGCTTCAATGGACGCCAGCACGGCGGCGGGCTCGTCCCCGGGAAGGCTGTGGTGGATGATCTCGATGCCAAAGGCCTTCAGCTTTTCCGCCAGCACCGGGGTAAATTTATCTTCGATCAGACCCTTCGCCACCTCGGAGCCGGTGGTGACTACGGCCGCGGTTTTCATCCGGAAGGGCAGCAGCTCCAGCAGGGGCTTCTCCCCTGCCGCGGCCTCCGCCCGGGCCAGCTTCTCCTCCCGGATCACCAGGGGAATCACCCGGGTGCCGCAGAGCTTATCCCCTGCCCGGACGGCAGTGTTGCCCCGGTGGGTGGCGATCATCAACTCGTCGATGGAATTGACCGCATTGAGTCGGGCAGTATCCACCCGGAAGAGGCCGTCGAACTCCGCCCGGAGCTCGATTTTCCCCTCCCGCACTTCGCTTTCAGCCATGCCGGGACCCTTGCAGAGCCGAACCAGCCGGGCGGCGGCGTCGTTTTCATGGAGCATCCCGGGCTCCAGCTCCCAGACATAAAGGTTCTCCTTGCCCATGGACAGCAGGACAGGGATATCCGCCTCGGTGACAATGTGGCCCTTGCGGAATCTGGCGCCCTTGAACTCGCCGGGCAAAATCTGGGTCAGGTCGTGGCAGAGCACCTGGCCCACGGCCTTCGCAGTAGGAATCATTTTCATACGAGAACCTCCTTGCAGGAATTGACAGATGACAACTGAGAATTGTCAACTGAAATCCTGTCGCCGGGACAGACAACGCCGTCCCGCAGCACGACGGCAAAAATGCCCTCCGTGGGCATGACGCAGCGGCCGGCCGTTTGCTTGATGGCGCAGTCGTTGTGGCATTCCTTGCCGATCTGGGTGACGGCCAGCAGGGCCGTTCCCGCCCGGAAAACCGTGCCCACGGGCAGATTTTTCAGGTCCAGCCCCCGGGTGAGAATGTTCTCCGCAAAGGCCCCGGGAGGCAGATCAAGCCCTTGAGCCCGCATGGTATCCACGGATTCCTCCGCCAGCAGGCTCAGCTGCCGGTGCCAGTTTCCGGCGTGGGCGTCCCCCACAATGCCCCGGCCCACCCGAAGCTCCAGCGCCTCCACCGGGTGCTTTTGGACCCCCTTTTTCTCTGAAACGCAGACGGCAGCGACGGTTCCCGCCCCGGCATTTTGCACCTCGCATTGTGCATTCTGCATTTCCTCCCGCGGCGCACCGGTGTGCGCCGCCGCGGATGGCTGTTCCAGCAGGTAAGTCCCGCTCTTGCCGCCGGTTTTTTCCAACAGGCGAATGCCGGTGACCTCCATATCCTTTTGCAGGGCCTTGCACATATCATAGACCGTCAGCGCCGCGGCGGAAACGGCGGATAGCGCCTCCATTTCCACGCCGGTGAGGCCGGTACAGCGGACCGTGGCGGTGATATGGACAGCGCTTTCCGTCAACGCAAAGCCCAGGTCGATCCCCGTCAGGGGCAGGGGATGGCAGAGGGGAATCAGCTCCCAGGTGCGCTTGGCGCCCTGGATGCCCGCCACCTGAGCCACCGCCAGCACGTCTCCCTTTTTGACGCCGCCGGTGCGAATGGCGGCAATCGTCTCCGGGGCGCAGCGGACGAAGCCCTCCGCCACCGCAGTGCGGTTGGTGGGATCCTTCTCCGTCACGTCCACCATGACGGCCCGGCCCTGGGTGTTCATGTGGGTAAAGTCCATAGGAACCTCCTTTGCTCCGAAGGAATGAAATAAATCCCGAAGGGATACCTCTGATTGCCAACTGTCAATTCTCAGTTGTATATCGCTTGTTTCATCCGCCGATTTCATTCATTGGTCTGGCGCTGTCGCTGGGTCTGGTATCGGACAGGCGGTGTCCGGCGGGCTTTCGCAGGACAGCCTCCTGAATGGTCTTTGTCAAAGCCTCGCCGTGGAGGCCCCGGAGGGGGATTTCCTCCGCAGCATGGAGGCAGAGCTTCAGCTTCCCGTCGGCGGTAATGCGGATGCGGCTGCAGCTCTCGCAGAAGCCGCAGCTCATGGGGGCAATCAGCCCCACAGCTCCCGCCCAGCCGGGGGCAGTATAGAGCCGGGCCACGCCCGCCGCACCGTCCGTCTGCGCGGAGCGAAGCATCTGTTTTGCCCCGTTCCCGCTTCCCTCGGGCGGGCGGCCAATGGCCGCCCCTACATAAGAGCGCCGCGGAACGGGAGCCCCATCCCCTGCGCTTCCCGTACTTGATATTTCTCTAAGCTCCGGTACGGCTTCCAGCACCCGCCCTGCGGGCAGGAAGGCGTCGGCCATGGCTGCGCCGGGACCGATGGGCATGAGCTCGATAAAGCGGACGGTCCAAGGCCGGTCCTTGGCCAGCCGGGCCAGGTCTCCCAGCTCGTCCTCGTTGACGCCCTTCAGCAAAACGGCGTTCAGGCGAATATCCCGGAAGCCCGCGGCCTCGGCGGCCTCCA
>JAGABH010000092.1 GCA_017614755.1 Oscillospiraceae bacterium
CGCCGCCCAGCCTGGCGCAGATGGCCGCAGCGTTGAAGGCAGGGCCGCAGCGCAGGGAGATTTTTCCCTTGCCGCCCTCCACTTCCCGGAGCATCACGGCCAGCTCCACGCCCTCCACGGCCCGACCGAAGCCGGAGATGTCGTCGATGTCGTCCTCGGTCAGCTTCAGCTCCTCCATCAGGGATTGGGGAATGGCGGAAACCGCGACCCGGCCTCCGGCAAAGAATTCCATGTGCTCCACCAGCCAGGCCTCCAGAGCCAGCCGGGGACGGCGCTTGATCTCAAAGAAAGCCCGGTTGATGGGGAAGATTTCCGCGCCCGCCTCCACGCAGGCGGCGGCGCAGCGGAAGGTGTTGGCGGTGACGTTGGAGTAGCGGAAGCAGCCCGTGTCCGTGGAGATTGCCACGTAGAGGGATTCGCCCATTTCCTTTGTCATGGTCACGCCCAGCAGCGGCAGGAGCTCCGCAATAATCTCCCCGCAGGCAGCCCTGGTTTCATCGGCATGGGTCCGGGCGGCAAAACCTTCGCTGGTTCCGTGGTGATCGATGGCCAGCTCCACGACGGCGCTCTCCATCCCGAAGGGCAGAAGCCCCCGGGACGCCACGTCACAGGAGATTACGCAGAGTTCCTGCGTAGGGCGGTCAAACCCCTGGCCGCCGTCTTCCCCGTTTGGACATACGCCGAACGGCGGCCTGACCTCAGGCCGCCCTACAAGCCCCTCCAAATAGGGCGCGAAGCGAGGGGTAAACTGGGGATTGGCGTAGAGCCAGGCGGCCTTGCCCATGGCCCGGAGGGCCCGGCAGAGGGCGGCGCAGGAGCCCACCGTGTCCCCGTCGGGACGGCGGTGGGAGAGAATCAGATAATTGTCGTGGCTGCGCAGAAAATCCGCGGCCTCTTTCAGTGTAACGCGGGCGGTCATTGGGCTTCGCCCTCTTCGTCCATGTCCTCTGCTTCCTGTTCCTCATTCTCTGTTCCCTGTTCCTCGTCCCCTGATTCCTGATCCTCGTCTTTGGGGATGTCCAGAGTGGAGAGAATGTCCAAAATTCTGGCGCCGTAGGTGATGGAGTGGTCCTCGGTCCACACCAGCTCGGGGGTGTGGCGAAGGCTTAGACGGTTGGCCAGCTCGTGGCGCAGGAAGCCGCCCGCGGCCTTGAGGCCCTTAAAGACCTCCTTGCTCTGGTCCTTGTCATAGACGGAAACATAGACCTTGGCAAAGCGGAGATCCGACGTGGTGTCCACCCGGGTCACGGAGACCATGGTTTTCTGCACCCGGGGGTCCTTTACGGACCGCAGCAGGTCGGAAAGCTCCCGCTGAATTTCTTCGTTGATTCGTCCGATTCGATTGCTTGGCATAGTATTTCCTCCTTCCGGTCGGAGATGAAGCATCTCCGCTGGAGATATTGGTGGATAAATCTATGGGCGGCTCCAGCCGCCCATAGATTTATCGCTTAATCCCGATATTGCTCCATGATGAAGCATTCGAAGATGTCGCCTTCCTTGAGGTCGTTGTACTTGGCCACGGACATACCGCATTCAAAGTTGGCCTGGACCTCCTTGACGGAGTCCTTGAAGCGCTGCAGGCTGCCCAGCTCGCCGGTGTAGATAACCACGTTGTCCCGGAGGACCCGGACCTTGCTGTCCCGGGTGATCTTGCCGTCCTTGACGTAGCAGCCGGCCACGGTGCCGATGGCGCTGACCTTGTAGAGGACCCGAACCTCGGCGTGGCCGATGACGGCCTCCCGGTACTTGGGCGCCAGCATACCCTTCATAGCGGCCTCGATCTCCTCCAGGCATTCATAGATGACGGAGTAGAGTCGGATGTCCACGTTGGACCGCTGGGCGGAGGCTGCTGCGGCGGCGTCAGGCCGCACGTTGAAGCCAACGATAATTGCGTTGGCGGTGGAGGCCAGCAGGATATCGGACTCGTTGATGGCGCCCACGCCGGAGTGAATGACCCGAACGGCCACTTCCTCGTTGTTGAGCTTCATCAGGTTAGCCTTGACGGCCTCGGCGGAGCCCTGAACATCGGCCTTGACCAGAATGTTCAGCTCCTTCATCTCGCCCTTCTTCATCTGATCGAAGAGGTTCTCCAGGGTGACCTTGGACTGCTGCTTGGCCAGCTCGTCCTTGGCCTTCTGCTTCCGCTGTTCCACCAGCTGACGGGCCATACGCTCGTCGGAGACAGCCTCAAAGGCGTCGCCGGGAGCGGGAGCCTCGGCCAGGCCCGTAATCTCCACGGGGATGGAGGGACCGGCGTGCTTAATGGATTTGCCCTTGTCGTCGGTCATCACGCGGACGTGGCCCACGGCGGTGCCGGCAATGATGATGTCGCCCTGATTCAGGGTGCCGTTCTGGACCAGCAGCGTGGCGATGGGGCCTCGGGTCTTGTCCAGACGAGCCTCGATGACGGTGCCCTTGGCGGCGCGGTTGGGGTTGGCCTTCAGGTCCTGGAGCTCGGCGGTGAGGATCACGGTCTCCAGCAGCTCGTCAATGCCCATGCCGGTCTTGGCGGAGATGCGGCAGACTTCGGTTTCGCCGCCCCACTCGGAGGGAACCAGATCGTGCTCGGTGAGCTGGGTCAGGATACGGTCCGGATTGGCGCCGGGTTTATCCATTTTGTTTACCGCCACAATGATGGGAATGTTGGCGGCCTTGGCGTGGTTGATGGCCTCAATGGTCTGGGGCATGATGCCGTCGTCGGCAGCCACCACCAGGATGGCTACGTCGGTACACATGGCGCCGCGGGCACGCATGGAGGTGAAGGCCGCGTGACCCGGGGTGTCCAGGAAGGTAATCAGGTTGTCGTTGATTCGGACGGTGTAGGCGCCGATGTGCTGGGTAATGCCGCCGGCCTCGCCTGCCACCACATTGGTCTTCCGGACGGCGTCCAGCAGACTGGTTTTGCCGTGGTCTACGTGGCCCATGACCACCACCACGGGGGGACGGGTAACCAGCTCGTCCGCGGTGTCTTCGTGATCGTCGAAGAGCTTATCCTCAATGGTCAGAACGACCTCCCGCTCCACCTTGCAGCCCAGCTCGGTGGCTACGAACTCGGCGGTGTCAAAGTCGATAGTCTGGTTGACGGTAGCAAGAACTCCGTTCTTGATGAGGCACTTGATGAGCTCGCCCGCAGTCTTTTTCATCCGAACAGCCAGCTCGCCCACGGTGATTTCGTCGGGAATCTTCACCACCAGAGGAGTCTTCTTGATGACCTCCAGGCGGAGCCTGGTCATGCGCTTGCGCTCGTCCTCCTTGGACTTGGCCCCCTTCTGAGCCTGTTGCTGCTGCTTTTTGTTCTTGCCGCCGATCTTCTGCTTGCCGCCGGAACGGTTCTGATCGCGCTCGGAGATCAGGGTGTCAACCCGGTCGTCAAAACGGTCCGCGTTGACCTGGACGGCGGAAGTGTCCACCACCCGGCGCTCCCGCTTGCGCTGGGGCTCTGCGGGCTTGGCCGGCTGCTTGGCAGGCTGGGCGGGCTTCTTTTCCTCGGGCTTGCCGGCCGCGGCGGGGGCAGCGGGCTTGCCTGCGGCCTTGGCCTCTTCGGCCTTTTTCTTGTCCTCGGCAGCCTTCTTTGCGGCTTCCTCGGCCTTGCGCTTCTCCTCGGCTTCCCGGGCGGCAAAGGCCGCGGCAAAGACAACTTCCACAGACTCAATCTGGTTGCGCTGGGTCAGCAGGTCGAAGATCAGATTGAGCTGTTCCTCCTCCAGCACCTGAGCCGTGCTCTTGGGCTTCTCGTAATATTGCTCCACAATGGCGGCAATCTCCTTGGGCTGCATCCCAAGGTCGGCCGCCACTTCCTTGATTCTGTACTTCACAAAACTCATATAGCCACCTCCAAAACAATTGACAGTTGACAGTTGACACGTTCCGCAACTGTCAATTCTTCTTCCGCTTCGCCTTGACTCTGGCGACGCGGCGATCCAAATCCTCTAAAAGCGCGGGGTCCGCAAGCTCCGGGGACAGTGCCTTCACAAAGGCCAGTGCCATGGAAACATCCATAAAGGCCGCCACGGAGACGCTTTGCTTGCCCAGGGCCGAACCCAGAGTCAGCTTGTCGTAGGGAATCTCAATGACTCGCTGGCGGGTTCCTTCGGCCAGGCTGCGCATCTTCCGGGCCACGGCGCTGCCGGCGTCGCTGGCCAGCAGGGTCAGCCGGGCCCGCTTCTGCAAAAGCAGGGAGCCCACGGTTTCCTCTCCGGTCTGGAGCTTTGCTGCCTTCCGGGCCAGGCCCAGCAGGCCAAGGGCCTTATCCTGTGTCTGTTCCATCTGCTTCCTCCATCTGTGCGGCAAGGCCGTCGAATACCTCCGGAGGGATCTCTGTGCCGAGACTACGGCTCAACGCCTTGGAGCGCTGGGCCTTTTTCAGGCAGTCCGGGTTGGGGCAGACGTATGCGCCCCGGCCCGGGGCTTTGCCCCGCAGGTCCAGGCTCACCGTCCCCTCCGGGGACCGAACCACCCGCACCAGCTCGGGCTTGGGTTTCATCTCCCGGCAGCCAAGACACTGACGCAGGGGGGTACGCTTCGGCATAGAAATCACTCCCTTCTTCAAAATGAAAAGATGAAACCATGAAAGAATGAAAGAATTGAGGCGTCGCTGAGCGACGTTTATATAATTATTTCATCCTATCTTTTTTCATTCTTCCTCTGCCTGGCTTGCAGGCTTGATATCGATCTTGTATCCCGTGAGCCTTGCGGCCAGCCGGGCGTTCTGGCCCTCCTTGCCGATGGCGAGGGAGAGCTGATCGTCGGGGACAATGACCCGGCAGGCCTTCTCGCCTTCAACCATGGTCACGCTGACCACGTCAGCAGGGGCAAGAGCGGCGGCCACAAACTGGGCGGGATCCTCGTTCCAGACCACGATGTCCATCTTCTCGCCGTGGAGCTCATCCACCACTGCGGCCACACGGGAGCCCCGGGGACCTACGCAGGTGCCCACAGGGTCCAGGTTTTCTTCCACCGCGTGGACGGCCAGCTTGGTGCGGGAACCGGCCTCCCGGGCGATGGACTTGATCTCCACCTCGCCGGAGGCGATCTCGGGGACGTTCAGCTCGAACAGCCGTTTCACCAGACCGGGATGCGTTCTGGAAACGATGACCTGGGGTCCCCGGGTGCTGCGGCGGACTTCCACCACATAAACCCGGATCAGGTCGCCTTCCCGGTAGCGCTCGCCCCGGACCTGCTCGCCGGTGGACAGCCATGCCTCGGTACGATCGGTGCCCTGGCCGATGCGGACGGCGATATCCCCGGAGTTGTTGTCCACCCGGGAGACAGTGGCCGTCAGAATCTCGTGCTCCTTGGAGGAGAACTTGTCGTAGATCATGCCGTGTTCCGCCTCGCGGATGCCCTGAATAATGACCTGCTTGGCGGTCTGGGCGGCGATGCGGCCGAAGGCCTGGGTCTCAATCTCCTCGTTCACCAGGTCGCCCAGCTCGCAGTTGGGCTCGATCTTCCGGGCAGCCTCCAGCTGAATCTCCGTGGCGGGAGTCAGAACCTCGTCCACCACTTCCTTTTGAGCGTACATTTTGAGGGATTTCTCGGTAAGCTCCACAAAGACGTTGTCCACGTAGCCTGCCCGATCTTTTTTGTATGCGGCCAGCAGCGCCTGGGTAATGCGCTCGGTCATGTATTCCACGGGAATCCCTCTGTCCCGTTCCAGCTGCCGCAGGGCGGCGAAGATTTCCAAACTGGTATTCTGATTCATTGTACTAACCTCCTGCGTTACGTACGATCCATTCTGTAGGGGCGGCGTCCACGACGCCCCAAACCTTCCGATCACAGACGCATACGGGCCGTCGAGGACGCCGACCCCTGCGACGGGGGAAGGAAAAAAATTTAAGAAAAGTCCACCCGCAGCCGCACCAGTGCAACCTGGGCCTTCAAAAACGTCACAGTTTCGCCGCCGTATTCCACGGTGACGTCGCCGTTGTCATAGCCCCGCAGCACGCAGGGAAATTCCCGGACGCCGTTGACGGGCCGATAGAGCTTCACCAGCACATCCGCGCCCAGGAAGGCTTCGAAGTCGGAGGGCCGCTTCAGGGGGCGCTCCAATCCGGCGGAGCACACCTCAAAGCGATAGCTGCCCTCGATGGGGTCCTCCCGATCCAGAATCGGGTCCATCTCCCGGGAGATGGCTTCGCAGTCATTGATATTTACGCCGCCCACCTTGTCGATATACAGGCGAAGGAACCACTCGCCTCCCTCCCGGATGTATTCCACGTCCCAGAGAGAGCAGCCGTGGGCCTCCACCACCGGCTGGGCAAAGGCCCAAACCCGATCCGTTACTTTCATGCTTCCTCCATCAATCCTCCGCGGCGGCGCGTTCAGGCAGCGTCGCGGAACCGCTCCGCAGGGGCGGCTGCCGGC